>JBCCVW010000007.1:0-48305 GCA_039194665.1 Actinomycetota bacterium
GCGCCACATCAGATACTGGTGACCACGGGTGCCCAGCAAGCCATCTCGCTCACCATCTCGTCGATGGTCAAGCCCGGCGATGTCGTGCTCGGTGAAGAAACCACATGGCCTGGCCTGGTCGATGCGGTACTGCAACTTGGCGCTCGGTTCGAGGCGGTGTTGCTCGATGCGGGCGGTGTTGTCGTCGACGACCTGGCGGCGAAGGTTGCGAGATACCGCCCGAGCTTGATCGCCCTGAATCCGCAGCACCAAAACCCGACAGGGACCCGCCTCGCCGAAGATCGCGTGGCTGCGGTGGCCGAGATCGCTCGGCGACACCGGGTGCCGGTCATGGAAGATCGCGTCTCCGCCGACTTGGGATTCGATCGGCGCCTGCTCCCGGCCGTCGATCAGTACGACACCGGCGGATACGGGCTCACCGCTGGCTCGATCTGCAAGGTGGCCTGGCCCGGACTGCGTCTCGGATGGATCCGTGGCGACGCGCAGGTCATCAACCAGCTGCGGTCGCACAAAGCGGTGGCCGATATGAACACTCCGGCGCTCAGCCAGCTGCTCGGGATCACCATCGTCGACCGCTACGAGGAGCTCGTCGAGGAGCGACTTGAGCAACTCCGCCCTCTGGCCGACATCGTGATCAGCGCGCTGCACTCCGACCTCGACGAGTGGACCTACACCCCGGTGCGTGGCGGGCTGTCGGTCTGGGTGACGCTGCCGGACAACGCGTCCGCAGGTGCCTTCGCTCAGCATGCGGCGCGTCACGGCGTGTCGCTCGCTTCCGGTAAGGCCTTCGATGCTCGCAACGTCGATGGCTCGAATCTGCGGGTCCCATTCACAGCGTCTGCCCCGGTCTTGGCAGAGGCCATGGTGCGCCTCTCGACCGCATGGCGCACCTTCGACCGCGCGCCGGTCGACGACGACGTGATCTGACGCCCAATTGTCTGCCGCTGCGGTATCGGGCGCGCTCGCCTCCGTCGGCGGTTCTACCGTTGGTGAATGGATGGGTATCGACCACGGATGTCGCCCGAACGGGTCGACCTGCTCCGGCAGTGGCACGACGACGCGTCCGATCAGCTGCACGCGCTCGGCGCGCACTCGGTGACGTATCTCGGTCTCGATTTACAGATCCCCGAGCAGGTGTTTCCTCCGACCCCCACCTCTGACCTCCTCGGCGGTGAGGTGCGCGCCCGGGTCGCCGCAGGCCATCGGGTGCTCGACATGGGTAGCGGCGCCGGTGCCAATGCCATCCTGGCCGCACAGACCGCACGCGAGGTGGTCGCCGTCGACGTAAACCCGATCGCCGTCGAGACGACCGCGGCGAACGCCGCACGCAACGGCGTCGGTGATCGTGTCGACGCGCGTGTTAGCGACGTGTTCGAACATGTCGACGCGACTTCGATCTCATCGTGATCGATCCGCCGTTCCGCTGGTTCCGGCCGCGCGACCTGCTGGAGCGCGCTGTCGCCGACGAAAACTACGAGTCGTTGCGGCGCTTCTTGAGCGAAGTTGCGTCGCGTCTGCGGCCCGGGGGCGAGGTGCTGCTGTTCTTCGGCACCAGCGGTGATGTCGAGTATCTCGACGAGCTGATCGCCGAAGGCGGCTTGGTCTCGGAGGTGATCGCCGAGCGCGCGATGCTGGTGCGTGAGGAGCAAGCGACCTACTTCGTGCGCTGTCTTACAGTGCGCGAATGACGCTGGCGCTGCCCCTCACTCGATGATGCGCTGGGCGCGCAGGACGACATCGTCCACATGGTGGTGAGCAGATGCCGCGCCGGGTGGCCGAGGGCGGGTTTCGTGGCGTTCGATTTGCCATCCGGGTCGATCGGCGAGTGCCGCCGCGATTTCATCGATGCCGACGAAACCGCCTGGGTCGAACATACGCGTCTGTTCGTCGACATCGATCGGATGACTCCATGGCGTGAGGTCGTGCCCGACCACGAGCAACGTGCCGCCCGGGGCGACCGCATCGAGGAGATTCGACAATCCCCGCTGCTCGGGTGTGCGGTGAATCGAGCCGTATTGCATCGACACCAGGTCGAAGTGGCGGCCAACGAACGCGTCGCGCGCGTTTGCGTCGATATGCAGACACTCGATCGCGAGGTCGCGCTGTTCCGCGACTGCCGACACGCGCGCCAGCGCACGCTCCGAGATGTCGTTGGCGGTCACCGTCCACCCCTCCTCGGCGAGCCATACCGCATCGCCGCCCTCGCCTGCCCCGATGTCCAACACCCGCCCTGGTGTGAGGTCGGCGACCTCGGCCACGAGAGTGCCGTTGGGGTTGCCGCTCCACACGTGTTCATCGCCGCCGTAGCGGTGGTCCCAATCGGCCTGAGCGCCCGAGACACGCCCGGCGGTGCGCAGGTCACTCTCAGCGAGGTCGAACGCGATCATCGCGCCGACGCGGCCACCCTGTGCCGCCGCCTGGAGTACCTGCAACGTGGGATCGACGAGGTTTCCGGCGGCATACAGTCCTGGGACCGCGGTGTGTCCCGTTGGATCGACCGTCACGATCTCGCCGGCACCTGAGTCGTGTGGTGCGGCGGTCAGCCCCGTGGCGGCGAGGGCCTCGGCGCGTGGGCGAAAGGTTGGCGTGATCACTACTGCGTCGGCGGGGATCAGCCGTCCATCGGCGAGTTCAACGCCGTTCACCCGTCCGCTCGAGTCGGCAACGATGCGCAGCGCTGCGGCGCGCACGACCTCGACGCCGTCCGCGATGAGTTCGTCGATCCGTTCGTCGTTGGCGGCATCGGCGTCGTGCACCACGATCGTCAGCTGCTCGGTGAGGTGGCGGAACACCGCTGATGGATGGAAACCAAGCGGATGGGCGACGATCTGCACGATGCGCTGGTCCCGCACTTCGTACCCATGGCAGAACGGACAGTGGATCACGTCGGCGCCCCAGTGATCCGCGAGACCATCGATATCGGGCAAGACATCGACCAACCCGGTCGCCGCCAGCACCCGTCGCGCGATCACTCTGTGGCCACCGCCGACCTCGACGCGGAACGTGCCATCGTCGTGGCGTTCGACCTGGCGTACTCGTCCAGTGAGTACCTCTCCGCCGTATGAGCGGACCTCAGCACGGCCTCGATCGATCAAGTCCACCGGTGGCGCTCCATCCCAACCGAGGTACCCGTGCATGTGCGCGGCCGGCGCATTGCGCGGTGTGCCGTCGTCGATGACGATCACCGACCGACGTTGGCGTACGAGTTGCAGCGCAGCGGCGAGCCCAGCCGCCGATCCGCCAACCACGACAACGTCACAGTGCCGCTCCAGTGTCGGCGGCGACTCGTAGGTGTGCTGCGCTTGCTCGTTGCGTCCGTATTCGACCATGCGTCGACGATATGGTGAACTCTTACTTTCGCAAGGTGTCTTGCGGAATTGTCAAGACTGTCGAAGGAAGAGGGGTTGGTTTCGGTTGAGCGAAGTCGAAGAAACGGTGCGCACGCGTCTGCGCAGTCTGCGCACGACGATGGGCTACTCACTCGGTGATCTGGCTGAGAAGACGGGACTCAACCCATCGACGATCAGCCGCGTCGAAACCGGGAAGCGGACCCTCAGTCTCGACGTGTTGAAGTCGCTTGCCGAAGCGTTGCAGGTAAGCCTCGACACACTGCTCGCCACCGATGACGACGACGATGTGGTGATCCGGCCAACTCCGAGTCGCGACGGCACGATGACCACGTGGTTGTTGAGCCGGGCGGACGGTCGCACCGTCGCCCTCAAGATCCGCTACGAGCCCACCACCGAGCCTCCGGTGCAGCGCATCCATGCCGGCCACGTCTGGTTCGTGGTGGTTCACGGCGCGGTGCGGTTGTGGCTCGGTGATCGTCGGATCGACATCGAAACCGGCGAAGCAGCCGAGTACAGCACGATGACGCCGCACGCAATCACCGCCATCGGTGAACCGGCGGAGGTCGTGATGACCTTCGACCATGCGGGACAACGCGCCCACTTCCACCACTGACGGCGTCATTTGCTGATAACGCAACATGCCCGAACCAGCATCGAGCGCGCCGCAGTGGGCTGTGCTGCGCGAAGCTCGCAGCGATGAGTGAGCAGCCGATCTCCCGCTTCGACGTTCCAGATCTGGAGGCCGTGCCCGACGACATCCGCCAGACCATCCTCGCAGTGCAGGAGAAGTCGGGGTTCGTGCCGAACGTGTTCCTCGCGTTCGCCAACCGACCGGCCGAGTTCCGAGCATTCTTCGCCTTCCACGACGCGCTCATGGACAAGAGCGACGGCCTCTCGAAGGCCGAGCGCGAGTTGATCGTGGTGGCCACGTCGGCCACCAATCGTTGCCTCTATTGCGTTGTCGCACACGGGGCAATACTGCGCATCCGTGCCAAGAATCCGGTGCTCGCAGACCAGGTTGCGGTCAATCCGGCCAAGGCCGATCTGTCCGACCGTGAACGGCAGATCGTGGACTTCGCGCTCGAGATCGCACATGACTCGGCGAACATCACCGACGGCGATCTCGAACAGATGCGCAACAACGGCTTCACCGATGACGAGATCTGGGACATCGGTGCCATCACCGCGCTCTTTGCTCTGTCGAATCGCTACGCCAACTTCGCCGGGATCCGCCCGAACGACGAGTTCTTCGGCCTGGGACGCTGACAACGGAGACCGACGGCGCTCTACTGTGGTGGGCAGGGTGACGTGATGGCGATCGAGCGCACAACCGACGACGTCGAGGTACTGGCGCCGCAGCGCACAGTCGTCACAGCGTTGCCGTTGAAGCGCCCCGCACGTGAGCGCCTGGCCGAACGACTCGGCGCTCGCGTGCTCGACGTCCGAGAGCCCTGCGACCACCCGGATCTCGTGTTGACGCCTGCGTGCAGTCCGCAGCTGATCGCCGCGCTCGGCCGGAAGTACGGCGGCGCTCGAGTGGTGGTGGTGGAGCTCGACGACTGGGAGTTCGGTGTCGAGATCGCAGGCCCGGTCAAGCGGATCTTGCGCGGCGGCGCAGCTGCATACGTGCTCGCCGACAGCATCGATGAACTCGCCGACAAGATCGCTGCGCCCCCAGCAACCACCGCGGACGAAGCACCCGTGAGCGTGCATGAGCTCACGTCAGCGTCGACGGTCGATGAGCTGATCGCCGCGTTCCTCAGGGAGTCAGTCGAGTACTCGGCTCGTCACCCGCACGCTGGCGACTGAGGCGCTCCCTGCTCGTCGTCGCCGATGCCCACGACGGTCTTGCCGACGGCGCGACCATCGGTCAATCTCTCGATCGCGGCCCGGACGCCATCGAGGTCGACGCGATCGCCGATCAACGGTACGACAGTCCCAGACGCCACGTGGTCGACGAGTGGCTCGATGTAGGTCCGACTCTCCTCGCTGATGAAGAACACCAGACGCTGCTTCACGAACGGCGAGAGCGCGGCGGCCCGCAGCTGTCGTCCGATGCCGCCGGTGACCCGTCCACCGTCTTCGCCGCCGACGATCACGAGCGTGCCGGTTGGCGCGAGCCGGCGCAGCGCGCGCACGCTGCGTCGTCCGCCGATGTCGAGCACGAGGTCGTATCGCCCCGCATGGTCAGAGAGGTCGTCGGTTCGATAGTCGACGGCCTGCTCGGCACCGAACGAGCGCACTGCGTCGAGTTTGGCGGCACTCGCCACCCCGGTCACGTGGGCGCCGTGCGCGGCGGCGATCTGTACGGCGAACGAGCCGACGCCACCCGACGCACCGAGTACCAGCACGTGCTGGCCGGGTTCGACGTGGCCCACGGTGGTGAGCGCTTGCAGCGCCGTGATCCCCGACACCGTGCTCGCCGCTGCGGTGAGCGGATCGACACCGTCGGGTCGAGCGACCAGCTTGTCGACCGACGCCGTGGCGTAGTCGGCGAACGAACCGTCGGCGATGCCCATCACCTCGTCACCGATGGCTAACTCCGAGACACCGTCGCCGAGGGCGACGACGGTTCCGGCGACGTCGAGGCCGAGCACGGGCTGCTTCGGTCGAGTGAGACCGAACGACGCGCGCGCGATCAGCGGGAGTCCGGCCATCACGTGCCACACGCCGCGGTCGAGTCCGGCGGCGCGCACCTTGAGCAGCACCTCACCGGCGCCGGGAGTGGGTGTCGACGTGGTCTCGGTCGACACCACGTCGGGGCCGCCGTACCGATGGCGGACGGCGGCGCGCATCGTGGTGGGGATGTTCGGAGCGGTGAGCTGGGCGGAGTGGGGGGTGCGGGTGGCAGCAGTCATGGGTGATCCTCTAGTGTCGTACTTAGTACGACAATAATCGTACAACGTACGAAAGTCAACGGGATGACGTCAGAAGGGGCGCGGCCGGTGCGTCGCGCTCTCAGCCCGCTGAGCGGCGGTTGAGGTAGGCCTCGGCGGCGGCGCGTGCCTCGGGGTCGTGGCGTGCCGCGTCGAGGAGGTCGGCGCCAGCCCAGGCATCACTCGTCGGCGCCATGCGCTCGAGCGTGTCGCGCACCTGACGCTTTGTCGCTGCGACCACCGACGGTGCCTTGAGGCTCAGCGACTCGACGAGTTCATCCACCGTCGGGTCGAGCGCGTCGACGACGCGGTTGAGAAATCCGATGCGGTACGCCTCGTCGGCGCCGAATCGGCGGCACGTCAACACCAGCTCGCGGGTCATGGTCGGCCCGATGTCGCGTACCAAACGGGGAATCCCGCCCCACGTGAGCGGGATACCCAGATCGACTTCGGGAATGGCGAACACCGAATCGCGGGTGGCGATACGCAGGTCGCACGCCGATGCGAGCACGACCCCGCCGCCGATGCACGGCCCGTCGATGGCGGCGATCGTCACCGCCCGCATGCGCTCGACAGTCTCGGCCATCCGCCAGCCGAGCTCGTGGGCCGTGCGCTGGTCGACTGCAATCGCTGGCTCGCCGCCGGTGAACTGGCGCAGATCGAAGCCGGCCGAGAACGCACGACCGGCACCGCGCACCACGACCACGCTCACCCCGGTGGTGTCGAACCACTGGGCCGCAGCGATCAGCTCGGTCATCGCATCGTTGCCGAGCGGGTTGAGGCGGTCGGGCTGGTTGAGCGTGAGCCGTCCGATGCGGCCCTCACCGTCGCTTCCGATGGCTGCCTCGACCGTTACGAACTCAGGCGTCATGGCCACCGGTCTACCCGGCGCGGGCGCAGTCGTCCGCAGCGCACGTCACGCAGCTTGGAAGCGGCCCGGTTCGACCTCGGTCGCCGCGCCGTGGCGCAGCATGCGGTCGACGTGCAGCTGTGCGCTGCGCCGCTCGACCGACTCGACGAAGGGCATCTCCACGTGTGGTCGATAGATGAACCGGCGGGCGGCCATCTCGGCGATGGTGTGTGGTTCGGCGAGGAACTCGCGCATCTCGGCGTCGCGGCGATCGATCACCCCGCCGAACGCGTCGACCATCTCGACGAACGTCGTCCGGTCCTCGATGATCCCCTTGTGGTGTGAGGTGACGTAGGCGTGAGCGTCTTCGGTGCGCACCTTCGCCAGGCTCTCGATGAAGTCGTCGAGGTCGCTCCAGGCGTCGCCGTAGTACGGGCCGAACCCGGTGAGGTCGATATCGGACAGGTAGAACACGCCGTCGACGCGGAACCCGCTGTGCCCTCTCGTGTGACCGGGTAGATGCACGGCTTCGATCGACACGCCGCCCAGATCGAACACGTGCCCGTCGCTGAAGCCGGCGGCGTCGGGCCGCGGCGAGTAGTGAAACTCGTCGACGATCGCCGGCTCGAAGGCCGCCCGTGCGTCATCCGGCAGTCCGTACACCGCCATGAGTCCGTCGAGGCTTCGTGCGCCTGGCAGGTCGTCGTGGTGGATGTGCACCCGTGCGTCGTCGAACAGCCCGTTGCCGGCGAGGTGGTCCTCGTGGCTGTGGCTGTTGATCACCGCATCGATCGGCACCGGCGCGCCGCCGCGCTCGACGACGGTGATGCCCGGGTCGATGATCACGGACTCGCCCGCCCCGCGCACCAACAAGCTGTTGACGGCGGGGTATGCACCGTTCTTCGGTCCGACCAGGGCGCTGACGGTTGATGTGAGCGCGTTTTCGTCGGTTCCCCAGTCGACCACCGCAGCAGGCACGGCGGCCGAGTCTATGAATCGGTTGACGTCGATGCGGTGTTGACGGCGGCGTCGTCGCTGTTTTCGTCGTCGGCATCACCAGGCCGGTGCTGCAACGACGCCGAGTTCATGCAGTAGCGGTCGCCGGTCGGGTGCGGCCCGTCAGGGAAGACGTGCCCGAGGTGGGCGCCGCAGGTGGCACACACCACTTCGATCCGCACCATGCCGTGTGAGCGGTCCTCTTTCAACACCACCTTGGCGTCGTCGATCGCCTCGTAGAAGCTCGGCCATCCCGAACCCGAGTCGTATTTGGCATCGGAGGAGAACAGCGGCTCGTCGCAGACGACGCAGTGGTACATGCCATCGTCTTTGAAGTCGTGGTAGATGCCCGTGAAGGCGCGCTCGGTTCCGGCGCGTTGGGTGACCTCGTATTGCAGCGGCGTGAGCCGCGCCCGGAGCTCTTCGTCGGTGGGCACCCGGGAGTGGGCTTGATCGGTCATGGCTACAGCGTGCCTGATGAACGGCCGAATCGGCGGAGCGGAGCACGGTTTTCGAGCATGTTCCGCAGTCGTGCCGGGGCGTCGATCGAGCCCGTCCGTAACCTCCGATGCATGACCCCCCAGACCAGCAGAACGGCTCCGCAAGGGGTCCATCGACGCCTGCGGCGCGCCGGAGCGCTGGGCATCTGCGCCGCGCTGCTGTTCGTCGCCTGCGGCGGCGACGACAACGACGATGCCGGAGACGATGTCGGTGTCACCGATGCCGGAGACGCCGACGCCGAGCCGGCGACGCCGCGGCCGTTCGTGCCCTTCGACTATCCGGACGCACCAGCCAGCCCCGACGCCGACGAAGAGAACGTTGCGGCCGCGGCAACGATCGCCGACATCAACGAAGGCATCCGCGGTGGGGCGTTCAACCCGGTCGCCATCGACGAGTTGGCAACCACTGGTGACACCCGACATGCGTGGTATGCCGCCGACCTGCTGCGCTTTGCAGGGCCCTCCGATGCCGACCGGCTGGTCGACGCCTTCGAAGCGCTCACCGGCGTGTCGATCGCCGATGACCCCGACGCCGAGCGCACACCGTGGCTCAGCGTGACCAATCACCTCATCGCCTGGGATACACCCGACTACCCCGGCTACCAGGAGCAAAAGGGCGAATTGTTCCAGTTGATCGAGCCGGCCTGGGCGCCCTTTTTCGCCGATCCTGACGCCGACATCGATTGGCGATACCTGAGCTGGGGCGGCGTGTTCATCGACGATCGCGAGCTCGGCGATCCGAACGGTTGCCCGGGAGGCTGCATTCCGGCGCTCGACGATCCGGCGACCACCGACGCCGCCGCCGGCGACTGGTACCCCGACGACGCCACCGTGTTTGGCATCGTTGTCGGCGACGACGCCCTGGCGATCCCGCTCAACATCGCCGAGATCCACGAGATGTTCAACCTCACACTCGGCGACCGTCGACTGGGCATCCCGTATTGCACGTTGTGCGGCTCAGCCCAGGCCTACTTCACCGACAACACCGGTGCTGCCGACGAGCCCGTCCTACGCACATCGGGGTTGCTGTCGCGATCGAACAAGGTGATGTACGACCTGCGCACCCAGTCGGTGTTCGACACGTTCACCGGCGACGCCGTCTCCGGCCCGCTGCAGGACGAGGGCATCACGCTCGAAGAGACCACGGTGGTTCGCTCCACGTGGGGTGAATGGAAGGCCGAACACCCCACCACGATGATCATCGCCGAAGACGGTGGAATCGGCCGCAGCTACGACCCCGACCCGCTGCGCGGGCGCGATGACGACGGCCCGATCTTCCCGATCGGCGACGTCGACGGCGAGCTTGGCGTGCAGGAGTTCGTCGTTGGCGTGATCACCGCCGATGGCACACCCGTCGCGTTCCCCTCCGACCTGGCCTCCGACACGATCGACGCCGGCGGTGCCGTGGAGTTCGCCGGCGTCCGCCTCGAAGCGTCCGGTGACGGACTGGTCGCAGTCGACGCAACGAGTGGCGAGGAACTCTCGGCGCACGAAGCGTTCTGGTTCGCCTGGAGCCAGTTCCACCCCGACACCGAACTGTGGACCGGCTGAGCTGGGCTAGCCGGGGGCTTGCCCGGTCTGTTCGAGAAACGTCATCGAATCCCACACGTCGGTGCGCCGCGTGATTGCGCCATCGCGCACGGCGAACCACATCACGCCGGGGATGTCGATGCGCACGCCCTCGTAGGTGGCCAAGAAGCGGTAACGAACGACGATCGAGTCGATTGATTAACGTTGTTGTTCGACGACGTCGATTACTTGGTACGAGCGGTCGGCGAACGATTCGAGGAAGTGGGGGAGACGCCGCCGGTACTCGGCGCGGCCCACACAGCCGGATCCGAGCGCACTGAGATGTTCGTTGTGGAAGCCCTCGGCGACGTAGTCGGCGATGCGATCCGGGTCGCCCCCGGCGAACGACTGGAGGTAGCCCGTCACGATCTCGATGGAGCGATCGCCGCCGCGCACGCTGCGACCGTAGCGGGCTCCTCAGTCGAGGAGTGCGTCGAGGGCCTTGGTTGTGGCCGAGTGTTCCTCCTCGGGGACGTGGTCGAAGCGCGACAGATATGTCACGGCGACATGACCACGCTCGACGGCGCCGCCGTCGGTTTCGGGGGCGAGATCGCGTTCGTCGCCCCATCCCATCTCTACGGTGAACGCGCCCTGCTTGCCAACGATGGGATCGAGCCGCGCCTTGGCCATCGAACGCGGCGGCTGCATCCCGACGGTGGCGTGGCGCCATCCTTTTATCTCGTCGACCTCGAGGTTGGGGACATTGACGTTGATCACCAGCGCCGTGCTCGGGGGTTCGTCGATGACACTCTGGACGACCTGCCGGCCGACCACCGCCGCAGTGCGCCACTTCTGATTGGCGAGTGCGTCGTCCCAACCCTGGCCCTCGACACCGAAGCCGCTGACCGCTTGGCTCACCGCCACGCCGGTGACGGCGCCGTTGCGCGCGGTGAGTGCAGCGCCGACCGTGCCCGAGTGGTACACCGCGCGGCCCACATTGGCGCCCGGGTTGATCCCGGAGACCACCAGATCGAAGCGGTCGCCGAATGCACCGAGGCGGGCGAAGAAGACGCACAACGCTGGCGGACCGGTGACCGACCACACCGCATCGACGTCGAGGCCGTCGATCGAGCTGACGTGCACTTCCGGTTGGATCAAGTGCAGCGCGCCGACGGAGGCGGCGGCACCCGAGTACTCGCGGTCCGGCGCGGCCACGACGATCTCGTGGTCCCCGGCGAGCTCGGTCATCGCCCGGGCCAACTCGTGCAAGCCGAGCGAGTCGATTCCGTCGTCGTTGGTCACGAGGATCCGCATGGCCGCATCCTGTCACGACACCGCAACGCGCGCCGTGTCTGTTGCCGTGTCTGTTGCCGTGTCGGTTGGGCGCGGCGAAGGAACGGGCGGGGCAACATACGAATCGTGTTTCGCAGGTCGTAGGGGTAGTCTCGAACCATGAGTCCACTCGAAGCGATGGCTGCGGAGACGTCGTCCGATAGCACGGTCAGCGAACCGATCATCACGGTCACGCCGGACGCGCTCGACCACCTCCGCGAGTTGCGCGACGACGAGCCAGATGCCGACAAGCTCGGTCTCCGTCTGGCCATCGCCAGCCAACCCGGTGAAGAGTTTCGCTACGACCTGGCCTTCGACGAATACCTCACCGCAGCGTTCACCGACGAGGTCCGCACGCACGACGGGCTCAAGGTGATCATCCCCGGCGACGATGTCGGACTGCTCACCGGCGCAACACTCGACTACACGACCACCCAGGGTCTCGTGATCCGTAACCCGAACCGGCCGTCGGCCCCGTCCGTCGATGGGCTCACCGTCGGCGATGAGCTGTCCGCCACGATCGAGGCAATGATCGCCGGCGACGTCAATCCGGCATTGGCATCCCACGGCGGGTTCGTCACCTATGTCGGCCACGACGGTGAAGGCACGGCATACCTCACGATGGGCGGCGGCTGCCATGGCTGCTCGATGAGCAAGATGACCATGCTCGAAGGCGTGCAGACCATGCTCGTCGAGGCCATCGACGAGGTCGAGCGGGTACGCGACCTCACCGATCACTCCACCGGCGAGAACCCGTACTACTCCTGAAGCGAGCGCCGTGACGCGCTACTGCGCACGCCGGGCGATCCGTCGGAGCGGAGGCTCCGTGCGCGGCGGTGAGCGCCGCGGCGGGAGCTGATCGAGGAGCCTGGTCGTCGCTTCGGCGATCTCCGCGACTGCTTCGTCAACCGCCGTCTGGGTCGTTGCCGACACCTGCTGGATCGCCCCGACCTTGCGCACGAACTGCAGCGCGGCAGCCTCGATCTCCTCGGGCGTCGCCGCCGGTTCGAGTCCGCGCAGGGCGGTGATATTGCGACACATCGTCAGCCGGCAACCAGGTCGTGGTGCTCGGGGTGCTCCGACACGTAGCTCGCCGCGAACGGACAGCTCGGGCGAATCTTGGCGCCCAACGAACGTAGATCGTCGAGGATCCCGGCCATCAAGATGTCGGCGTTGCCCTCGCCGCGGTGCTCCGGGAGGGTCTCCACATGGAACACGGCGACGACGTTGTCGGACCACCGATAGTCGCCGAACGAGCACAGCTCGCCGTCGCGATGGAGCTCGTAACGCGAACGCTCGGTGTTGTTGCTGACGGACACGCGGGCCATGCCGCGAGTCTCTCACCCTTTGCCGCTGGGTGCGCTGAGGGCCCGTTCGATGTCGCCGACGATGTCGTGGGGATCCTCCAGTCCGACCGACACGCGCACGAGACCGTCGGTGACGCCCGTGCGCGCCTGCTCGTCTGGTGTCAGGCCGACGTGGGTTGATGTCGCCGGGTGACACACGAGGGTTTCGGGTCCACCGAGCGACGTCGCCACTCGGGCGAGCTGCAAGCGATCGAAGAACGCCGCCACGGTTGCCCGGTCGGTGAGCTCGAAGGCGAGCACGGTGCCGAAGCTCGTCATCTGCTTCATCGCCAGGCCGTGTTGGGGGTGCTCGCTCAGGCCCGGGTAACACACGGTGTGAACGGCGGGATGATCGGCCAGGGCCACCGCCAGCGAGCGCGCCGCGTCGGTCTGGTGCCTGGTGCGCACGCCGAGCGTGCGCAGACCGCGCAGTGCGTTCAACGCGTCGAACGGCGACGGCGTCGCTCCGTGCAGCACGGCGTATCCCCAGATCTCGTCGAGCAGTTCGCGCTCGCCAGCGACGACGCCGAGCGTGGCGTCGTTGTGTCCAGCGATGCCCTTGGTTGCCGAGTGGACGACGAGATCGACGCCGTGCTGCAGCGGCTGTTGGCCGAGCGGCGTGGCGAAGGTCGAGTCGACGAGGGTGAACGGTCCACGAATCGCACCGAGCTCGTCGAGGTCGGCGAGCTCGAGAAGCGGGTTCGAGGGCGATTCGGCGATCACCAGCATCGTCTGCCCAGGTACGACCGCTGCGCTGAACGCTCCGGGTTCGGCGACGTCGACGAAGGTCACGTCGATGCCGAGTCGGCGGCACGGCCCCTGAAGAAGTGCGAGTGTGCCGGCGTACAGCTGCCGTTGGGCGACGATGTGGCTCCCGGACGAGCACAGGGCGAAGACCACCGATGCGAGGGCGCCCATGCCCGAGGCCGCGGCGAGCGCATCGTCGGCGTGCTCCAACTCGGCCACCGCTTCCTCGAATGACCGCACGGTCGGGTTCGAATAACGGCTGTAGAACGCGTCGTGCCGGGTCGAGGTCGCCCGGCGGTGAGCGTCGTCGAGGTTCTCGGACTGCCACGTGCTCGACGCCCACAACGCCGGTGCCAGCGAGGTTCCGCTGGCGCGTCGCCCGGCACGCACGGCTACCGTGTCGGGCGTAGCGCTCGCGGGCCCGTCGGGTTGCTCGTTCGGCTCGGACATCGACGCAACGCTACTGGGCGGTCCGGTGAACGCTGTCGGGGTTCTCCTGTCGCTGCCCGAACCTGCTTCCCGTATCCTGGCCGTGTGACCGGGGAGTTCGATCCAGCCGGTGTGCAGCGGATCGTCAGCCGAGCGGCCGCGCTCGACGGTGGTTCGCCCGACGACGGCAGTGGATCGATCGACGACGAGCGTCTCGATGCTGACACGGTCGTGGCGGCTGCCGCTGAGGTGGGAATTGCCCCAGAGCTGACGCGGCGGTCGATCGCCATCGAACGCCTCGGCCCGCCGCCCGCACGTCGATTTGGCGATCGCGTGGCCGGTCCCCGCGCAGTGAGTGGCGAGCGCACGGTACCCATCGATGACACCGCGACGATCGAGTTGCTCGACGAGTGGTTGACGACCGGTCATCACCTTCGTCGTGAGCAGCGCGCCCAGTCGCCGGGCGCAGTCGAAGTGCGGTGGGTACGTCGCCGCGATGTCGCGACGGGGGTATGGCGTCGCGTCCGTGGTCTGCGCGGCGAGGGTCGACTCGGTGGTCGTCGCAGCGTCACGATTCGCGCCGCCCCGGTCGCCGACGAGACCACGCTCGTCCGGGTGACCGTCGATCGATCCGATGAACGCGCGACGTACCTCACCACCGGGACCGCGATGGTCGGTGTCGGTGCGGCCGGAATCGGGTTGGCGGTCGTTGGCGCGGCCTTCGCGGCACCCATTGCGATGGTTGCCGCGCCGGTGACACTGGGCGGCGTGGTCGTTGCCCGGCGCGGCCGCGCCGCCGCCGAACGCGTCGATCATGAGGTGGTCCGGCTGCTCGACGCCGTTGCGGGCGATGAACGCCCGGCCGGCGTGCACGCTCGCCAGCGGCGGATTCGCCGGTCGCTGTCGCGCGGCGCCTAACCCGCCGTCGACACGCCTTCGGCCAAGAGCCGCTCGAAGCGCTCGCGCAGCAGCGACTCGTGGTCGCCGTCGATCCAGTCGAGGTGGTGGTTGATCTCCAGCGACACCAAGCCATGCAGCGTGGCGAACACGGCCACGGAGAAGGCTTCGGACGGATCCCCGCCGTGGAGACGTCGGAATTCGGCCAGCATCGGTTCGAAGACGGCGGTCTGCGCCGCGACGGTCGGCCCACCAGGTGGCGCCGCGTACCCGGGGATTTGGTCGGTGAACAGCAGGTTGTATTGCGCAGGATGGGCGCGGGCCCACGCGCGGTAGGCCAGCGCGATGTCGATCGTGCGCGCCGTTGGCGACGCTGCATCTGACCTCGTTGCGGCGTGTTCGGTAGCGGCGGCGAGGTCGCCGTAGCTGTCGAGCAGGAGCGCCGTGAAGAGGTCGTCGAGACTCGGAAAGTACGTATAGAGCGACGCTGGGTTGAGGCCGACTTCGCGGGCGATCGCCCGCCATGACACGCCGGCTCGTCCGCCGGCTTCGAGCTGACGACGAGCGATCGATTTGATCTCGGCGACCAACTCGCGTCGTTGTCGCGCCCGACGCGACTCCGTGCTCGTCATCGAGCGAAGTGTAGAACCCTGCGCGCGTGTGTCAAACGGCACTTGAAAACCAAACGCTGTTGGGTTTGGATGATGGCATGAGCAATCAAACACTGTTTGGGAGTCGCCATGTTGTCCTCGGCGCAGGACCGGTGGGCGCCGCCATCGCCGAGGCGATCACCGCCCGAGGCGGCGAGGCCGTCGTGCTCAGCCGCTCGGGTCGCGCGGTAGCCGGCGCACAGGTGGCGGCGGTGGACGTGACCGACGCCGGCGCGCTCGCCCACCATCTCGTCGGTGCGGCGGCGGTGTATCAATGCGCCCAGCCGGCGTATCACCGGTGGGTCGAGGAGTTTCCCGCGATGCAACGCGCCGTGGTGAACGCGTGCAGTCGCGCCGGCGCACGGCTCGTCGTGGTCGAGAACCTCTACGGGTACGGACACGTCGATGGACCGATCAGCCGCACCCTCCCGTTGGCCGCGACCACCAAGAAGGGGCGCGTGCGCGCCGCGATGTGGACGTCTCTCGAACAGGCCTACACCGCTGGCGTGGTCGAGGTGGTAGCGGTTCGTGGCAGCGACTTCATCGGACCGCGTGTGACGGCGTCGATGTTCGGCGAGCGCTTCGTCGGCCCGCTCGTCGCTGGCAAAGCCGCGGAGGTCCTCGGCCCGCTCGAGGTGCGGCACAGCGTGACCTACGTTCCCGATCTGGCCACGGCGATGGTCGAGATCGGAGCGCGCGATGACGCACTTGGGCAGGCGTGGCTGGCACCGGGCGCGCCGGCGGCAACGGTGGCAGAGCTCGTGGCGTTGCTCGCCTCGGCGGCCGACGTCGAACCGCGCACCCGCCGGGTGCGGGCGTGGCAGTTGCGCGCCGCGGGGCTGTTCATGCCTGCGGCGCGTGAGACCGTTGAGATGCTCTACGAGTTCGCCGACGACTTCGTGGTGGACAGCCAGGAAACGACCGACCGCTTCGGTCTGTGCGCCACACCGCTGGCCGAGGTGGCCGCACACACGGTCGACTGGTACCGGCAACGAGCAGATCAGTCGGTGGCCACCGCCGCCAAGGCCGCCTCGTGAAGCAGGCCGTTCGTGGTAATCGCCGTGTCGCTCTCGTGCGTCGCCACGCCCGATCGGTCGGTGAGTCGGCCGCCCGCCGCCTCGACGATCGGCACGAGCGCAGCGATGTCGTAGGGGGCGACGCCGACCGCGTCGATGGCCACGTCGATCGTGCCTTCGGCGACCATCAAGTGCTGCCAGAAGTCGCCGATCCCACGACTGCGACGCGCCCGGTTCTGAAACTCGACGAGCGCGGTACTGCGGCCGAGGCGGTCCCAGCCCGAGCTGTGCGTCACGCTGACCTGGGCGTCGGCGAGGTCGTCGACCGTCGACACCGAAATCGGTCGGGTTGCGCCGAGCGCGGTGAGATGGGCGCCGAGTCCCGTGCCGCCATGCCACCGCCTCCCAAGCGCCGGGGCCGACACGATGCCGAGCACCGCGCCGTGATCCACGTGGGTGAGGGCGATGAGCGTGCCCCAGATCGGGATCCCGCGCACGAAACCGGAGGTGCCGTCGATCGGATCGATGATCCATCGCCATGGGGCGCTGTCGGCCCCCTCGAGACCGTGTTCCTCGCCGAACACGGCGTGCTCAGGACGAGCGGCGCGGAGCGCCGACGCAATCATCGATTCGGCCTCGCGATCGATCGCCGTCACCTCGGTCTGATTGTGTTTCCAGTCGACGTCGAAGTCGCGGGCGACGAATCGCGGCAGCGTGAATGCATCGACCGCGTCGGCGACCGCCAACCCGAGTTCGAGGTCGGTGGCGAGCGATGGCAGATCGTCGGTGTTGGTCACGACCGCACGCCTCTGAAGTCCGGTTCCCGTTTCTCGCGCAGTGCTGCTCGACCTTCGACCACCTCGGGCCCGAGAAAATTGAGCATCTCGTAGGCCAACGATGCCTCGAAGGCCGGCATCGCATCGCGCAACCACAAGTTGAGGGACCGTTTGGTGAACTGGATTGCGGTGGCCGGGCCCGCGGCGAGTGATGCAGCGATGGCGAGCGCCTTGGGTACGACGTCGTCGGCAGGAAGCGCCATCGTGACGAGACCGATCCGCTCGGCTTCGACGCCATCGATGAACTCTGCGGTCATGAGGTAGTACTTCGCTTTCGCCATGCCGCAGAGCAGTGGCCAGATCACGGCCGCATGATCGCCGGCGGCCACGCCGAGACGAATGTGCCCATCGGTCAGCCGAGCTGACTCGTTCATCACGCTGATGTCGGCGAGCAGTGCGACTGCCAGCCCCGCACCGACGGCGACGCCGTTGATCGCCGAGATGATCGGTGTATCGCAATCGATCATCGTTCGTACGAGATCGCTGGCCTCACGCATCACGGCGAGCGTTTGGTCGTAGTCGCCGATCTGCTGTTCGACCCACTCGAGATCGCCACCTGCCGAGAACGCGCGACCGGCTCCGGTGATGACGACGGCGCGGGTCAACGGATCGTCGTCGACCGTGCGGAACACGCGCGAGAGTTGTTTGTGCATGTGCTCGCCGGTCGCGTTGAGGCGGTCGGGATCGTCGAGCGTGATCAGCAACACGCCATCGCCAGGGCGCTCGATGCGCAGATGGGTGTATTGGGCGTAGCGGGCGAGCGAGTCGGCTGGCGGGGGAGTGGCGTCGGTCACGAGCGGAGGCTACGTCAGCTCGAGCCGACCCTCCGTTTCGCCGTCGATGATCCGCCCGGTCGGTGCGAAGCCGTATGCCAGATACAGCGGGCCGGGTGATCCGTGGCCCTCCTCCCACGACGTGTCGAGGGCAACGGACTTCCACGATCGGCACTGGTCGACGACGAGGTCGAGCACGCGAGTGCCGATGCCTCGTCGTTGATGCAGTCGATCGATCAGCAGCCTCCACAGGTACGGATCGGGATGGTGCGAGGTCGGCTCGGCGACCATGACGAAGCCGACGATTTCACCGTCGGCGCGGACTGTTCGATACCACGGCACGACCGGCGCGCCGTCGATGATCTCAGGAATCAGTGCATCGGCGAATGAGTCGATGACCGGAGAGACGAATGCCTGCTGGCTGTGGTGCGTGCGCAGGCGGGAGACGGCGCTGGCGTTGTCCGGGGTGATCTCGACGAGCTCGACCTGATCCGGTGGCGTACGCGGTCGCCCGCGCCATTCGTCCCAATCGGTGCGCAGCATGCCGTAGAGCAGATCGTCGGTCTGTTCGTCACCAACCCAGAACGACCCGCGGGTTCGGCCCTCGTAGAGCAGGCCGCACCGTTCGATCACGCGTGCCGATGCGGTGTTCGCCGGGTGCAGCATCGCCTCGATTCGCTGCACGTCGAGGTCTTCGAGGAGGTGCTCGATCAGCGCCGCCGACGCCTCGGTGGCGTAGCCCTGCCCCCAGTGGGCGCGGGCGAGCGTGTAGCCGATCTCGGCGGTGCGGCCGTCCCAGGTGAGCCGCAGTGCGAGGTCGCCGTAGACGACCGTGTCGTCGTGGTCGGCGATCGTCAGCATCCACCACTCGTCGGTCTGGGGACCGTCCATTGCCAGCACGCCCTCGAACAGCTGGGCGGCTTGGGCGCGGCTGTACGGGAGCGTCCAGGTTTGGAGGGCGGCGACCTCTGGCTCGTTACGCCGCTCGATCAGCGCATCGAGGTCGGTTGCGCGAGGCGGGCGCAGCAGTAGCCGTTCGGTGTGCAGCGGAGTGAACGACACCGAGGGTTCAGCGGGAGCGCATCGCGGCGACGACGCCGTCGACATCGAGCCCGGCCCGGCCATGGATGTTGGCGGGCTTGGGATCGTGGGCGATGAACTGTGTCGGCAGGCCGAGCACCGAGACCGGTGTGGTCGGGTCGATCGCACATACCTCGTCGGTGATCGTCATGCCGATACCGCCGGCGCGGATGCCGTCTTCGATCGTGACCACATGCGGGTGCCGCGCCGCATCGGCGATCATGTCCGGATCGAGCGGCGCGCAGCTCCGCGCATCCCACACGGTGACCTCGGAGCCGGCCGCCGCCAGTTCCTCCGCGGCGCGTTCGGCGGTCTCGAGCATCTTGCCGATGGCGATGATGCACCCGTCGGTGCCGGTCCGCACCTTGCGGGCGCGCAGCCCCTCGCCGACGTCGTGCTCGTCGACCTGTCGGGCGGCGCCGCGCGGGTAACGAATGGCGATGGGGCCGGCGTCCACCAGGGTGACGGCATCGTGCAGCATCTGCGCGAGCTCTTGCGCGCTCGACGGCGCAAGGACGCGCATGCCGGGCACTTTGGCCAGCAGCGCCATGTCGTACACGCCGTGATGGCTCGCACCATCGGGACCGGTGACGCCGGCGCGGTCGAGGCAGAAGATCACGGGCAAACGGTGCAGTGCGACGTCGTACACCACCTGATCCCAGGCGCGGTTGAGGAACGTCGAGTAGATGGCGACTACCGGGCGGAGGCCGCCCATCGCCATGCCGGCGGCCGCGGTGACCGCATGCTGCTCGGCGATTCCGACGTCGAAGAAGCGGTCGGGGAATCGCTCTTGAAACGGCAACAGTCCGGTGGGGCCGGGCATCGCCGCGGTGATGGCGACGATCCGGTCGTCGTTCTCGGCGACCTTGACGACCGACTCGGCGAAGGCCTGGGTGTACCCGGTGGCCACGGCCTTCGGCGGCCCGACGGCGGGGTCGAACACCGGTGCGTCGTGGAGGTGCTTCTCGTCGTCGTCCTCCGCAGGCGAGTAGCCACGGCCCTTCTGGGTCAATACGTGTACGAGAATCGGGCCCTCGTCGCTGAGTTCGATCGCGTTGTGCAGCGCGTGCTCGACCTCTTCGACGTTGTGTCCGTTGAACGGACCGACGTAGCGCACGCCCAGCGCCTCGAAGAACGACGGCGGCTGCAGAAACTCGCGCACGCCGGCCTTGAACGCATCCATCGCCGAGCCGGCTTGATGCCCGACCACCGGGAGGCTCTGCAAGAACTCTTCCAACCGTCGCTGGCGACGGACGTACACCGGGTTGAGGCGGACGTCGGTGAGGGCATGCGAGAGGCGGTCGGTCATCCGGTCGGGGAGACTCGGATGGTTGGCGCGTGGATCGAGACCCTGCGTGTTCGCCGACAGGTTCGACACCGTCGGGGCATACGACCGCCCGTTGTCGTTGAGCACCATGATCACGTTGCGCCCACCGTGGCCGATGTTGTTCAGCGCTTCGTAGGCCATCCCACCGGTCATCGAGCCGTCGCCGATCACCGCCACGATGTGGCGGTGCGGATCGGTGCCTGCATCGCGGGCGACGCACATCCCGTAGGCATACGACAACACGGTGGAGGCGTGACTGTTCTCGATGTAGTCGTGCGACGATTCCTCGCGACTCGGGTACCCCGACAGCCCGCCGGCCTGGCGCAACTCCTCGAACTGCGCTTGGCGACCGGTGACGATCTTGTGCACGTAGGCCTGGTGGCCGGTATCCCACAGCACCGCATCGAGCGGCGAGTCGAACACCCGGTGGAGCGCCAGCGTCAATTCGACGGCGCCGAGGTTCGACCCGAGGTGACCGCTGTTGTCGGCCACCGCCGACACGATGAAGTCGCGGATCTCGCCGGCCAGATCGTCGAGCTGTTCGTAGGACAGACCACGGAGGTCGGCAGGCTCGTTGATGCGCTCGAGATGCATGCGGGACACGACGCTATCTGGCAGCCGGGGTGCCTGCGTTGCGCTGCGCTGCGGCGCGCGCCGCCCGGCTCCTTCGATGCGGGCTTCGCCCGGCTCGTACGATCGGCGCGATGAACGACGACACGGTCGACTCTGCCCCACCGCCACGCTCGTCACCGTTCGACCTCGCAGGACATGTCGCCCTGGTGACCGGAGGTAACGGAGGGATCGGCCTGGGTATGGCTGAGGCACTCGCGGCCCGCGGTGCCGACGTGGCCATCTGGGGAACGAACGCCGACAAGAACGCGCACGCTGCCGAGGCGCTCGCCGGGCACGGTGGCGAGGTGCGTTCGATGGTGTGCGATGTCGGCGACGAAGCTGCTGTCGTCGCAGCGATGTCCGAGACGGTTGCCGAACTCGGTCGGGTCGACTCCGTGTTCGTCAATGCCGGCGTCGGTGGGCAGGCGCCGAGCTTCGTCGACATGACGAGCGACGAGTGGCGGCGGGTGATGCGCGTGAACCTCGACGGCGCGTTCTTCACCGCTCGCGAGGCGGTGCGCCACATGGTGGCCCGATTCGACGAGGGTGACGAGCGCGGCGGGGCGGTGGTGTTCACGACGTCGGGCTCAGCGTTCTTCGGCCAACAGTCGGGGCAGCACTACGGCGCATCGAAGGCCGGAGTCAACTCGATGATGAAGGCGATCGCCGTGCAACATGCGCGCCACGGCATTCGGTGCAATTCGGTGTTGCCGGGCTGGATCGAGAGCGACATGACCGCAGGGGCGTTCGGGTGGGACCGCTTCGTCGAGAAGGTGTTGCCGCGTGTGCCCATGCGGCGTTGGGGTACGCCCGATGACTTCGGCGGTCTGGCGGTGTACCTCGCAAGTGCAGCATCGACATATCACACCGGCGACGTGATCACCATCGACGGCGGCTACCACTCGTTCTGAGTGGGGATCAAAGCCGAATTTCTGTCGATTCCTCGCGCCTCGCGCCGGATTTCGACAGGAGAACAGGAGGGCGCTCGCGGAAACTCTGTCGATTCCTCGCGCCTCGCGCTGGATTTCGACAGGAGAACAGCAGGGCGCTCGCGGAAACTCTGTCGATTCCTCGCGCCTCGCGCCGGATTTCGACAGGAGAACGGTCAGGCTCGCCGGTACACGGAGACATGCGTCGTCGAGTCGTCATCGAATGCGGCCCCGTGCATGTCGGCGACGCGCCGTTCGAGACGCAAACCGGCTTGGCTGGCCATGTCGTCGAGTTGTGTCGGTGTTGCCCAGCGAATCGACCACGGTCGCAACCTCACCGGGGCGCCATCGGTGAGCTCGACGAACTGACCGTCGGCGCGTTGGGTGTCGTTGTCGTGGCGCGACACCGACAACACCACCCGACCGGGGTCCATCGAGCGCACATCGACGCGTTCGCCGGCGTAGTGGTCGGTGTCCGGGACGAACGTCTCCACGACGAAGCGACCATCGGGATGCAACCGATCGGCGACGGAGGTGAACAGCTGTTGTTGGCGCGCCGCCGTGAGCAGATTGAACAGCGTGTTGAAGGCGATCAGCGCAACGTGGAACGGTCCGGGAGGCAGGTCGTCGACCATGTCGCCGCGGACCGCCGACACCGTGCCATCCGGGTCGGCCAGGCGCAGCCGGTCGAGCATCGAGGTGCTGGCGTCCACGCCGGTTACGGCGAAGCCCGTGGCGGCGAGTGGGATCGCCAGTCGACCGGTGCCCACGCCGAGTTCGAGCAGCTCGTCACGACCGGTCCGCAGTGCGTCGAGGAATGAGACCGTGGCGGCGACATCGCTGACGTCGTGATACCACTCGTCGTACACGTCGGCGAAGGCCTCGCCGTACGCCTCGGGGGCATCGGCCGAGCGAGTCTCGGGTCGATCTGCGTCCATGGGAGCACGGTATGCGCCGTAGCCTGATCTCATGGCGGCAGCCACCTCGTTGACCTACCTCGACCACGCCGCGTCGACGCCGATGCGCGCGCTGGCCATCGAGGCGATGATGCCCTTCTTCGCCGAGCAGTACGCCAACGCGTCGGGTGCGCATCGCTTTGCTCGTCAATCTCGCAAGGCGGTCGACGAGTCGCGCGATCGCGTCGCTGCGGTGCTCGGCTGCCGACCGAACGAGATCGTGTTCACCGGATGTGGCACCGAGAGCGACAACACGGCGATCTTCGGCGCGGTCCGCGCGCTCGGCGGGATTGCCGTGTGCTCCGCGGTGGAGCACCACGCCGTGCTCCATCCGGTCGAGCAACTCGGCGGCCTTGTCGTCGGGGTCGACGCGGCGGGGGCCATCGACCTCGACCAGCTCGCCGACGTGCTCGCCGCCGCTGATCAGGTGTCGGTCGTCAGCGTGATGGCGGTGAACAACGAGGTCGGGACGATCAACGACATCGAAGCGGTGGCGCGGGTGGTGCGCCGGCACGCGCCCGACGCACTGCTGCACACCGATGCCGTGCAGGCCGCGTGCTGGCTTGATCTCCGAACGGTCGCCCCGCACGTCGACCTGCTCTCGCTCAGCGCCCACAAGTTCGGTGGACCCAAGGGCGTCGGTGTGCTCGCGGAGATCGGCGGTCCGCGGGTGGCGCCGTTGATCGTCGGTGGCGGACAGGAGCGCGACCGCCGTAGCGGCACGCACAACACCGGCGGGATCGTTGGCGCCGCGGTCGCCCTGGAGCTCACCGACGCAGAGCGCGACACCGAAGCGGTGCGGCTGCGCGAACTCAGCGCCCGGCTGGTGAAGGGACTGCAGTCGTCGCTCGCCGGTGTGACCGAGACCGTGGCCCCGGAACACAAGGTGGCTGGCGCGGCGCACGTGTGCATCGGTGGTGTCGAGTCCGAAGCCTTGTTGTTCCTGCTCGACGAGGGTGGCGTGTGTGCGTCGGCGGCTTCCGCGTGCGCGAGCGGCGCGATGGATCCGTCGCATGTCCTCGCCGCGATGGGCGTCGACCGCGAGGTCGCGCTGGGATCACTTCGGCTGACGCTCGGCCACACCACGACGGCCGACGACATCGACCGAGCGATCGACGTCGTCGTGCCAGCCGTCGACCGCCTGCGGGCTGGAGCGGCGCGATGAAGGTGCTGTGTGCGATGAGCGGCGGCGTCGACTCGTCGGTGGCCGCGCACCTTCTGCAGCGTGATGGCCACGAGGTGGTCGGCGTGACGATGAAGTTGTGGGGTGGGGCCAGCGATACCGGCTGCTGCTCGGTGAGCGATGTCGACGATGCGCGCCGAGTGGCCCAGCAGCTGGACATCGACCACTTGGTGTTCAATTTCGGCGACGACTTCGATCGCGGCGTGGTGGCCCCATACGTGCAGTCACACGCTGACGGGCAGACACCGAATCCGTGCATCGAGTGCAATCGCACCGTGAAGTTCGCCCGTCTGGCCGAGCGCGCTGACGCACTTGGTTTCGATGCCGTCGCCACTGGGCACCATGCACGGGTCGGGCGGACCGGCGATGGGCGTCTCACGCTCGAACGCGGTGCCGATCACGCCAAGGACCAGAGCTACGTGGTGCACATGCTCGACCAGGCCCAGCTGGCGCGCACCGTGTTTCCGGTCGGGGCGATGTCGAAAACCGAGGTGCGGGCAATCGCCGCCGAGCTCGACCTGCGCACGGCGGGCAAACCAGATAGTCAGGACGTCTGCTTCATCACCAGCACCGGCGGACGTACGGCGTTTCTCGGCGACCGGATCGAGATGCGCCCGGCGCGTGTCGTCGATGCGGGTGGTACCGAGGTCGGCACCGTCCCAGCCGTTGAAATGGTCACCATCGGGCAGCGCAAAGGCTTGGGCCTCCCCGGTGGTGGGCCGAAGCGATACGTCGTCGACGTGGACGTGGCCGCGGCCACGGTCACTGTCGGTGGCGATACCGATCTCGAACGCGCCGGCGAACGCGTACGTGATCTGACCTGGATCGATCAGCCGGTCGAGGGTCGGGTCCGCGTACAAGCCAGCGCCCATGGTGCAACGCAGGCCGCCCGAGTGGCGCTCGACGCAGATGGGCTCGACGTCGCGTGGGACGAGCCGCAGCGGCGCATCGCGCCCGGCCAGAGCGTGGTGTTCTACGACCTCGACGATCGCCGTGTCCTCGGTGGCGGGCGCGTCGTCGCCAATTCGCGGTAGCGCCCCGGCGCGACCGAGTCAGCGCACAGGCAGGCCGCGCCGGTCGGCGGCGGCGAGGGTCTCGCCGGGACGGGTCGGAGCGACCAGCATCGCCGTGAGGTGGATCGCCGTGCCGTTCGGCGCGCTGGGCGTGAAGGCGTAGACCGCTGTGATCGACTCGGCGAGCTCGATCTCGACGGCGTAGCCGCTGGCGGGCCCGGTGAGATCGGCCGCGCCAGTGTCGGCCGGTGCGAGGCGGATGCCGGTGACCTGCGCCGTGCGCAGCGTGACGGTGTCGGCCAGCACGACGGGGTCGTGCACGACGACTCCGGCGGGCACCAGTACCAACCACCGTTGCGCCAATCGATGCCACCGCGGCTCGAAGTACACCGCACCCGCGACGGCGAGCACGCTGAGTGCCCCTCCGGCGATCCATGAACGTGCGGCGAGCAGCAGCGGACCGGCGACCAGGCAGGCCGCCCACACCACCCAGGTGATCACCGCTGCCGCACCGGCCGCCGCCGGCGCCCGGAGCGGGAACCGCTCCTCGTCACCGTAGGCCGACGCCTGCACGAATTGCCGGCCGAACTCGGCGGTGAAGACAGCGAAGGTGGCGATCAACACCGGCAGCCCGAGCGCCGCGACCTGCAGCGCCCCCGCACCACCGATCATCACTGCGATCGTTGCCACCACGCCGAGCGGTACGAGCAATCTGGCCGCTGTGAGAGAACGCACGGAGGCGATCGCCAACGCCAGCGCGACAAGGGCCCACAGGGCCCATCCACCGATCGTCGATACCCACGACACCGCGTCGCTACGGCCGTCGAGGGCGGCCTCCACGGCGATGCCGCCGAACACCGCAACGCCGAGCCAGGCGACGCGCGCCACCCACACGATCGCCGTCGCCGTCCACGTGCTCTTCACCAGCCCAAGCGTGCCGGGTTCGCGCCCCGATGACGACCCGGCTGTCAATTGCCGGCGCGATTCGGTGCGCACATGCCCGGCGTGGAACGATTGACGTTGGGCGGTGTGCCCGGCGGGCGACGTTGGGGCGACCGAAACCAACGAGTGACCGACCGGCGCAGGGGAGGTGTGGAGATGGCCGACGACAGGGTGAGCACGTCGTTCGCTGCGCGGGCGCCCTTCGGGAACGGCGCCTCGATCGGCGTGGGGAGCCTGCCCCACACCGACGCTGCAGCGGCGGCGGCTTTCGCCATCGGCGAGTTCGACATCGCCACGGTGCCCACGTTGCCCCGACGGACGCCGCATGCGGCGATGCTCGCCCAAGCTGCAACGGTGCTTGCGGGCGCGGCCGTCAGCGACGGCGAGCTGACGATCGATGGCGATCTTGCCGTCGAGCCGTTGCCGACGATCACCGAACACGATGCGTTCGCCGACCTCGCATCGTTCCTCGACCTGGGCGCCAAGGTCCGTCTCGATGGTTCGCCGGTCAAATGGCAGTTCGTGGGTTCGGTCACGCTCGGTCGTGCGCTGGTCGAGGCCGGTGTCGCCCCCGACGAGGCGTTTGCCGTGGCCAGCGCCGTTGTCGCGGATGTGGTGCCGAAGATCGAAGCGGCGATTCGCGCGGCGCTCCCGAATTCACCACAACTCGTGTTGTTCGACGAGCCGTGGCTGGTCGATCTGATGACCGACGACTTCCCGATCCCGCCCGACCACGCGATCGATGTGCTGTCGTCGGCGATGGCTGCGCCGTCGACCGAGGTGGTGACCGGCGTGCACTGCTGCGGTCCGTTCGACGTCGCCACGATGACGGCCGCCGGTCCGCAGGTGATCTCTACGCCGGTCGACGACTCCCTGCTCGGCGCAGCGGGGTACCTCGCCGAGTTCGTCGACTCCGGCGGGGTCGTTGCCTGGGGTGTGGTACCGACCGACGGCCCTGTTGCTGATCATGCGCATCGCTGGTGGCGCCGGCTCAGCGACCTGTGGTGTGCGCTCGTGCAGCGCGGCTGCGACCCGGTGCAGCTGCGCCAGCACAGCCTGGTGAGCACCGAGTGCGGTCTCGCCGGACACACCGTGTCGGTGGCCCGTACCCTCACCCGGCAGACCGGCGAGGTGTCGAGGCACGTGCGCGATCAGGCGGCGGCGACGCGGTTGACGCTGGGCGCGTGAGCGATCACGTCAGCACGCGCCTCACCGAGTTGCGCGCGCAGATCGCCTACCACAACGAGCGGTACCACACCCTCGACGCCCCGGAGATCAGCGACGCCGACTACGACGCTCTCGTCCGTGAGCTACGCGCGCTCGAGGCGGCCCACCCGGAACTCGCCGCGGCCGACTCGCCGACCGGCGTCGTTGGCGGGCCGGTCTCGTCGACGTTCGCGCCAGTCGAGCACGCCATCCCCATGATGAGTCTCGACAACGCGATGGATGCTGACGAGCTGCGCGCCTGGGCCGAGCGCGTCCACCGTGGCGTCACCGACGACGTGACGTACGTGTGCGAGCTGAAGTTCGACGGCTTGGCGATCAGTGTTCGTTACGAGCAGGGCGTGTACGTGCAGGCGGCGACGCGTGGTGATGGTCGAGTCGGCGAGGACGTCACGGCGAACGTGGCGACGATCGCTGACATCCCTCACGAGCTGCACACCGACGCTCCGACCGATCGGGTGCCCGAGGTGCTGGAGGTGCGCGGCGAGGTCTACATGACCAGGTCGAGCTTTGATGCGTTGAACGAACGCGCCGCCGCCGCCGGCGAGCCGCACTTCGTCAACCCGCGCAACTCGGCCGCGGGCAGCCTGCGTCAAAAGGATCCCGCGGCGACGGCGACGCGCGAGCTGTCGTTTTGGAGCTACCAAGTCGGTGAGGTGTCGGGCCGGGGTGCTGACGCAATCAACGCGGCGCGCCACACCGACATGCTCGCTGCCTTGGATCGTCTCGGACTCCCGGTGAACACCAACGTTGCAACGTTCGCATCGATCGACGAGGTCGTGGCGCACTGTGTGCGCTGGGAGGAGCGCCGGCACGACCTCGACTACGAGATCGATGGCGTCGTGGTAAAGGTCGACGACATCGCCCAGCGGAACGCGTTGGGTTCGACATCGCGTGCGCCGCGGTGGGCGATTGCTTACAAATTCCCACCCGAAGAACGGACCACTGTGCTGAACGACATACAAGTGTCGGTCGGCCGCACCGGTCGGGCGACGCCGTTCGCGGTGCTCGAGCCCGTGTTCGTCGGCGGATCGACCGTGTCGATGGCCACGTTGCACAACGAGGACCAAGTCAAGGTGAAAGACGTGCGTCCCGGCGACACCGTGGTGGTGCGTAAGGCGGGCGACGTGATCCCCGAGGTGGTCGGATCGGTGCCGTCGCTCCGTCCCGCCGACAGCGTTCCGTGGACGTTCCCCACGCACTGCCCAAGTTGTGGGAACCCGCTCGTGAGACCCGAGGGCGAAGCCGACACTCGGTGTGTTGCTCCGGATTGCCCGGCCCAACGCGACCAGAAGATCGCGTTCTTCGCCGGGCGCGGGGCGATGGACATCGAAGGGCTCGGCGAACAGATGGTGGAGAAGCTGACCGCCGCCGGGCTCGTCCGTGATCCGGCCGATCTCTACACGCTGACCCTCGAGCAACTCACGGCACTCGACCGCGTCGGCGCCACGAGCGCTGGCAACTTGCTCGGCTCGATCGACGACTCACGTACCCGTCCGCTGCCCAAGCTGCTGACCGCGCTCGGGGTTCGCCACCTCGGTCCGGCGGCGGCGCGCGCGTTGACCGCCCGATTCCACACGCTCGATCGAGTCGTCGCCGCAACGGCCGACGAACTCGCCGCCGTCGACGGCGTCGGCGAGGTGATCGCCAACACGGTGACTGCGTGGTTCTCGCTTGCCGCGAACCGCGAATACCTCGAACGGCTCCGTCGAGGCGGCGTGTCGTTCGGCGATGAGGCAGCAGCGGCCGCAGTCGACGTCGCGCCGGCGGTGCCCCAGACCCTGGAAGGGCGGGCGGTCGTGGTCACGGGCACGCTGGCCGGCTATTCGCGCGACGAGGCTGCCGATGCGGTGATCGCCCGCGGCGGAAAGAGCCCGGGCAGCGTCAGCAAGAAGACGTTGGCGCTTGTCGTCGGGGAATCGCCGGGTGCTTCCAAGTTGACCAAGGCGGAGTCGATCGGAGTCCCGATCCTCGACGAAGCCGAGTTCGAACAGCTGCTGGCGACCGGCGAGCTGCCGGAGCCTAAATGACGTTGAACGACCAGGTGTAGCTACGCGCCGTGTCCGGGCCGTCTTCGGTCTTCCAGTAGATCACGGTGGCCTCGTGGAGACCGGCGGTGAACTCTTCAATCGGCGCGCCGTCGACGGGTTGGAAGCTGATGATGGCGTTACCGGCATCGAACACAGCGGTCGGGGGGAGCGCCAGCTGTTGTCCGGGTTCCGCCTCGATCTGGCCCAGGATTTCGGTGGGCAGTTCGATCCCGTCGATGAGGAGCACTGCCTCGTAGCCGAATTCGAAGTCGACGACCACGCGCTCTTGTCGCAAGACCTGCACCGAATCTTCCACGGGTGAGAGCGACTCGATTGCATCGGGCCGGTCGATGCCTTCATCGCCCGTGACGGCGCGCAAGAAGCCGAAAACGATGAGCAAGATGCCGGCGGCGATCACCCCGCTGGCGATCATCAGACCGACGTCGATGCGTCGCCGACGTCGTTTCGGGGAGACACCGTCATCGGTGGTGGTGCTGGTGGGGAGTGCCGTGTCGTCGCCGGCGTCGACCGGCAGCGAGTCGTCGTGCTCGAGGGTCATCGTGCCATTCAGGATGCCGTGGATCCGTTGCGCTCGCACCCTGCCACCGTCGAACGCCCGCCAAGCGATAGCGTTTTTCGATCGTGGCTGACGACGCAACCTCCCGTACCGATGGCGCCGGCGCGCCCGCCACTGCGCCGCTCCAGGTGACGATGATTGCCGACCGCTATCGGGTGGTGGAGATCGCCTCGACCGGCGCCAACACGATGGTCGTCGACGCAGTCGATACGACAAACAACCAGCCGGTGACGGTCAAGGTGATCCGTCCCGCATTGGCGGCCACCGAGGGCTTCGCTCGGGCCTTCCGCCGGCAGATCGAGACCGCAACCGCGCTCTCGCACCCCAATCTGGCCAAGGTGCTCGACTGGGGCGAGGTCGAAGTCGACGGACTGCCCACCTGGTTCTGGGTGGTCGAGTACTTGAATGGCGGCAGCATGCGCAACCTGTTCGACCGCGGTCGCCTGCTCGACCCGTCGCAGGCGCTCGTTGTCGGGCTCGAGGCGTGCCGTGGACTCGATGCGGCGCACCAACGGGGGTTGGTCCACAGCGAGATCACCCCCTCGAAGCTCGTATTCGGCGACGATCGGCGGCTGCGGATCATCGACTTTGGTACGGCCCGTCTGCTCGGGGTCGCGGCGTGGGACGACCCTGCCACGATGCCGACTCACGTCGCCCGTTACGCATCGCCCGAACAGGCGTTGAACCTGCCGGTCGACGCCAAGACCGACGTCTACGCGCTGTCGCTGTGTTTGATCGAAGCGGTGACCGGCTCGGTGCCGTTCGCTGGCGACTCGACCGTGTCCACACTGGCTGCCCGCGTCGGCAAGCTGATGCCGGTCTCGGCCGACCTCGGGCCGCTGGCCTCCGTGCTCGAGCGTGCGGGGCGTCCCGAGGCGGAAGATCGATTCACGGCGAGTGAGTTCGGTCGCGCCCTCGTCGGCGCCGCCGAAAAACTGCCTCGTCCTGAGCCCATTCCAATCGTCGCCGCGAGTGTGTTCGCCGCCACCGACCTTCGCCGCCCGACCGACCCCACTGGCGAACCCGCGCGCCCTGACGTTGTTGCAACGGGAGACGAGGGGGTGGAGGACGACGTCATCGACGAGCAAGGCGCTGCCGCCGAGCGCGCTGACGACCAGACCGATGATGCGACGATGGACGACGGAACGACCGACGATCGGCCAACCGAACCGATCGAGGCGCTCGGCCCCGGTGCTGACGATGCGGACGATGCCGGACATAGGGACGACGCGGACGACGCGGACGACGCGGACGATGCCGGCGCGCCGATCGTGGCGACGACGGCCGCAGCGGCTGCGGTCACGGCCGGCGTGGCGTCCTCGGAGGCGCCCGCCGCTCCCCCGACACCTCCCCCGACACCTCCCCCGACGGCGCCATCCACGCCGGCAACGCCATCTGCCGCTCCGGCCGCGCCGCCTCCCGATGGTCCGCTGATCGTGCTCACCGACATCGCCGACGAACCGGTCGATGTCGCTACCTCGTCAACCGCTACTGCGCCAGCGGTGTCCGAGACGGCGCCGGCTGCAGGTCCGGCGACCTTGGTTGCCCCCACCGTGCCGCCGACGCCGCCGACTCCGTTCGACGAGGCGCGCGACCCGAGCGGTGAGATCTACGACGCGGCCCCTCGCCGTCGGCGGATCTTGCCGATCGTGTTGATCACTGTGGTCGTGCTCGTTGGGATCGCCGGTCTGTCGTACGCCGGATACCAGCTCGTGCGCACGAAGTCGTTCGAGGTGCCCGATCTGGTCGGGGTGCAAGAGGAGGTCGCCCTCAACGCCATCGCCGGCAACGATTGGAACGTCCTGACCACCGCCGAGCGCTCCGACGCGCAGCCCGTGCCGGGTGATGTGATCCGTACCGACCCCGAGGCAGGTGTCGACCTCGAAGAAGGTGAGGACTTCCTCCTCGTCATCAGCGAGGGTCCCGAACTGCGCACGCTGCCCGATCTGGAGAACCTCGAACTCGCCGCGGCTCAACAGCAGCTCGACGAGTTGCGGTTGGTGCTCGTCGAAGCGCCGGAGGCATTCAGCGAGGATGTGCCCACCGGCTCGATCATCACGTGGCAGGTCGAGGACAACGCGTCACTCGTTGCCGGAGCGCAGGTGTTGCCCGATACGCGCATCGTCGTCACGGTCTCGAAGGGACCAGAGCCCCGTCCAGCTCCGGCGCTCGCCGGGCTGAACCTGGAGCAGGCCACCGCCGCCGTCAACGAACTCCAGCTGGTCCTCGCCGAGGGCGAGGCCGTCTTCAGCGACACCATCGCGCCCGGTCTCATCGTCGCGCAAGATCCCGCGCCAGAGACCCCAGTCGAGCGGGGCGGCACGGTGACCGTCCAGGTCTCGAAGGGGCCCGACATCGTGGCCCTCCCCGATCTCACCGGGCTGTCGTTCGACGAGGCCCAGACGTTGCTCACCGACAACGGGTTCTTCATCGACAGCCTCCTCGGAACCACCACCGGGACGTTCGTGTCGTTGACCATCAACGGCGAGCCGGTCGAACCCGGTACCACGTTCCCTCGAGGAACCGGGGTCGACGTCATCTTCCTGTAGCCCAGCGCCACCAGCCGCCATCCACCGATGTCGGCGGGTGGCGGGAATCGTCGTGTCCGGCGCCAGGTCGCTACGGTTTCCCGCCAAGCGAGAATCCGCAGGGACGATTTCATGGCATCTGACCAGGCAGCAACCGATGGTGGCCAGCTCGACGGCCGAGTAGCGATCATCACCGGTGCAGGCCGCGGGCTCGGTCGGGAGCATGCGTTGCTCTTCGCTCGCGAGGGGGCGCGGGTGGTCGTCAACGACCTCGGCGGCGCCGGCGACGGAGCGGGCCGCGATGCCACGCCCGCCGAGACGGTGGTCGCCGAGATCCGCGACCTCGGCGGCGAGGCGATCGCCAATGCCGACAACGTTGCGGATTGGGAAGGCGCCCAACGAGTGATCAACGCCGCTGTCGAGACCTTCGGCGGTCTCGACATCCTGGTCAACAACGCAGGCATCCTGCGCGACCGCGTGATCGTCAACATGACCGAGGACGAGTGGGACGCGGTGATCGCGGTGCACATGAAGGGCCACTTCGCGCCGAGCCGATGGGCAGCCGCGTACTGGCGTGAAGAGCACAAGGCGGGCCGTGGTCGACGGCGCAATCTGGTGCATACATCGTCGACGTCGGGGCTGTTCTCCAACCCCGGTCAGGCGAACTACGGCGCCGCCAAGTCCGGGATCGCCACGTTCAGTCAGATCGCAGCCAAAGAGCTGGCCCGCTACGACGTGGTGAGCAACTGCATTGCTCCGGGAGCGCGCACGCGGCTCACGCTGGCCACGCCGGGACTCGAAGAGATCATGACGCCGCGCGACGGCGCGTTCGACGAGTGGGATCCGGCCAACGTGTCCCCGCTCGTTGCGTATCTGAGTACCGAGGCGTGCCCCTTCAGCGGTGAGACGTTCTTCGTGCAGGGCGGCGTGATCAAGCGCGTCCGCACCTGGGAGATGGCCGAAACCGTCGAGCAGGGTGAGATGTGGGACGTGTCGGGTCTGTCTGACGCGCTCGGCCCGCTCGCTGAGTGACCCGTTGCCGTCAGCCGTGGCTGGCGTCGACGACGCAGAACCGGTTGCCTTCGGTGTCGGCGAGCACGACGAAGTCGTCGTCTCCTGAGTAGCCAGCCCAGTCGACGACGTCGGCTCCGAGGGTGACCAATCGGTCGATCTCGGCGCGTTGCTCGTCGGCAGAGTCGACGATCAGGTCGAGATGCACACGCGGCGCAGGCTGGGCGGGGGTGTCCGTGCGCTGGACGGCGATACGCGTGCCCACGCGGTCAGGCGGGACGAGGATGGTGAAGTTGTTGGCGCTGTTGTCGAACCGATGCACGTCGTAGCCCATCGCGTGCTGCCAGAACCCCACTGCTCGGTCGACGTCGTCGGCGCCGAGCACGATCGTGCCCAGTCGGAGCATCCTCCGAGTGTGCCCGAATCAGCTGGCGGTGATCGCTTTAATTTCTTCGGCGATCTTCTCGGAGAACTCGTTGGATGGCAGCGCGGTCTGCATCGCCATCATCTTCATCATGTCGCCTTGCACCTTGATCTTGCCGTTCATGAACGCCTGCATGGCGACCGTTTGGTCTTGATCGACGAAGATCGCCTTGGCAGTGTCGTAGTCCGTGGTGATCGTGGCGTCGGGCTCGTCGAGCGCACCGAGTTCCATCGTGAGATGGCCTGACGACGTGTCGAGATAGCTGTGCACTTCGCCGTCGCCGAACGGAACGTCGAGGATCACCTGGTTCATGCGAATCGAGGTGGTCACTTCGGGGACATCGTCGGCGTACTTCTCACGGATCGCTCGCGCGGCGTCCATCCATTCGTCGGACAGGAACGGGTGCGTCATGTGGCCGATCGTACCGACGTGGTTCGGTCGTCGGCGACGTCTAGCGACGCTCGACCGATCGGTTCGTGGTTGCCGCATCGAGCGCGGCGTGATCGATGTCGAAACCAAGTCCTGGTGAGCGGGGTACCGCGACCTGGCCGTCGACCACCTCGATCGGTTCGGCAACGATGTCGTGGGCGTAGAAGCGAGTCGATGCGCTGATGTCGCCGGGCAAGGTGAACCCGGGCAACCCGGCGAGCGCGGCATTGGCAGCTCTGCCGATCCCGGTTTCGATCATCCCGCCACACCACACCGGAATGCCCGCAGCCAGGCAGTGGTCGTGAATGCGCACGGCCTCGAGGTAGCCGCCGACGCGGCCCGGCTTGATGTTGGCGATCGCGCATGCGCCCACCGCGATCGCATCGGCGGTGACCGTTGCGCTGGTCAGGGACTCGTCGAGACACACCGGGGTGTCGATCTCATCGGCGAGCCGAGCATGACCGAGTAGATCATCCTCGGGGAGCGGCTGCTCGATCAGCAGCAGATCGAACTCGTCGAGGCGCGCCAGATGGTGTCCGTCGGTGCGTTGGTAGGCGGTGTTGGCATCGACCTGCAACGGTGTCGATGGCCCGATCAGCGAGCGCACCTGTGCCACGGGATCGATGTCCCAGCCCGGTTCGATCTTGAGCTTGATGCGTACGTAGCCGTCGTCGACGTAGCCCTGCACTGCGGCGAGCAGCGAGTCGATCGACTCGTGGATGCCCACGCTGACACCGCTGGGGATCGACGTCGTCTCCACACCGAGTACGTCGGCGAACGATGTTGCCGCGGCGCGCAACTCGGCATCGAGCACCGCCATCTCGAGCGCCGCCTTGGCCATTGGATGGCCTTGGATGGCCGACAGTTCGGTGGCGACGTCCGCCGCTGTGATCGCCGGCAGGTGGAACAGACGGGGGAGCAGATGTCGTTCCATCACGTGTTGGGCGCCGTCGACGTACTCGGCCGAGTACGACGGCTCGGTGAGTGCGGTGCATTCGCCCCACCCCTCGACGAGGTCGTCGCCGGTGCCGAGTTCGACGCGCACGAGCAGGATGTCGCGCTCGGTTTCCACTCCGAAGCTCGTGCGGAAGGGCGAAACGAGCGGCATGTCGATTCGTCGGAGCTCGACGGCGCGCAGCGGACGCCGAACCGTTGGATCCGTGTCGGGGGTCGATGCGCTCACGTATCCGATTGCAGCACGTAGTCGCCCCTTGCGCTGAACCCGACCACGTGCGCACCGTCGTCGAGGCCGGTGGCCAACTCACGGCGATGCCGTGCGCGCCACTCGGCGACGGTCGCCGGATCGGCGCGGCGCAGGGCGACGACGTCATCGGGTGTCGGCACCAGGGCGACCGGTCGTGTCGGATCGATTCTCCGGGTCTCACGCTCGGCGACGGCCCAGCGCACGGCGAGGCGGTCCGATACGTCACCGGCATTGACTGCATCGGTCATCTCGCCGTAGAAGTCGAGGCGGTAGCCGGTCACCTCAGCACCTAGATGGGCGATGTTGAAGTGCGCGTTGCGTCGCACAAGTGGGTCGAAGGTCCAGGTGATCGCCGACAGGTGGCGTGCCGCCGCCCACGTCCGTTGGTGCTGCTTCAGCGCGCTGCCGACGCCGCTGCCTCGGGCCTTTGCCGACACGCCGGTGACATGGCTGTGCAAGATCGGTGCGCCGTCTAGGTCTGCCCCGCGCACGCCCACCGACGCGGCGACGACCTGCCCCGAATTGTCCCGGGCCGCTGCCACGTAGTTGTCGCTGTGCACCAGTGCGATCAGCAGTTCGGTTGGCACGACCGGCTCGGCATCACCCCAGACCTCGCCGAAGACGGTGCCGATTGGCTCCACGTCGTCGCCTGGGCCGAGTGCCTCGATCGACTCGATGGTCATCGACGTTGCCCTACCGACGTTGCCCTCATCGACGTTGCCAGGGCAATCGCCGCCGGGTCTCGAGTTCGCCTCGTTCGCGCAACACCGTGCGGTACGCCAGCCGCACGGCGAGCGCTTGGCGGATCGTCGGCCCAACGTCTGCGGAGAACTCGTCGCGATAGGTGGCGTCCGTCGTGAGTAGCACGGTGAAGTACATGCCCGAGAACGTTCCGAGGAAGACGCTGACTCGCAGCAGCGGTTCCGTCAGGAGGAGCTCGCGGCCGCCCAATGTGGAGTCCCACAGGATGTGCACGTCGTCGATCCCCATCCACCGGCTGGTCGTGGGGAGCGAGATGGCGATCAGGCCGAACCCGACGAAGAAGGCGATCAACGCAAGCACCACAAGGGTGACTTGCAGCGCCTGGCCGAACAGCACGAGCAACGCGATGTTCACCTTCTGCCGAAAGCGCAGCGGCGACATCGTGGCGTCGTCGCCCGCGGGCAATGGGAGCTCAGCCGCTGGTGTTCCCACGAGGTCGCGCTCCACATCGGCCCAGGAGTTGAACTCGCTGATGCTGCGGATGAACCCCGGCACGCGGCTGAGGGCGAACGTCGCCCCGAGCAGGAAGAACGTGACGACCACGATGACGAACGCGATTCCGGTGAGGTTGCCCGCTACCTCCCACACCTCAGCGTTGATGAACAGGAACGTGTTGAACAACAACAGGAGCGGCAGCGCCCGACCGACCAGCGAGAGCAGCGCGGCGAACTGGTCGCCGGCGCGCTTGGCGGCCCACCGGGTCAGCGGGCCAAGCCCGTACGACGACCACAGGTAGATCACTGCGAGCAGCAACGTGGCTTGGCCGATCGTGATCAACGCGTCGGTCACCTGGCCGAACATCAACACGGGTACCGCCGGGCCGATCACGAACAAGGCGAGTTCGGGCCGATCGATGTCGGTCGGGCGGGCGAATGCGGGGAAACCACGCACGCGGTTGCTGATCGACCAGGTGGCGATCAACAACACGATCACCACGGCGGCCGTGGCCAGGTTCTCGGCGAGGGTCCAGTCGTTGAGATTCAGTGCGTTGAGGCCGAGCAACAGGTAGGCCGGTACCAGGATCGGCAACGCCCGGGTCGGTGCATCGAGAATGCCCTCGCCTTCGGTCTCCACGAAGTGCGGCACGCCGCGCACCACGAACCACTCCTCGACGTCGCGCAGTTGTGCGCCAACGTCGGGCTCGCTGCCAGGGGCGTCGGCCATCGACGGCAACGTACCGTGTCGCCGGCCCGCGAATCCGATAGCACTGTCGGGATGTCTCGCATCCTCGTGACCGAGAAGATTGCCGATGGGGGTCTCGACCGCCTGCGTGACGCCGGCCACGATGTCGACGTTCGCACCGGATTGTCGCCCGACGAACTCATCGAGGCGATCGCCGGCGCGCACGCGCTGATCATCCGCTCGTCGACCCAAGTAACGCCCGAGGTGCTCGCCGCCGCCGACGAGCTGATGGTGGTTGGCCGCGCGGGGATCGGGCTCGACAACGTCGACGTCGACACTGCGACCAATCGCGGCGTGATGGTGGTCAACGCTCCGCAGAGCAACATCGTGTCGGCCGCCGAGCACACGATGGCCCTGCTGATGGCGGTCGCCCGCAACGTGCCCCAGGCGCATGGGGCCCTTGTCGATGGGCGTTGGGAGCGCAGCAAGTGGGAGGGCGTCGAGTTGTGTGACAAGACGCTCGGCATCGTCGGGCTCGGCCGGATCGGCAAGCTCGTTGCCGACCGGGCCAAGGGCTTCGGGATGCGACTCGTCGCCTACGACCCCTTCGTTGCCGAAGATCGGGCCAAGCGGATGGGTGTGGAGCTGCTACCGCTCGATCAGGTGATCGCCGAATCGGACTTCGTCACGATTCACCTGCCGAAGACGCAAGACACGCTCGGGCTGATCAACCGCGACCTGCTGCTCAAGGCCAAGCCGAGTCTGCGACTGATCAACGTGGCCCGCGGTGGCATCGTCGACGAGGCCGAACTCGCCGAGTGCCTCCGCGACGGCACCATCGCCGGTGCGGCGCTCGACGTGTTCGCTGCCGAGCCGACCACCGAGTCGCCGCTGTTCGAGTTGCCGTCGGTGATCGTCACCCCGCACCTCGGGGCGAGTACCCGTGAAGCGCAAGACAAGGCCGGTGACACGATTGCGGCGATGGTCGAACTCGCGCTGGCCGGTGACTTCGTGCCGTTCGCGGTCAACGTCAACGCGGCCGAGGCAAACGAGACGATTCGTCCGTATCTGCCGTTGGCCGAGCGTCTCGGTGGGCTGTTCGTATCGCTCGCAGGCGGGCTGCCCGACGCGCTCGAGATCGTGACCGAGGGTGAGATCGCGGGCTACGACACGCGCATCCTCGAGCTCGCGGCGCTGAAGGGGTTCTTCGGCGGAATCTCCGACGAAGCGGTGACGTACGTGAACGCACCACAGCTTGCTGCCGAGCACGGTGTCGAGGTCCGTGAAGTGTCGTCGTCGACGTCGGCCGACTTCGTCAACTTGCTGACCCTGCGCGGCGGCGGCCACTCGATCAGCGGCACGCTGGCGGGCGTCAAAGGCAACCAGCGCATCGTCAACATCGATGGCGTGCCCTTCGACGTGCCGCCGGTCGATCACATGGTGGTGATCCGCAACGACGACCGGCCGGGAGTGATCGGCACCGTCGGCACGCTGCTCGGCAACGCCGGGGTGAACATCGCCGACATGGACGTCGCTCGCGTCGACGACAGCGACGACGCCGGTCGTGCCGTGATGTTGATCGCCCCGACCGAGGAGCCGCCGGCCGACGTGCTCGACGAGCTGCGCGGCGCGCCCGGCATCATCGACGTCGTCAGTCTCAACGCGTAGCTGGCCGGTCGCGCCGGAGGGCGCTCATCACGATGGAATCGTGGAACGTCCCTCGGTCGTGTCGATTTGCGGTCCGATCCAGCGATCCCCCGCGGTGGTGAGTACGAGCAGGCCGCTTTCGTTCTGGAGCTCCCCGCGGAACCTGCCGTCGAGCCATGTCACGTCGTTGTCGCTGCACGTCCATGCGCCGGTGTCGACCGTGTCGCCACTCCACCATCCCACTTCGTCTTCTGAGAAGTCCAGCTCCTCCGATAGCGACACCTCCTGTTCGACTCCCTCGTCGATCGTCGATTCGTGTCGCTCGTTGAAGAACGACGCGCCCGGCAGCAGCGGGCACAAGCTGCCCTCCGTGGAGGAGGATTCGTCGCCGCAGGCCGAGAGTGCGAGCAGGAGCGACAACACGCATACGACGGCCCCGCAACGGCTCGGCCGGCTCGATGAGCGAGTGGTCATGGTCGCCATCGTGACCGATCCGAGTCGCTACGTCGAGGTCGTCCATCGTCGCGCCGGAGTTGTGCTGGGGCCGTCACGAGTGACGAGTCGGATCAGCCTTGCTCGAACACAAGGACGAACTCGACGAGCCCGTTGTCGTCGGTACGCACTGCGCCAAACGACGGGTTGTCGATGCCGTAGTCGGCGAAGGCGACGGGGATCGCGCCGAGCACACCGATGCGGTCGCCGGTGCGCTGCGCTGTGACCTCGAAGGTCACCGATTGGCTCACGCCCTTCAACGTGAGTGTGCCTGCGACCGGGACGACGACCTGCTCGCCGTCGGCGGGAACCGTGCCGAGGTCGATCGGTTGTGTGGTCACGAAGGAGGCCGTCGGGAAGTTGGCGGCGTCCATGATGCGGCCGCTGAACTGACCGTCGCGTCGCGAGTCGTCGCTGGTGATGTTCTCGACTTGGACGATCGCTTCGATCTGGGCGGTGGTGCCGTCGATGGTCAGCTGCCCATCGATCTCGTTGCTTCGCCCGACCGCCGTGGTGTTGACGCCGGCGAGGACTTCCTCGACGCGGTAGCCGAACTCGGAGTCGCTCGTGGGGAGCCACACGCCGTCGACCCCGACTGGCGCGGCCGGTGCCGGTGCGGCGGGTGCCGCAGGCGCCACTGCGTCAGCAGGCTGTGCGGACGGCTCAGCAGCGAGGGCGGTCGTGAGGTCGCCCTCGTCGAGGGCGTCGGGTGCGTCGTTGATGACGTTGGCGTAGATGAAGATCGCCCCGTAGGCGAGCGCCACGACGGCGATCACGGCGGCGAGAGCCCACAGCAACCATCGACGACCACGATGCGGTCGTCGGTCCGCTGTTGATGTGCTGTTCGGTTCGGTGTTGGTGACGGTGGTGCTGTTGGTGTCGTTCGGTGTGGTCTCGTGTTGCGTGTCGAGGGTCATGGCGTTGCTCCTGGGTGAGTTCCAATGGGTTCGTGCTGATCGATCGGCCTCCTGTACGTGGTGGTGGCGCCCGCGGTTCGCGCCGTATCGAATTCGCCGTTGGCGACACGGCCAATATCTGATGCTCGATCGGTGACCAGTAGGGTCCGAGCGACCCGACAGGAGGGGCGATGCGAGTCGACACCGGAATTCCGAGCGATCTGAGCAAGGTGCCCGCAGCGGCGAAGGCGGCCGAAGCGGCGGGCTACGACGGCGTGTTCACGGCGGAGACGTCGCACGATCCGTTCCTGCCACTGACGTTGGCCGCCGAGCACACCGACCGAATCCGGTTGGGTACGTCGATCGCTGTCGCCTTCGCTCGTAACCCGATGTTGCTCGCCAACATCGGCTACGACCTCAACGCCTACAGCGAAGGCCGTTTCACGCTCGGGTTGGGTTCGCAGATCAAGCCGCACATCACCAAGCGGTTTTCCATGGAGTGGTCGAAGCCTGCTGCCCGGATGCGCGAGATGATCCTCGCCGTCCGCGCGATCTGGGACTGCTGGAACAATGGCACCAAGCTCGACTTCCGTGGGGACTTCTACCAGCACACGCTGATGACACCGTTCTTCAACCCGGGGCCGAACCCATACGGCGACGCGCAGATCTTCATCGCCGGCGTCGGTCCGCTGATGACCAAGGTGGCGGGGGAGACCTGTGACGGGTTCTTCGCCCACGGCTTCACCACCGAGGCGTACCTCCGAGAGGTCACGCTCCCAGCGCTCGAAGAGGGAATGGCTGCGGGCGGTCGCGTGCGCGACGACTTCGAGATCGTGTTGCCCGCCTTCGTCGTTACTGGCCGTGACGAAACCGAGTTGGCGCAAGCGTCGGTCGGGGTGCGCCAGCAGGTCAGCTTCTACGGCTCGACCCCGGCCTACCGCGGGGTGCTTGAGCACCACGGGTGGGGCGACCTGCAGACCGAGCTCAACGTGCTCTCGAAAGAGGGCCAGTGGGATGACATGGCGAATCTGATCGACGACGACGTGTTGGGCGCGTTCGCCGTGGTCGCCGAACCCGACCATGTCGCCGGCGAGCTGAAGCGGCGCTTCTCCGGCGTGGTCGATCGGATCAGCTTCTATGCCCCGTACGAGGCGGCTGGCGAGCTCGTGCCGTCGATGCTCGCCGAGCTGAAGGCTGGCTGACGCGAACTCACCGTTTCGCCCACGTCGCTGCCGGCGTGGTGCGGATGCGGTCGACGTGGGCCAGCTTGCGCAGGGCGAGGATCAGCGGCTCGAACAATGCTGTCCCGAGCACGCTGAAACGGAGTGTCGCGGCGGGATCGGCGGCAGGGTCGTAGTCGGCGGGAATCTCCGTGTTGGCGAGCGTGCGCACGGCTTCGCCGTACGGGCGGAGTTGACCGGGGTCGGTCACCAAGCCTGGGAGGTAGCGGTGGAGCGCGACGATCGATCTGATTGCGTCGTCGTAGCCGGGCGACGTCGTGTCGACGTGCCAGCCGAGCTCGTGGATGAGTTGCTGTAGGTCCTCCCGGGCGCGTGCGTAGTCGTCGGTCTCGTCGTCGGGGATGGTGAGTGGCTCGCTCATCTCGGCGACGGCGATCGTGAGGTGCTCGGGGCTATCACCCGGTCGATAGTCGTCCATCGCGGTGAGGACTCGTCCGATGGTGGAGATCGACAGTCCGGCGGTCTCTCGAAGGGCGCGGATCAGCGACAGCCGATCGAGGTGTTCTCTGCCGTACTGCGCCTGGTTGGGGGCTGTCGTTTCGCCACCGGGAAGGAGCCCCTCACGCAAGTAGTACTTGATCGTGGCGGTGGGTACGCCGCTCTGTCGGCTGAGTTCTGCCATGCGCATGTGGGCTCCTCGTGAGTGGCTTTCCCTTGACATGGATATCATAGCTATCTATAACGGAGAGTGGCACTATCCAATATCTGATGGAGTTGAGTCATGATCTTTCTTGCTGTACTTGTCGTCGCCACCGCCGGGAGCGCAGTCGTTCTCCGCGGGCGTCGTGACCGCCGAACGATTGCTCGCGTCGGGCTCGGTATCGGCCTCGCCGTCGCCGGCGTCACCCACTTTGTGAATCCGACGCCGTTCGAGCAACACCTTCCGTCGTGGGTGCCTGCCTCCGGCGTCGTCGTTGCGCTGAGCGGCATCGCCGAGGTCGCGTTGGGAATCGCCCTCGCCGCCGCGTGGCCATCGCGCCTCGCGATTGGGCGATTGGTGGCGGCGTTCCTCGTCGCCGTCTTCCCGGCCAACGTGTACGTCGCTGTTGCCGGTGTGGATGTCGACGGTCAACCGGGCGGGATCTATCCCTGGATCCGCCTCCCGCTGCAGCTGTTGTTCGTTGCGTGGGCGTTGTGGAGCACGTTGCCAACCGCGGTTGACAGCACCCCACCAACCCAGGGCGTGATGCCGCCCCTGCCCTGGGCTAATGGCCCAGCGGCGAGGAGCGCTCACGACGGCACCGACACCCTCGTGATGGCGTCCGTGCTCCAACTCCGGCGGCGACGCGACGTGCCCCGCTTCCTCATCGCTGCACTTCGCCTCCGCCGACTCTTCAGGGCCTCGCCCGGAGCGATCCGACTGTCACTCAGTGCGATCCCCCTGCGGACCACCTTCTGGACGCTGTCGCAGTGGGAGGGCCACGCCGATGCCGATGCCTACACCCGTCACCCGAGTCACATCGAGGTCATGCGGACGTTCTCCACGCTCATGGCGGGATCGACGTTCGCCACGTGGACCGAGCCGTCCAGCTCGGTGCCGTCGTGGGAGCGAGCACACGCCGAGATTGCCGACGTCCGCCGGGCCGGCGCCGCGATGGCACACCACTGACATTGCTGAGATGCGAAACAAAACCCTGTGACGCAGATGATCGCAGTGATGCGACGCTGGAGATCGTGAGCTTCGCCGAGCGAGGAATCGGACCAGCGGGAGGATTCGTCGGCGACGGATTCATCGGTCGACCGCTGGTTCCGGCCGACGTCGTGCTCGACTACGACGCGGTGATGGCCAGCCGCGACTTTCTGTATCACTGGGAACAGGACCCGCCATACCCGCCCGCAGACTTCACCGTCGCGGACAATCTGGTCGATCTCGAGCACATGGACACCTGGCACCGGAACGGGTCTCGTTACACCTACACCGTCATGAACGTTGGGGAGTCCCAGGCCCTCGGCTGTGTGTATCTCCTCCCCAGCGACGACCCCGTGTACCGGACAGCCGAGGTGATCTCACATGACGGCACCGACTTCGAAGACATCGACGCCACGGTGTCGTTCTGGGTTCGGCCCTCCACCTGGGAGCAGGGGTTCGAGCGGACATTGCTCGCGGCGGTGATCGAATGGCTCCGCGATGACTGGTCGCTCGAACGTTCGGTGATCATCACCAACGAGCACCTCGGCCACCAGATCAGAACGATCGAGTCACTCGGCCTGACTCGGCGATTCGACTACCACCGTGAGAGGGACATCTACAGGTCGTGCGCATACGCCTGACGCATCACGGCGCTCTCCAGCGGACCGAGTGGCGTCGCTTGACGCCTCCGGCCCGCTCGGCGACAGTTCAGTAGCGAACTCGACGGAGCGGAGCAGACGATCGTGCAGTCCCTGATAGCGAAGAACAGCTTGTTGACCTTTGACGGTGAGGTGCTCGAGCAGTTCAACATGACCGAGTCGAAGCGGTATCACGTCAGGCTGATGTCGAAGATCGAATTCAATGAGAAGCGAAAGTACGTCGAGTTCGACTTCGGCATCCCGCCCATGGTGGACCGGAAGCGGATCGCGTTCGACGAGTCCGTGCTCCCGGCGCTCCGTGAGTTCATGGCTCCGGTCATCGCCGCGGCTGGTTGACGTGGCCGCCGCGGCCCGGGGCGAACTGATCCCGATCGATGTATCGAATTGGCGCGCCGCACTTCGAGTGCGGGTCGGGGAAGAACAGCTGAAGCACGTCGCCGACTACCAGCCTGTCGGACTCGTCGTGCTGGCGAAGGCGTATGTCCGGCCCGGTGGTCGGAGGTGGGAGCCGCTCGCGTTCGTCGTCGACGACCAGATCATTGCCGTGCTGGCGCTGACGTACGGAGACCGGAGCGTCGAGATGGTCAACCTCGCTGTCGATATCGACCACCAACGCCAAGGGGTTGGCACCGCCGTTGTCGCCGAGGTGCTCAGGCGTGCGAGGAAGCAGGATCTCGACGTGGTGGAGCTGACAGTGCATCCCGACAACGCTGCGGCGATCGCGCTGTACCGAGAACTGGGTTTCTCGCCGACCGATGATCATCGTGATGGCGAGCGGTTCATGCGCTACCGCCTCTAGTGGAACTTGCAGAAAGCGCGAATCACACGGGCTCGAGTGCCACGATGAGGATGTGCCCCCGAACGACCATGCGTGCTGATGAGCGGACGAGCGCGCAGCCGCAAGGCACGTGCCGACCGCCGACGGCGCGTCCGGCGGGTCGACAACGACCTCACGGACACGGAGTGGACCGCGCTGCAGGATGCGTGGGGTGGATGCGCGTACTGCGGGGCGATCGACCGTGCGCTACAGCGTGACTGCGTGCAGCCGATTCGCCTCGGAGGGCGCTACACCGTCACCAATGTGGTGCCGGCGTGCGGCTCCTGCAACGCGAGCAAAGGTCACCACGAGGTGACGATGTGGATGCGGCGTCGGCGGCTCGATGAGTCGTCGTTCCTCATTCGGCACCGCGAGGTGCTCGATCACCTCGCACCGCGTCCCTAGGCGGCGCCGCCGGGTCAGACGCGAGTTGACGTCCGATGTCGTCGATGTCGACGCGCTGGTTCGTGTCAACCCGGATCAAGTGGCCCACTCCGAGTGGGCCCAGCTGAGCGAGGCGTTGGAATTGCGCGAGCGTCTCGACGCGATCGCGGCGCTGATCACCGTGTGCCGAGTGGCGAACTCGTGCGAAGAAGCGCTGATGGGCGACGACGGGAGGGCAGTCGCACCACACCTCGATCAGCCTGCGGTTGGTGGGGAACTGGTCGATCGGTGTCCCCGACGTTGTTGAGAGCTCGGTGCGACGCCAGAACGACACCGCTGCAGCCTCGGGTTCACGCCAGACGGCCTCAAGGAAGTGCTCGTCGGCCTGACGGCTGAGCGCGTGTCGGGTCACATCGAGGGACGTGGCGAACAGATCCTCGAGGAAGTCGTCCTTGTCGAGGAACGTGAGGTCGAGTCGGTCGGCGATCGCCCGCCCCACGGTCGACTTCCCGGCCCCAGGAATGCCCGAGACGACAATCAGGACCGGCTCTCGCGCCACAGAGCGGATCGTACGCCGGTGGCGGCAAGGCGTAGCTCGCAATAACTGAGCCAGCTCGCGGGCACGTCCGCTGCGACTATGGGGCGGTGACGGAAGACCTCCGAGACAATCCGATTGCCCTCGATGGCGTCGTCATCGTGTCGGGGCCACCGGGTTCGGGCAAATCAACGGTGTCAGACCGCCTCGCAGCCGGCTTCGCACGGGGCGTGCATCTCGAATCGGATTGGTTCTACCGCATGATCCGTTCCGGGTTCATCGCCCCGCATCTGTCCGCGGCGCATGAGCAGAACACCGCGATCATGGACATCGCCACCGATACCGCGGCTGGTTTCGCCGACGCCGGGTACACGGTGGTGTGGGACGGGATCGTGGGACCGTGGTTCCTTGACCGCGTTGCCCAGCGGCTCCGATCGCGAAGCGTTGCGCTGCGGTACCTGGTGCTCCGAACGGATCGATCAACGGGGCTCGACCGCGTTCGCCGACGCGATGGCACCGTCGAGACGTCGGGAGCGGAGACGATGTGGGACCAGTTCGCAGACCTCGGCGAACTGCAGTCCCACGCCGTGTCGGCTGTCGGCTCCGTCGACGAGATAGTCGAGCGCTGTCGTCAGGCGTTGAACGGCAACGCACTCATCGTCACTGTCTGAGACGGGCGAGGATCGTCAGCTGGCCGAGTCGGGCCATGGTCTGCACGAGGTAGTAGACGACGATGCCGGCCATGAGGAACAGGGCAGCGGCGGCAAAGATCATCGGCGACCAGCGCACAACGTCGCGCAGACCGGGCACGCGGCCGGGGAGTACGTCGTCCACGTCGACGATGCGGCGCTGCGCCACGTACAACCCAGCGAGTGCGGCGACCAGCACCACGTACGGCAGGCCGGCGAACATGCTGTCGGCAAGCGCTCCCGCCGCCGATCTCGACAGGTCGAGCGTGAACGAGACCATGTCGCGCTGGGCGAACAGCGACTGGTACAGCTCGGAATCGATCGGCAGGTGTCGTGGGACGAAGCCGGGGTTGGCGGCTTGATCCGTCTGCCCGAAGCTCAGCCATACCCGTGCGGCAACCGGCTCGGCAGCACCCGACGGTCGATAGATCAAGCCGTTCAGCACGCGCAGGACGACGAGGAAGATTGCCGCTTGAACGGCGAGCGGTGCGAGCCACGCTGCGGTGGTGGGCGTGGACCGTTCGTAGAACGCTTGCAACTCGCTGATCAGACGGGGCCGATCATCGCTGTACTGATCTTGGAGCTGCCGCATGCGGGGTACCAGGTCGCGACGTTTGGCGATCGCGTTGGCGTAACTCATCGTCAGTGGCGTGGTCGCGGCGGCGATGACGAGCGCGAACAGTGCGATGGCGGTCGCATAGCTCTCGGTTATCGAGTAGCACCACGCCAGTGCAGCTGCGGGTATCTCAAGCACCCTCGTTGCCCAATCCGATCGATCCGACCGTGCCAACGGTACGCACTTGCAGCCCCTGTCGCAGGAACGTCAATAGCGGCCGCGACGGGTGTGGTCGAGGTCCATGAGATAGGACAGGGGCCTATGGCGGATCTAGAGCGGTACGAACATCGACCGAGTGCGTCGCGCCGTGGGTTGTGCTGCGCTGCTGAACGGGGGGTCGGCGTTCAGCGCCGAACATGAGCGGCCGCAAGACTTCTTCAAAGAAATGTCGGCGAGGGCCCGTTTCCGGGGGTTCGTTGTGACACCCCTTCGTCATGATGGGAACCGTGACGAACACCGTCGTCGAGGACACCGATACGGCTGCTGAGATTGCGGCGACCGCTGCGGCGGTGGAGTTGGTGGGTGATGCGGGTGCGGCGTTGGTGTCGGCGATCGCCAGGCTCGCATCGGTCGATGTGGCGGTGTTGCCCGACACTGTGGCTGCGGAGTGGGCGACTCATGTGGAGCGAGCGCGGCGGGTCAGTGAAGCAGCCGCGGTGGAGGTGGCTGCCGATGTCGATGCCCAGTGCCGGTTCCGTGAATCCGATGGTGTGTTGTCGACGCATGCGTGGTTGCGGCATCGGCATCAGTTGTCGGGGGCGGAGGCGCATCGGCGGATGCAGGTGGCCCGGTTCTTGGACCGTGCCCCACAGTGGAAGCGGGCGTTTGCTGACGGGCTGGTACCGATTGCCCATGTGGAGGCCATGGCTCGCGCGGCGGCGAATCCGCGCATCGCCGATGAGGCGTTGGAAAGCGCACTCGACGATCTGTTGGCCGATGCCTGCAATCGCAGCTTCGATGACTTTGCTGGCTATGTGAAGACCTGGGAGCGGTTGGCTGCCGACGACAACGGACACGACCGTCTGGCCGCGTTGGCTGAGCAGCGGCATGTCACGCTGCGGCCGCGTATGGCCGGTGGCTGGAAACTCACCGGGCTGCTCGATGATCTCGCCGGCGCGGAGTTGCTGATCGTTGCGCCACTCGGCATCAGCGAAGTAGGCCAACACCTCAGCCAACTCCGCGCCGGCGAGATCATCGAGCAGCCCGGTGAGTTTCCAGCCACCGGCCATACGCGGCCGC
>JBCCVW010000008.1:0-44927 GCA_039194665.1 Actinomycetota bacterium
ATTGAGCATGCTGGCCGCAATCACCGGCACGCGAGACGCTCGACAGGCCTCATGACGCGGGATGGCGACTGCGTAGCCACCGATGCGGCTGATCCCGCCGTGTGTACACCGCTGATAGGCCGCCCACTCCTCGCCACGATTGGTGACGAGCACCAGTTGTCGATCGGCAAGGGCGCGGGCGAGCGCCGACATCGGCACATCCGGCGGAACACAGATCGACCCCGCGAGATGGCACTGTGCAAACGCTTCCGGTTCTCGAACGTCGACGATCAGGTCTCCCTGGCGCTGACGCTTCTTGACTTCGTTCGGCGAGAGCGGGCGAGGAGCGGGCGGCCGCATCACACCGGCGTCGGGACGTCGACGTAACGGAGGTAGGGCAGCACGGCGTCGAACCCATCGGGATACGTGCGCCGCGCTTCTTCATCACTCACGGACGGCACCACGATGGCGCGATCACCGGCACGCCATCCTGCCGGTGTGGCGAGCTTGTCGCGAGCCGTGAGCTGCACCGAGTCGATGACCCGCAGAATCTCGACGACGTCGCGGCCGGTCGTCATCGGATACGTCAAGGACGCCTTGATCCGCTTGTCGGGACCGATGATGAACACCGATCGCGCCGTGGCATTGTCGGCGGCCGTGCGGCCCTCCGAGGTGGTACCCGCGTCGGCTGGCAACATCTCGTAGCGCTTGGCGACCTCGAGTGCGGGGTCGCCGATCAGCGGGAACGCCACGGCATGCCCGGTGGCACGTTCGATGTCGGTGCTCCACGCACGATGCCCCTCAACGGGATCGACGCTCAGTCCGATCACCTTGCAGTTTCGAGCCGTGAACTCGTCGTGACGAGCGGCGAAGGCGCCGAGTTCGGTGGTGCACACCGGCGTGAAGTCCTTGGGATGCGAAAAGAGCACGACCCATCCGTCTCCGATCCATTCATGGAACGCGATGGTCCCCTGCGTGGTGTTGGCGGTGAAGTCGGGCGCGATGTCGTTGATTCGAATGGTCATGTTGATCGTCTCCTCTGACGAGTTGGGTATGTGTCACCACCCGTTCTCGCACGACCGGGTTCCGTGACGGTTCCGGTTCGGTAGACCTCGGAGAAGCGCGCGGTCGCGAGGCCGCTGTATCTCGATGTAGGGACACGTTGAGTAGCCGTTGCTCAGGTGCAATGAGCTGAGCCGTGCGACGTTCGCCGAATGGACGCGACACTCAAGATCCGTATCCGCACCATCGTTTGGACCGTCACCGTGGCGCTGCTGTCGATCGCGTCGACACTGATCGTCGTGTCGGCGTGGTCCGCTGACGCCTCGCCCGGCGACACCGACGCCACCTACGTGCCAACGGCAGGGTGTCGTGCGTTCGACCTGCGCCCCACCCCGAATCAGGTCGGGCCACGGCCAGCACCGCTAGCAGCAGGTGAGGTGTACACCCAGCAGATCAGCGGCGGGGTTGGCGAATGTGTTGGTGCGCAGGCGATCCCGGCCGATGCGGTGGCGGTGGCCATGAACGTCACCGCGGTCGGGGCAACTGCGCAAACCAATCTGCGGTTGTTCCCAGCCGATCTGACCGAGGTGCCGTTGTTGTCGAACCTGAACGTGTCGGCCGGACAAGCCCCATTCCCGAACAAGGTCGACGTCGCGCTGTCACCGGGTGGAGCGATCAAGATCTTCAACCAAAACGGGTCAGTGTCCGTGCTCGGCGACATCGTCGGCTACTACACCAACGCCTCACTCATCGACCTCGACACCCGGCTGGCCGCCGTCGAGGCACAAGCATCGGCGAACGCCGCGGGGGTCGCCGCGTTGGACGCTGCGCAAGCCTTCACCAAGGTGAGCGAGACCGAACCCGGTTTCACCTCTGCACAGTCGACGCCGACGGAAATCGTCTCGGTGGAGGTGACCGCACCTGTCGACGGCCACGTCGCCACCATCGCCACCGGCTACATGGTCGAGCAAACCGACGGTCAGTCCGTGCGATGCGGCGTGATGGACTCGGTCAGCAACCCGCCGCCCGGCGAACAATTGTTGTGGCAGTCACCGACCGGAGGAGACCTCGCACACCTGTCGGCGTCGCGGGTGTTTGACATCGGCGCCGGCGAGACGGCCACCTACTCCCTCGTCTGCATCAACACGAGCTTCGGCGCAAGCGACGTCTATTCGCCTCGGCTGACCGCGATCTTCACACCCAACCCCTAGTCAGATCGAGCGGGCTGCGTTGTCGAAGCGGGTGTACTGGCCGAGGAACACCAGCCGCTTCGAGCCGATCGGACCGGAGCGATGCTTGGCGACGATCACCTCGGCCGAACCCTTGTCGGGCGACTCCGGGTTGTACACCTCGTCGCGGTACAGGAACATCACCACGTCGGCGTCCTGTTCGAGCGACCCCGACTCGCGCAGGTCGGCGAGCATCGGCCGCTTGTCGGCACGGGCCTCGAGGTTGCGGCTGAGCTGGCTGAACGCCACGATCGGCACCTCGAGTTCGCGGGCGAGGATCTTCAAGTTACGGCTGATCTCACTCACTTCGAGCTGACGGTTCTCGGCGGTGCCCGACCCGCTCATCAGCTGGAGGTAGTCGATCAGGATCACCGACAGGCCACCGTGTTGCGATTTCACCCGCCGCGCTTTGGCGCGGATCTCCATCACCGTGACCTGCGGGTTGTCGTCGAGGAACAGCGGCACTTCGAGACGTCCGACGGCGAGACCGATCTTCGACCAGTCGCTCTCGCTGAGGTTGCCGGTACGCAGCTTGGTGGAATCGACCTTGGCTTCGCTGGCGATGATGCGCTGTGTCAGCTCGGCGTGGCCCATCTCCAACGAGAAGAACAGCACCGGCTTGCCCGAGTGCTTGGCCACGTGGGTGGCGATACCCAACCCGAACGCTGACTTGCCCATCGCCGGGCGGGCGCCGACGATGTTCAGCGTGCTCGGCTGCAAGCCGGAGAGCAGCTCGTCGAGGTCGTCGTAGCCCATCGCCTCACCGGTGATCGAGTCACCACGCTCGTAGTTCTCCTCGAGTTGATCCATTGCGTCGTTCAGCAAGTCTTGGATCGGTCGAGTGGTGTCGACCACCCGGTCCTCGGCGACCTCGAACATCTTGGACTCGGCGAGGTCGACCGCTTTGGTGACGTCGTCGGGCTCGCCGAAGGCGAGGTCGGTGATTTCGCCGGCGGTGTGGATCAACCGGCGCAGCAGTGCCGTGTCCATCACGATCTTGGCGTAGTGCTCAGCGCCGGACACCGACGGTGTGGCGTTCTGCAGTTCGTTGAGCCGTTCGATGCCGCCGACCTCTTCGAGCAGACCGTTGCGGCGCAGTTCATCGGCAACGGTGACCACATCGACCGGGCCCGCTGTGGAGTAGATCGAGCGGATGGCGTCGAAGATGTGTTGGTTCGCTGGATGGTAGAAGTCGCGGACGGTCAGGCCGGCTTCACCGACGAGACCGACGGCCTCGCGCGACAGCAACAGCGCGCCGAGCACGGACTGCTCGGCGTGCAGATTGTGGGGAGGGACGCGACCGGTGCTCGACGACATGGGGGCACCACCTTCTCAGCTCGGGGTTGTGCGATGGAAGGGGCACAACCCACCGACTTCTGTGGGTCCGGTGGGGACCGATGTGGCCGCGCTGTGGGCGGCGCTGTGGACGATCTCCTCTGCCGATGACAGCGACCGCTTACTCAGCGGCGACGACGTCGATGGTGATCGGGAACGACACGTCCTGGTGCAGCGACGCCGTGACCTGATGTTGTCCGGTGGTCCGGATGTGATCAGCCTCGATGTCGCGACGGTCGATCTCGATGTCGGTCTGCTCGCGCACCGCGTCGGCGATGTCGGCTGCCGACACCGAGCCGAACAGGCGGCCCTCGCTCCCGGCGTTCGCCGAGATCGTGATGACCTGGGGAACCAACGCGCTGGCGATCGCCGTGGCGGCCTCGCGGGCGGTCGCATCTCGCTCGTCGCGCGCCTTGCGCATGCGCGCGGCCTGCTCGATCGCTCCATCGGAGGCGACGATGGCGTGACCCTTGGGCAACAGGAAGTTGCGGGCGTGGCCCTCGGCGACCTCGACGATGTCGCCGCGCTTACCCAGCCCGTCGAGGTCGTTACGCAGGATGATCTTGACGCTCATACCTGCTCCTCGACGGCGTCGGCACCTGCGTCGGATGTGTCGGGTACGTCGACCGCAGCATCGTCGAGCGTTGCCTCGTCGGTGGTCGCCTCGGCATCGGTCGGTGCGCCCTCGTCGCGTGGCGGGCGACCATCGCGTCCGCCGTCGCGGCGACCTCCGGTGCGCGTCGAAGCGACACGCTTGGCGTATGGCAGCAGGGCCATCTCGCGGGCGATCTTGATGGCGTTGGCCACCTCACGCTGCTGTTGCAGCGAGTTGCCGGCGACGCGCCGGTTGCGGATCTTGGCGCGGTCGCTCATGAACCGCTGCAGCAGATCGATGTCTTTGTAGTCGACGTACTCGACCTTCTCGGTGACGAGGATGCTCGTCTTCTTCTTGAACTTGCGGGGGTTGGCGTCGCGTGCGGCGCGCGCCTTGTTCTTCTTGCTAGCCATCAGATGTCCTTTAGCGACTGGGGGTGGGCGCGGAATTTCTCAGATCAGAACGGCTCTTCATCGCCGTACACGGGATCGGGGGCACGGGTGCCGCCGCCCGCCGGGGCGCCGCCGCCGGCGGCGGCCGCGTCGCGGCTGATCCGCTCGACTTGAGCTTGGGCCCAACGCAGGCTGGGACCGAGTTCGTCGGCGATCACCTCGACGACGTTGCGTTTCTCGCCTTCGCGAGTCTCGTACTGGCGCTGCTCGAGCCGGCCGGTGACCATGACCCGATTGCCCTTGTTGAGGCTGGCGGCAGCGTTCTCGCCGAGATCGCCCCAGGCGACCACATTGAAGAACGACACCTGCTCTTGCCATTCGCCGTTTTGCTGATAGCGCCGGTTCACTGCGAGACCGAAGCTGGCAACGCCGCGGCCGGTAGTGGTGTAGCGCAGTTCGGGATCGCGGGTGAGGTTCCCGACGAGCGTGACGGAGTTCTCCGAAGCCATGTGTGTCCCCTGTGATATGCGTGTGTGCTGGTGGGCGGCGCCGCTCAGGCGGCGGTGATCGCCATCCCCCGACGCTGTGCTTCGGCATCGGGCAGACGGATGAGCTTGTGACGGACGATGTCGTCGGCGAGACGCATCGTGCGCTCGAAATCGTCGAGGGCGCCCGGCGGCGCAACGAGCTCGGCGACCAGGTAATAGCCAGCCGGCTTCTTGTCGATCGGGTAAGCGAACTGTCGCTTCCCCCACCAATCGACCTTGCCGTGCAGCTCGCCCCCTGCGCTGGTGACGGCGTCGGCGACCTGCTTGGTCCAGGCCTGGGCTTTCGGATCATCGACGTCGCCGTCGATGATCACCATCAATTCATAGGCACGCATCGTGCTAGTGCTCCTCCGGATCCGGTGCGCTCGTAGCGCACGGAGCCCCTCGCGGGGCAGGGCGTATGTGAGGGAAGAATCCTATCGGGGCGAACACGGCATGCCGAGCGGCGATTCGCTGCCGGGTACCAGTTCGAACGTCGAGCCCGGACCGATCCCGAGCGCCCCGAGATCACCCTGGGGCACCTCAACGGCGAAGCGGTACGGCGCGCCGGGGTTGAACCGCGGACAGGTCGCCGAGTCGGCGACGAGACAGGGGTCCATGTCGGTCGCTGCAATGAACGACCCATCACCGGCAAACCAGGCGATCGACAGCGGTGTCGGCGTATCGAACATGAAGAAGTTGCCACTTCTGTCGTTGGCATAGGCAAAGACCATCCCGACCGGCTCGCCGAGGTCGGTGACCTCCATCAGCCCCCGCCCGTACTTCCCAGTGTCGTTAGCGAACCACAGGCACACCTCACACACCTCACCGTCGGCAGCGGTGATGATTGCCTCGACGGTGGTGAATCCCTGTGGTTGACCGGCGGTCGACTCGGTGGTGGCCACATCGCCGACGGTGCTACTCGGCGCATTGATCGTTGACTCCGCTGTTGTCGTCGATGAAGCCGACGTGGTGGTCTCGGCGACCGGAGTAGTGATCGCCGTGGGCGTCGTCGCGGTCGACGAGCACGCCGTCGCTGCGACGACGACCGCGCCGATGACCACCGCGAGACGAATTGGTGACGGCACGCGAGTCAGGTGGTCCGCCGGCCGCCGACCGGCAACACGCGCAGCAGATGATGCCAGCGGCACTCCACGCACGCTTCCACGACGTACGCGTTGAGGTCGTCTGGACGGCGGTTCAACGCGGCCATCTCGGCTGCGGTCGACACGCACCGCCCGTGGGCGGGCAAACGGGCACCGAAGACGTACGTCACCAACCGCAGGTCGGCTTCTTCACAGATCGGGCACGTTGTTTGCGTCACGGTGCCGACGTTGCGCGCCGCACGCACCAGCTCGGGATGCGCGTCGCAGACCTGCTCGAGTGGCACTCGGCCACGGCGCACTTCGTTGATCAGCATTCGCCGGGCGAGGCGATGATCGACGATGCCGCGCGCGCCGTCGATTCCGCGAACGGCGCCGACCGAGAAGCCCATCGACGGAGAGGCTAGCGAGCACGGTCCGCGTGTACCGGCGCGGAGGCGACCACACTGGTGCCGTGTTCGCCATCAACTACGGACCGGGGCTGCCCGACGACGCGGAACTCCGCCTGTGCGGCGACCTTGGCGACGGCAAGCGGGCGGTCGAACTCGGTGTCTCGCCCGAGTACAACGCACTGGCCATGGCGCGCGCCGGGGCGAAGGCGATCGCTGTCGATCCCAACCCCGAGCGCATCGCCCAGACCCGGGCGCAGGCCGCCGAGCACGAGGTCACCGTGCAGTGCTTCGCGGCCGACCTCGCCGATCTCGGGGACATCACATCGGCAACCTGCGACGTCGTGGTCGCCAACCGCACGATCGACGACGTCGACGACCTCAGCCGGCTGTTCCGCCAAGTCCATCGGATCCTCAAACCGGAGCGGCCCTTCGTGATCGTTGTCGAGCATCCGTTCGCCGCAGTGAGCGACAGTGCCCCCTACGGCTCGGCGCGCACGATCGGGGCGTGGCACACCGCCTTGTCACGCACCAACTTCCGCGTCGATCGGTTGCTCGAACTCGGTGCCGGGGTCTCCAGCCCGCGCCCATCGACACTGATCCTGCGGGCCCTCAAAGAGGGTTCATAGCCTCTCTGACAACGGGCTCGTCGCTCCAGCTCAGCGATCGCTTCGCTCGGCCTCGATGATCTCGGCGTTACGCGGCCGACCAAACAGATATCCCTGTGCTTTGTCGCACTCGAGCTCACGCAGTCGAGTGAGCTGCAGCGGCGTCTCGACACCCTCGGCGATCACCAGAACCCCGAGGGAGTGGCCCAGCCCGATCACCGCTTCGACAATCGACGTGTCGTCGTCCTCCAACCCGAGGCCGGCAACGAAGCTCCGATCGATCTTGATCGCCTCGACCGGAAACCGCTTCAAGTACGTGAGCGACGAGTAGCCCGTGCCGAAGTCGTCGACCGAAACGTGCAGTCCCAACCCGCGCAGTTCACGCAGTGCGGCGCCGGCGGCCTGGGTGTCACTCATCAGCGCGGTCTCGGTGATCTCCAGCCACAACGAGTCGGCGTCGATACCCGTCTGTTGCAGCGCATCGTCGACCACCGCGAGGAAGCTCGGATCGGCCAGCTGCTGCGTCGCCACATTCACCGAGATCGATGCGTCGGCGAAAGACACTCCTTGCGCCCGCCAGCGGGCCAGCTGCGACAGCGCGTCGCGCATGACGCTCGCGCCCAACTCGGTGATCAGCCCGGTCTCCTCGGCGACGGGGAGGAATGCGCCGGGGGCGAGCAGCCCGCGGTCGGGGTGCAGCCACCGAGCGAGCACCTCGAAGCCTTCGACCTCGCCACCGGCGAGCGCAACGATCGGCTGGAAGTACGGAACGATCTCGCCGCGTTCGAGCCCCCGACGCAGCTCGGTCGAGGTACGCAACACCTCCACCGCCGACTCGCGGGAGTCGGGGGTGAAGCGCTCGATGCGATCTCGACCCGCCGACTTGGCGCGGTACATGGCCGCTTCGGCATCGCGCAACAGCTGATCGCCGTCGGTCGGACCATCGGCGTGGGCCACACCCGCACTCACCGTGACGACGAGCTCCTCGCCGTCGATCTCCATCGGCGCCTGCAGGACTCGGCGGACGCGATCCGCCACGTGGGCAGCATCCCGCTCGGCCTCGACTGCGGCATCGCGATCGACCACCACGACGAACTCGTCGCCGCCGAAGCGCGCCAACCGGTCCTCGTCTTCGATCTCGCGACGAAGGCGGTTGGCCACCTCGCGCAACACCGCATCGCCCACGGCGTGACCGAGGCTGTCGTTGACCACCTTGAAGTTGTCGAGGTCGAAGAACGCCACCGGCGCGGCCTGGACGTCGAGCCGAGCGACCACCGCCGACCGGTTGGGGAGTCCGGTCAACGCGTCGTGCGTTGCCGCGAAGCTCAGCTGCTCGGCACTGGTGCGCTGGTCGGTGATGTCTTCGATGTGCGTGATCGCCAGCGCCACGCCGGCGTCCGTGGTGACCGACATGCGCGTGCGCGTCCATCGGTACTCGCCCGACCGGTGGCGCAAACGCTGCTCGATGACGAACGCCTTCGCGATCCCCAATTCGAGGCGGGCCCGCTGCGCAGCCGCGACACGCCCGTCGTCGGGGTGGCTCAGCGCACCTATCGACATCCCGATCAGCTCCGGCACGCGCCGACCGAGCATGTCGGCAAACGCCTGATTGGCGTCGACGATCGCCCGGTCGTCCATGCGCACCAACGCCATCCCGATCGGTGCGGCGTCGAAGGCTTGTTGGAACCGACGGCGGGCCTCGTGCAACGCACTGGACTGGCGCTCTCGATGACCGACGTCGCGCAGTACGACCAGTGCGCCGGGACCACCGTCGTCATGCCGCGTGGCTTCGACGATGTGGCTTCGTCCGTCGGCGGCCACCAACTCGATCAACGTGGCCGGGGCATCGAGCTCCCGTCGTTCGACCAGCGCTGGACGGTCGTCGCCGCCGACCAGTGCGAGAAACGAACGGCCCCGCAACTCGTCGATCGATCGCCCAGCGAGCGCCGCCGCTCGCGCATTCGCCCAGGCAATGTCGCCGTCAGCGTCGAGCTGCACGACCCCGTCGGGCAAGGCGTCGAGCACATCACGCATCTCCTGTTCGTGGGCCGCCACCGCCGCCCTCGAGCGCCGAGCCGCCGCGACGGCGAACGCGAGGGCGATGAGCACGGCCACAGCAACGATGGCCAGCGCGGCGATGAGGGTGGTCGCGGTGCTCACCGAGCTCGGTCGCGCCACCAGGCATCGAGACGCTTGCGGATCTCGACATCGCCGATCAGCCCCTCCTCGAGGCGGATCTCCATCAAGTGCTCCATCGCCTCGCCGACTTCTCGACCGGGCGCCAGGTCGAGGTGTTCCATCACCGCGTTGCCGTCGAGTTCGGGACGCAACGCCGCAAGTTCTTCAGCCGCGGCGAGCTCGTCGATGCGCGCTTCGAGTTCGTCCATCCGCCTGGAGAGGCGGGCGGCCTTCTTGGCGTTGCGCGTGGTGCAATCGCAGCGGGTGAGCACGTTGAGCTCGGCGAGAACGTCCCCGGCATCGCGGACATAGCGACGCACCGCCGAGTCGGACCAACCCATCGAGTAGGTGTGAAAGCGCAGATGAAGCGCAACCAGCTCGGTCACGGCGTCGACGTCGTGGTTGGAGTAACGGAGCGCGTTCATCCGTTTGCGAGTCATGCGCGCCCCGACGGCGTCGTGATGATGAAACGTCGTGCCCTTCCCTGGGGCATACCCACGGGTGCGCGGCTTGCCGACATCGTGGAATAACGCCGCGAGTCGGGTCAGCCGAAAGTCGAAACGCTCGGGATCGTCCGGACGAAGCACGTTTTCGACAACAGCGATCGAGTGGGTGAGCACGTCCTTGTGGCGGTGGATCGGATCGTGCTCCAAACGCATCGCCGGTAGCTCCGGCAAGAAATGATCGGCCAGGCCGGTGTCGACCAGGAACCACAAGCCCGCCGCCGGGTGGTCGACGGTGATCAGCTTGTCGAGTTCGTCGCGGATGCGTTCCGCCGACACGATCTCGAGCCGCCCGCCGAGGGCGCGTACCGCCTCGACGAGCTCGGCGGTGGGTTCGAGGTCGAAGCGAGCGATGAAGCGGGCGGCGCGGAGCATGCGCAACGGATCGTCGCCGAACGAGATCTCCGGGCCGCTCGGCGTGCGCAACCGGCGAGCGGCCAGGTCGACGGCGCCACCGAACGGATCGACGAGCTCGGGAGCGTCATCGTCGGGCCGCAACTCGAGGGCCATCGCGTTCACGGTGAAGTCGCGACGCGCCAGGTCAGCATCGATGTGGTCGGCGAACTCGACGACGGGCTTACGCGAGTCGTCGGTGTACGCCTCGGAACGAAACGTCGTGATCTCGATCGTGCGCGACGTTCCTCCGGCGTCCACGCGTTCAGCGCCGATCGTGCCGAATCGTTCGCCCTGGGTCCACAACGCGTCGACCGCGCCCGCCAATGCCGCTTTGATCTCGTCGGGCCGCGCGTCGGTGGTCAGATCGAGATCGAAGTCATCGCCGTCGGCGCCGACGAGGAGGTCGCGCACGGTGCCACCTACGAGGTACAACCGGTGGCCGCGCTGCGCGAACCGCTCGGCAAGCGGAGCCAACTCCGCCAACACCGGAGCAAAGCGTTCGGGGACCACCGCGCCAGGGTAACCACGGCGCCCAGGTAGCGTCAGTGGATGGTGCACACGGCCAATGCGAACGTCGAGGCCCGGCTCGGCCGGTGGCCCTACGACGACACGATCGGCCGTCTGATTCTGGTCGATCATCGGATGCAGCCCACCGACGACGACGTGAACCGGTGGGTCGACACGGCACGGCATCGCGGACTGCGTGCGCTGCGCACGGGTGCATTGTTTCCTCCGTCCGACCTCCCGTTTCGACGAGCCGGGTTCGTTGCCATCGATCAACTCGCATTGTTCAGCCGGCCCACACCCGACACCGCACAGCGACCGACAACGCCACACAACGTGCGCCTCGCTGCCCTTCGTCCGTGGCATCTGGGTCGCGTTGCCGATCTCGATGCCGCGGCGTTCGGTCCGGTGTGGGGCAACGATCGCGCCGCGATCGAGGAAATCCGCAACGCCACACCGCAGCACCGAGCACGCATCGCCGTCGACCGATCCGGGGTCATCGGCCTCGCCATTACCGGACGGGCCGGAGCCACCGCGTATCTCCAACGGTTGGCGGTGGACCCAGCCGAACGACGACGCGGCATCGCCCAGGCGCTCGTCGAGGACTCGCTGCGCTGGGCGCGGCGGGCGCGGCGCATCTTGGTGAACACCTCGGTCGACAACACGGCCGCCATTGCCCTGTACGACGGACTCGGGTTCCAGCGCGACAACGCCGCGTTGACCGTGCTCGAACTCAACCTCGCCGAACCATGAGACGCGCCCTCGCTGCGATCCCGATCGCCCTCGTGATGAGCGCACCCGCGGCCGCGTCAGTCGGAGCGACGAACGCACCCGCCCAGGTCGTCGACGAGCCCATCCAGCTCGCCCTCATCGACCAGCGCTTCGCCATCGACCCCGACGGCACCCTGCGCTTCGTGTACCGCGTCGACGGCGACCTCGACTTGTTCCGCCTCGACGAAGACGTCGACACAGCGTCCGATGCCATCGACACCGTGGCGGACGCAGCAACCGTTGAGGCGACCGACGAGCTGGGTGAACCGCTGCCGTCACCTCCACCTCCGCTCCCACTGACCATCGACGTCACCAACTACGCACCCCTCTCGCCGCTCGGACGCGTCCTTCCGTCCCAACTGGTCGGACCCGACATCCCCCAGCGCATCTACGACCAGCTCGGCAACAACGGCGACGCGATCGATGGCGTCCGATTGGTCGACGTGCGTACCGACTTCGCAGTCGACGACGACGGCACGACGACGCTGACGGTCGAAGTCCCCACCGACATGGGCGACAGCGTGGCGGAGAATTTGAAGATCGACCGCGCCGGCCTGCATCCAATTCGCGTCCAACTGAAGATCGGCGTGCTCGGAGAACCCGACGTTGCCGTCGAGGTTGCCTCACACGGCACGATCGTGGAACGCGTCGATGACGACGACATCAGCGAACCGATCGACCTCACCGTGATGGCGGCAAGCCCCGAGCCGGGTCTTGACTCCCCACCAGCAACCGACGGGTTCGATGCTGCCGCTGAGCTCGCATCGCAGTTGACCACGCCGATCACACTCGGGGTCGCCCCGCGCACGGTCGTGGCCGCAACCAGCGGTGTTGATGCGCCCACGCGCGACTCGCTCTTCGTCGACGACGAGGTGGTCGCAACCTCGGATCGCGTCCTCGACATCTCCTCAGCGGTCACCGTGGGGCGCGGTGATCTGGTCGCCCGCGAGCTGTCGGCGGGCGAGCGCATCGTGATCGACGATCTGCCGTCGGCGCGCATTGGGCGAACAGCGTGGATCGTGCTCGATCCACTGAGCGCGGCCGGCGCGCAGCAGCTGCGCGACCTCGGGTTCCGCTACCTCGTCATGACCGACGACATGTACACCGCAACGATCGGCGGCTCGCTCCCCGAGCGCGACCGGTTCGTCGACGTTGCGCTCCCCGACGGCGACACGATGCCGCTCGTCCTGGTCGACCCGTTGGCCGAGGCACTGACCACCCAAGGCACCGATGAGATCCTCGAAGACTTGACCGCATTCGAATGGGCCGTCGGCACGGCGGCCGGCCTGCTGCTCGAACCGGCGCCGCGCGCCAGCGAACGATCACGGGTCCTCAGCTCACCGACGCTGGCCGCACCCGACCCCCGGCTACTGGTTGCGCTCGAGCAACTCAGCGACGCCACCGACGGTCTGCGGTTTACGGAGGGCTCCGTGCTCCCCGCCACCACCGACAGCCAACGTGCTCCCGACGGCGGCGACACCGTGTCTCTGCCGGCCGAAGCCGGGCCATCGCTCGTCGAACGGGTCGCCGCCCTCGACGCCGTTGCCTTGGAAGTGCTGAGTACCGCATCGATGCTGCCAGACGACGATCCCCGCCCCGAGCAATGGAGTGTGACGCTCGACGAACTGCTCACGACCGCGTATGACGACAACGTGGCCAACGTCGAACTCGACGCGCTTCGCACCGAACTCGACGAGTTGCGGGCGGCCGTGGTGCCACCCGAGCCGTTCACGTTCACCCTCACCGGCCGCACCGGTGACATCGAGCTGCAGCTCGCCAACCGCAGCGACGAACCACTCGACGTCACCCTTGGACTGTCGTCGTCGAAGCTCGAGTTCCCCAACGGCGACCAAGTGGTCACGCTGCGTCCGAACGGCGAGACGAACGTCATCGTCCCGGTGCGCGCCCTGGCCAACGGCACGTCGTCGGTCGAGGTCACGGTGTCGACGCCCGGCGGGGAGGTGCTCGCCGACGACATCACGCTGACATCGCGGGTGACCGCCTTCACGGGACTCGCCCAGGTCATCACCGGCGGGTTCGTGCTCATCTTGATCACCTGGTGGATCGCCAACTGGCGAAACAAGAAGCGGCGGGCCGCCGTGGAGGAACGACGAGCCCATCATCCCAGCGCGCAGCGTGCCGATAGCCTCCCGACGCCGTGAGCAACATCCGCATCGTCACCGACTCATCCTGCGACCTCCCCGCCGACATCGCGGACGAGCTGGGGATCGTCATCGTGCCGCTGTCGATTCGTTTCGGTGACGAGGAGTTCATCGATCGGGAGCAGCTGACCACCGCCGAGTTCTGGACGCGGTGCGCCAACTCGCCGACGCTGCCCGAGACGGCAGCGCCCGCACCGGGACAGTTCGAAACTGCGTACCGCCAACTCGCAGACAACGGGGCAACCGGAATCGTCACGGTGTCGTTGTCGAGCGCGCTGTCGGCGACGATGCAGAGTGCCGAACTGGCGGCGCGCACCGTGCACGAGGACACCTCGATCGACGTCGAGGTACGCGTGGTCGACAGTCGGACCATCACCCTGGGCCTCGGCACGATCGCCATCGCCTGTGCTCGTCTCGCGGCCGGTGGTGCAACGCTCGACGAGGTGGCGGCACTTGCCGCCGACCTCACCGCGCGCACCCAAGTGTTCGGGGCGCTCGACACGCTCGAGAACCTGCAGAAGGGTGGGCGTATCGGCAGCGCCAAGGCGTTGTTGGCCACCGCCCTCTCGATCAAACCGATCATCGTGGTCACCGGCGGCGAGGTGCAAGAAGGCGGCAAACAACGCACCCGAACCAAGGCCCTGAAGTTCCTCGACGACAAGGTGCGCGAGTTCGGCGACCGCGTCGAGAATCTTGCGGTCCTGCACGCCGACTGCAGCGACGTCGACGTGTTCGTCGACATGTTGCGCACGCACTACCACGACGAGATCGTCATCGGCGAAATCGGACCCGTGATCGGCACACACGGTGGACGCGGCACGATCGGCGTGGCATTTCACGAACGCGCCGACTGAGCCAGTCCATCGAGCGAGCAACATGACCGGGGCGCGTCGGCGCCCACCACTAGCGTTGTGCGAGGTCCATGTCACCTGCGGCTCCCCCACCCACTGTGATCGCGCAGCGCTACGAGCTGCAGCGCATGCTCGCGCAAGGCGGGATGGCCGAGGTGTGGTTGGCGGTCGACCTCACGCTCGATCGCAAGGTGGCCGTCAAGTGGCTCAAGCCGACGCTTGCCTCAGATCCGGTCGTCGCGGAACGCTTCCGCCGCGAGGCGGTGGCCGCTGCCGGTCTCAATCACCCGAACATCGTCGCCGTACACGACGTGTTCGAGCAGGACGGTCGCCAAGCGGTAGTGATGCAGCTCGTCGAAGGCAAGAGCCTGCGTCAGCTGCTCGATACGCAGAAGCGACTGAGCCCTGAGCTCACGTGCCACATCGGGTCGTGCGTCGCGGTCGCCCTCGACCACGCCCATCAGTCCGGCTTCGTGCATCGCGATGTGAAGCCCGGCAACATCATGATCACCTCCGACGGCCGGGTGCTGCTGACCGACTTCGGCATCGCCAAAGGGCTCGCGCCCTCGGCCGAGAACGACCTGACGAACGACAACATCATGATGGGTACGGCGAAGTACCTCTCTCCCGAGCAGGTGCGCGGCAAGCGCCTCGACGGCCGCGCCGACCTGTACTCGCTCGGTCTCGTGCTCTACGAGTGCCTCGCCGGGCGAGTCCCGTTTCTCGGCGAAACCGACGCAGACACCGCGCTCGCCCGGCTGCAACGCGATCCCACCGACCTCGCGCAACTCCGGGCCACCTTGCCCACCGAGCTCGTCGTCGTGGTCCATCAGCTGCTGGCGCGCAATCCGAACAACCGCCCTTCCACCGGTGCGGATCTGGCGGCGTCGCTCAAGCGCGCCGCCCACACGGGTCCGCCAACAGTCGATCCGACGGGCGACGCCGTAGCCGACCAACACCACGCGCCGCAGTCCAGTGAGAAGCCGACGCTGGCCAGCAAGTGGCGAGCGGCACCGGCGGCCGCGGCCACGGTTGCCGGCCCCACCGCGCCAACCATTCCCGGCGAAATCGCGCCAGCGCCCGTCGATCCCACACCGCCGACCCGTACGCCGCGCGGTGAGCCCGCACGCGACCTGGCCGATCGCCGGGCGCCATCGGCGATCGTCGTCGGCGGCATCGTCGTGGTCGCGCTGGCATTGGTCGCCGTGTTGGTCGCCAGCCTTCGATTCGGCAGTGACGACACCGCGTCGACCACGACCGCGCTGCCCAACGCCACGAACGACACGGCCCCACAGACGAGCACGCCCGGCGGCGCACCACCACCGTCGGTGGCGGCGACGACAGCCCCGCTCGTGGCCGAACCCGCCTCGATCTCCACGATCACGGCGTTCGATCCAGAGGGCGACGGGACCGAGAACGACGGTGACGCGGTGCTCGCTGCCTCGGATGGCGACCCGACCACCTTCTGGCGGACGGTGTGTTACGAGGACCGGTTCATGGGCGCCAAGCGCGGCGTCGGGCTTGTCGTCAGCTTCGACGCACCGATGCAAGAAGCACTCTCGGTCGACGTGCAGTCCGCTCCCTACCAACTGCAGTTCTTCGCCAGCGACGCCGAGTCGGCGCCTGCCGCGCTCGACGACTGGGGGCCGGAGCTCGGCACCCGCGCCTTCGCCAACGATCCGGGTACCGTCGTGTCGGCGACCCCGTCCGCTCCTGCTCGGCACATGCTGGTGCTACTCAACGAGCTCGGCACCGACGACACGTGTACGGGCGCCAACCCGTACCGCGGCCGCCTCGGCGACATCGCTCCGGCGGGCTGACGATGACTCGGGCGCTCGACGATGCGGCGCTGGTCGAGGCCGCCCAGGGTGGCGATCGATTCGCCCTCGACCAACTACTCCGTCGGCACTACGACCGTGTGTACGCGGTGTGCCGGCGGATCGTCGGGAGCCAACGCGACGCCGACGACGCCTGCCAAGAAGCACTGATCAAGATCACCCGCAGCGTGCCCCGCTTCGACGGTCGCTCGTCGTTCGGCACCTGGGCCTATCGGATCGCCACCAACGCCGCGCTCGATGAGCTGCGCAAGCGCCAACGCCGTCCGGTGCCTCACGACGACGATCAATCCCCCGAAGCGGTCGATCCACGGGGGGCGCGTAACGTCGAGCTCGTCGATGATCGGTTGGCGATCGATGCCGCCCTCACCGAGCTGAACGACGACCTGCGCAGCGCCGTGGTGCTCCGAGACGTTGCCGACCTCGACTATCAAGAGATCGCAGCGGTCCTGGAGGTGCCGATCGGCACGGTCAAGTCGCGCATCGCCCGCGGCCGCGCCGCCCTCGCCGACGCCCTGCGCATCGACGAACTCCCCGAACTCGACGGGGACCAGCACCCGCACGAGAGCAACCAGACCGACGAGAGCAACCAGACCGACGGGAAACACCAGACCGACGGGAACCAATCGACCGGTTCGCAACGTCAAAACCCACCGACATGACCGACGACGCCACGCCCGACGACCCGCGCGACGACGCTGACGACGTCGGACAGCCTGACGCTGTGTCGCGCGACGAGCTGGCCAGCGCATTCCTCGACGACGAACTCGACGACGACACCAGGTCGTCGGTTGCGGACGACGACGACACGATGAGCGTCGTGCGGGCGATGACGAGCACGAGAGCGCTGCTCTCCGACACCGATCCCGCACCGATCTCGATGCGCGAGCGACACCTCGCGGCGGCCCTTGACGCGTGGGAGCGGTTGCCCGAGGCCGAGCGGCTGGGGGCGCGGCGCGACAGCACCCCGGCCGGGGTCGATGGTGCGGCCGCCGCGGGGGCCGCGGCAGTTTCGGCTCCACCGACACCGCTCCGTCGACGCCGCACGCGCAACAGCGCGGGCTGGCTGACTGCGGCTGCAGCAGCGCTCGTGCTGGTGTTGGCGGGTGGACTGATCGTGCAAACGGTGACCGACGACAACGATGACGGCAGCGACAACGCCACCGGTGAAGCCACCAGCGACACGCTGGCCGCCACCGACGCGCAGACCCGCACGGCCGCGCCGAGCGTCGACGCCGAGTCGTTCGATGCGAGCGGGGAGGTGTTCGCCGAGGATGCCGGCGACGATGCGCTGGCCGCCGACACCGAATCGACGGTCGGCGACGGGGCACTACCCGAAGAAGCCGAGGAGGCGGTGGACGAGAGCGGATCCTTGGTCATCGGACCGGACGACCTCGGGCCGCCTCCCGACACCGATCTGGAAGTGCTGAACACCGCCGACGACGTTGCGCTGTTTGCGGCAGCCGCCGTCGACGCCCCCGCTGCGCCCGACATCGAAGGCGACACGAGCGCGAGCGACGACTCGGCGACCGACGCTGACGTCGATGGCGCGCAGCCGGAGGACGCCCTGCCCGAACTCGCTGCCGAGCCGCTCTGTGGGGCCGTCGATGTCGTGGTTGGTCGCGCCTTCTATGCCGGTCAGCTGGCGGTCATCGGGGTCGACAACGCCACCAACATGGCGTATGCCCACCTCCCGGAGAGCTGCACCGAGCTCGTCCGCGTAGCGCTGCCGTAGTCGGCTCGACAACCAGCTAGCCTCGCCCGCCATGCCCGCCAATCCGCTGACCGACCCGAACTGGCCGCGGGAGACGACCGACACGATCGTCGAGTTCGTCGGCACCGTCCGCGAGCAGACGACGACGAAGGTCGTCTACGCCGCCCGCGCCGTGGTGTTTGGCCTGATCGCCGCAATCGTCGGGATGTTCACCGCGGTGTTGGTGGTCATCGGCCTGCTGCGCGGCGTGCAGGCGTTGTTCGATCTCGGCGTCAGCTCGCCGCGTGCGGTGTACCTGAGCTACTTCGCAGTCGGCGGAATCTTCTGCCTGGTGGGAGCGTTTCTCTTTCGGAAGCGCAACGCCGAAACCGGCGTCTGACCCCCAGAGCGCACGACCCTCCAGCGCACGAAACGGAGCCCCACGTGGTTCGCAACGTCATCATCATCGGGTCCGGCCCCGCCGGGCTCACCGCAGCGGTGTATGCCGCCCGCGCCGACCTGTCCCCGCTGCTCATCGAAGGCGAGCCGTCGAGCACCAGCGACCAACCGGGTGGTCAGCTGATGTTGACCACCGACGTCGAGAACTACCCCGGCTTTCCCGACGGTGTGATGGGTCCGGAGCTGATGCAGTCGATGCGTGCCCAAGCCGAGCGGTTCGGCACCGAGATCCTCACCGACAAGGTAACCAAAGTCGACTTCTCCGCCCGGCCGTTCCGGGTATGGGTACGCGACGAGGAGTACCAGGCCGATACTGTCATCGTGAGCACGGGCGCCCAGTCGTTGATGCTCGGACTCGAGGCCGAGCAGCGTCTGATCGGCCACGGATTGTCCACCTGCGCCACGTGTGACGGGTTCTTCTTCCGCGGCCAACACATCGCTGTTGTGGGTGGCGGCGACTCGGCCGTCGAAGAAGCGACCTTTCTCACCAAGTTCGCCGACAAGGTGACGATCGTGCATCGCCGCGATGAGCTGCGCGCCTCAAAGATCATGCAGCAGCGCGCCTTCGACAACCCCAAGATCGAGTTCGCCTGGAACAGCGTCGTCGAGGAGATCCATGGCGACGAGAAGGTCGAAGGGATGACCCTGCGCGATGTCAACACGGACGAAACGCGCCGGCTGCCCGTGACCGGGGTGTTCATCGCCATTGGCCACCGTCCCAACACCGATCTGTTCGTGGGGCAACTCGAGATGGACGCCGACAGTGGTTATCTGATCACGCAGGCCGACTCGTCGTACACCAATGTCGAGGGCGTCTTCGCCTGCGGCGACGTACAGGACCACACCTATCGCCAAGCGATCACCGCGGCAGGATCCGGTTGTATGGCCGCCATCGACGCCGAACGCTGGCTCGAAGCTGCGCACTGACCGCGCCCGTTGGCCGCTCGGGAATGGGTCGCGTGCCCAGCGGGTTGATGCTGCTACGAACGCAACTGCGGCGGATTCCGCCGACGTGTGAAAGGATCACCCCCATGGCAACCGGTATCACCAACCTCTCGACGGCCACGTTCGACGAGACCGTCAACGCCTCCGACAAACCTGTCGTCGTCGACTTCTGGGCCGAGTGGTGCGGACCGTGTAAGCAGATCGCGCCAGTGCTCGAAGAGATTGCCTCCGAGCACGGCGAGCAGATCGCCATCACCAAGCTGAACGTCGACGACAACCCCGACGTCGCCATGAAGTACAACGTGATGAGCATCCCCACCCTGCTCGTCTTCAGCGGCGGCGAAGTATCGAAGCGACTCGTCGGCGCCAAGAGCAAGGGTGCGTTGATGCAGGAGCTCGACGAATTCCTGGCGACCTCCCGCTAACGATCGGCCTTCGCGGCGAGGCGGTGCGCGACCTGCAGCGCCGCCTCGCGCTGGCTGGGTTCGTTGCCGCCGAGAATGAGCCCGGCGTCTACTGCACCGCGACGTCCGACGCCGTCGCCCAGTTCCAGTCGAGCCGCGGGCTGCACGTCAATGGCACCTGCGACGAACTCACTTGGCGCGCCCTCGTCGAGGCGGGTTGGTCGCTCGGTGATCGATTGCTGGTGCTGGCCGCTCCCCATCAGCGTGGCGACGACGTCGTCGAGCTGCAGAACCGCCTCAACCGTCTCGGTTTTGACTGTGGTCGCCCAGACGGGATCTTGGGGACCGCGACGACGCGTGCCGTCGAGGAATTTCAACGCCAGGCAGGCCTGAACCCAGATGGCGTGTGCGGCCCACACACCGTGCACACCCTCGAGGTAGTGGGACGACAGAGCGGGACCGGCCCGGGCGTGGCGCTCGTGCGCGAGGCCGAGTCCATGCGCGACCACCGGTCGCTGCATGCGTTGCGCATCGTCGTCGGGCAGTTCGGCGGCCTCAGCGCGATCACCCGCGCCCTGGCGCGACAACTCCGCGAACGCGGGGCCACCGTGATCTCGACCGACGAGTACGAGGCGACCGCACATGCCGCCGCAGCGAACCGCTTTGGCGCATCGGTCTACCTCGGTTTTGCGCCGAAAGCGGATTTCAGTTCGAACATTTCGTACTTCGGGGTACCTACGTTCGAATCCGTGGGCGGGCGGGCCCTTGCCACACAACTGGTCGCCCAACTCGGACCGGCCATGAGGCGGACGATGACGCTGCGCGGGATGCGTCTCCCGGTCTTACGCGAAACCCGGATGCCGGCAGTGTTCTGCGAGTTCGGACCCGTGCGTGACATCGTCGACTCCACCGAACGGATCGTCGGGGCGTCGTTCCTGGCCATCGATCGATGGTCACGAGCACCGAATCAACCGGTCGGTCCCCCGTTATCCACAGGTTGACCCACAGCCTGTGGTCATCGGTTCACGAGACGTTGAGCCTCGTCACCCTGACGTTCAATCTCACCGTCATACACGGGAGTGAACGACCATCAGAGAGGCGGCACTGTCACGCTGTCGCCGGATCGATGCCGCCAGCGCCGGTCATCGCTCGATAGATCCGCTCCAGGTCTTCCAGATCGGCGAAATCGATGGCAATGCGTCCATGACGGGCACGCATCTGCACGCTGACCCGCGTGTCGAGATGCTCCGCCAACAACTGCTCGAGTTCCAGCAGTCCCGGCGGTCGGAGTTGGGTGGTCGGCGCCAACCCCGCGCCATCGACCGACGGCGTCGACGCACCCGAGTCGTCGGCGGTCGACGTATCGGGCGGCGACCGGTCATCGGTCTGGTCGTCGCCGGTGTCGCCACGTACCGCCTGCTCGACGGCGCGCACCGACCAGCCATCGGCCACCGCCTCGCGCGCCAGGCGCTCTTGTAACTCACGATCGGGCGTGCCGAGTAGCGCCCGGGCGTGCCCAGCAGACAGCTGTCCGTCGGCGAGTAGGTGCTGCACGCCCGGCGGCAGACCGAGCAATCGAATCGTGTTGCTGATCGCCGATCGACTCTTGCCGATGCGCCCCGACAACTGCTCGTGCGTCAGATCGAAGTCGTCGAGGAGTTGTTGATACGCCGCTGCCTCCTCGAGCGGCGTGAGATCTTGGCGATGCAGGTTCTCGACGAGTGCGTGTTCGACCCGTTCGAGCGAGTCGGCTGTACGGATAATCGCCGGGATCGTGGTGAGGCCAGCGCGCCGGGCAGCACGCCATCGACGCTCACCGGCAATCAGCTCGAATCCGTCATCGACTCGATGCACCAGGATCGGCTGCAACACACCGACCTCGGCAATCGACGCTGCGAGCTCGCCAAGCGACTGCTCATCGAAGTGGGCGCGGGGCTGATCTGGGTTCGGAACGATCGCGTCGACCGCGATGTCTCCAAGTTCGGCGACGACGGCGCCCGCGTCGTTGTCACGCTCCGCTGCGGGGATGATCGAGCTGAGGCCCTTCCCCAACCCACTAGGACGCGCCATCATGTACCTCCTTGGCTGCATCGCGATAGGCGATTGCGCCGCGCGAACGTGGGTCGAATGTGGTGATCGGTTGGCCGAACGACGGCGCCTCCGAAATGCGCACACTTCGGGGAATGATCGATCTGAGCACCTTGTCGCCGAAGTGTTCGCGGACCTCGTTGACCACCTGCGACGACAGGTTGGTACGGGCGTCGTACATCACACACAAAATCGTCGACAATTCGAGATCCGGATTGAGGTTGCGCTTCACCAGATCGACGTTCCGGAGCAATTGACCCAGCCCTTCGAGGGCGTAGTACTCGCACTGGATCGGGACCAACACCTCCTGGGCGGCGGCAAGACCGTTGACGGTGAGCAGACCCAACGACGGCGGGCAATCGATCAGCACATAGTCGTACGTGTCGTGTACGGCCTCGATGGCTCGCTTCAAGCGTTGCTCGCGACTGAACGCCGGGACGAGCTCGATCTCAGCGCCGGCGAGATCGAGGGACGCCGGAGCGACGAATAGGCCTTTCACGTCGGTGGGCTCGACCACGTTTTCCAACGGCTCATCGTGCATCAACACGTGATACATCGAATGCTCGAGGGTGCGGTTCTCGATGCCGAGTCCGGTGGAGGCGTTGCCCTGTGGATCGAGATCGATGATCACGGTGCGCTGACCGAGGTCCGCAAGCGCCGCGCCGAGATTGACCGCTGACGTGGTCTTTCCGACACCGCCCTTCTGGTTGGCGATCGCAATGATGCGAGGGGACACAAGCTCTCGTTTCGTTGGTCGTGGAGCACCGACACTCTGCCCGAACGGCCCTCGCCAATCAAGCATTGCCGGCGACCCCGAAGACTGTTTCACGTGAAACACCGCGCCCGGCGGGCTGCCCCATGGTGAATGTTTCACGTGGAACACCGCGCCCACCCGGACGGTGCCTGCGGCACCGGGGGGCGCCGGCGATCAGTGTTTCACGTGAAACACGGCGAGCGGGTCTCTGAGTCGCTGATCAGGCGACCCGCTCGAACACCGCGAGGAGGTGTTCTCCCTCGTCAACGCGCCGCAAGGGAAGCTCAGCGACGATCGTCGCCCATCGTTCACCGGTTGGTGGATCGCTGATGATGACGCGACCACCGAGGCGAATCGCCTCCAGCGCCGTGCGTACGGTCCGAGCTGGTGGGCCAAATCCGCGGGCGGTCGCTGCGTCAAATTGTTGATTCCCCTGGCCTCCCGGGCCAAGAAACCGATCAGCGTCGTCGACCACCACATGGACCCGTGCATCCAGCCCCAAACGTTGCACCATCTGCTGCAAGAAATCAGTGCGCTTTTGGCGCCGATCGAGCAGCGTCACCGCGAGGTCCGGACGATCGACAGCGATGACCAGACCGGGCACCCCTCCGCCAGAGCCGAGATCGATCACCGATCCACGGACGCCGACAAGTGCTGCCGTGAATCGCCTGGCGTGAGCGATGATCTCGACGTTCGAGGCGTCGCCGATCATGCCGCGACGCCGTGCCGCGTCGAGCACGCCGTGCAGCGCGTCGTCGCGCTTGTGGTGTTGCGCGTCGTCGCTCAGGAAACGTCGACGACGATCCGCCGCTGGGGCTCGTCGCCCTCGGAGCGGCTGGCGACGCCGTCCTCGTCGTTGAGTACGTCGTGGATGACCTTACGGTCGGCCGACGTCATCGGCTCGAGCGACCGTGACACACCACTTTCCCGGACCTGCTCGGCGACGTCACGGGCGAACCGAGCCAATGCCTCCTCGCGCCGGGCGCGGTATCCGGCGACATCGATGCGCAACCGAGTGTCATGGTCACCAAGACGGCGCTGCGAAGCAACCCGGGCCAGGTCTTGGACCGCATTCAGCGTGCGTCCACCGGGACCGACCAGCAGGCCGAGTTCGGTGCCAGTGACGCTGACATCGAGTTCGGTGCCATCGACCTGGAGCGACGACGAGGCGTCGACATCGAATGCCTCGGTCAGGCCGTCGATGAAGCGCACTGCGGCGGCGCCGACCTCGTCGGGTGACACCGCTGGGGCGTCGTTGGCGGTGGAGTCCTGATCGTGATCCATGGGTGCTGCTTTCGGCTCAGGCGTCGGTGCGGTCTGCGGTGACCGTGATCGTGTCTGGGATTGCCCCTTCGCTGATTGCTTGGGTGATTGCTTCTGGGGGGACTCTTGTGGCTGGGACGGCGGCTCTGACTGGCGCTGCTGCTTCGATTTCGATTCCGTCGACTTGGCCGAGTCACCCTTCGATCCGTTGCCGCGTCCGCGATTGTCACGGCGCCGACGGCGATCCTGCTTCGGTCGCACCGGGGTCGGCTTGATCCGGGCGCGCACGCGGGCGCTGCCGCGGGTGCGCCCGAACAGCCCTTGTTTCGGCTCCTCGACAACCTCGAACTCCGCATCGTCGGCGCCAACACCCAGTCGATCGAGCGCGTCTTCGCGTGCCTCGTCGACCGTCTTCGCGGTCGTTTCCACCCATTCCATACCTGTTCAGTCCTGCTCTCGTGTCACGAACCGCGTCGTCGCTTGCTCGACGACTTCGGCCGCGACGCCCGTTTCTTCTCGTTGGCCTGCTTGCGCGTTGGCGTTGGACGGCCCTTCGAACCCGCCGACGGCGTCGGCTTGTTCTTCGGTGGCGTCACCCGTTTACTCGCGGTCGACTTCTTCGCCGGTGTGTTCTTCGACCCGCTGCCGTTGCTCCCCGCACCGTTGTCGCCATCGCCGCCGCGGGCTGCCGCGAGATCCCGCTTGGCCTGAGCGAACAACCCGCCACCTTCACCGTTCTTCTTCGCGTGCTCGCGCGCTTCTTCTCCCGCCCGTTGGGCCTGTCGCCCGAGGGACTCGTCGTGGCCATAGAACCGTCGTGTGATGTACGCCTGCTGCGCGATCCGCATCAGCGTTTGGAAGATGTAGTACACCACGAGCGCGGCGAGGAAGAACACCTGGAACACGGCGAAGACCACCGGCAGGTATTGCATGATCTTTTGCTGTGCCGGTGACATCGTGGGGCTCACCGAGGCACGGGCGGCGACCATCCGCTGCTGTACGAAGTACAAGCCACCGAGCAGTACCACCAACAGCACGTAGATGATCCCACCGCCGAACCCGTCAGCGACTGCCTCGAGCGCCGAACGCGACAGATCGAGGCCCAGTGACACCATGTCGCGTTCGCCGAACAAGGACAGATACAGATCGGAATCGGTGGACAAGTACCGGGGGATGAAACCGGGATCGGCAGCTTCACCCGGATTGTCGAAGGCCAGCCAGACGCGCTCGGCTACGGGTCCAGCCGCGCCCCGCGGTGTGTAGATCAAGCCCCGAAGAATGCGGAACATGATGTAGAACACCGGCGCTTGGGCCAGGAGCGGAAGACACGATGACAAGGGATTCACCTTGTGCTCTTGGTAGAGCTTCATCATCTCTTCATTGAGCTTTTGACGATCGCTGCGGTACTCGTTCTGCAGCTTGCGCATCTCGGGCGCGAGCTTCTGCATTTCGAGCATGCCCTTGGTGCTCTTCAGCGTGAGCGGGGTGGTAATCGCCATCACCAATGCAGCAATCAACGCGATGGCCACGATGTAGCTGTTGGTCAGCCCGTAAAACCACGACAAGATCGCCGCGGGAATTTCAAACATCAATCCTCACCCGCCATCACTGGTCACCGTCCGGCAGGGGCACGGGGTCGAACCCTGACGGGCCAAGCGGCCGACAGCGGGTCAGCCGCCGGAAGGTCAGCCACGACGCGCGCCAGGTTCCGTGCACCTCATACGCCTCGCGGGCATACGACGAACATGTCGGGTAGAACCGGCAAGGCGACGGTCGGCCGTCGGCTGCCCGTTGGTACCAATCGATCATCGCCACCGCAACGCGGCGACCGCCCCGCAGCGGCGTGGTCGACTCCGCCGATGCGCTCATGTCGCGGACGACTGGAGTGCATCGAGGAGACGGTCGACCTCGCGGCCCAGATCGACGTACGATTGTTCTGTTGGATTCTTCCAGGACGAGCGATTGTTCGTACTCGTCGTACCCCTCGAGGAACGTCCCGCTGCGGTCGTGGGCGTGATGGCACCGAATACGTACGCCCCGGGTGCGAGATTGCGGGCGCGTAGCAGTGCCCGCAGGCGCCGCCGCAAGCGATTGCGGCGCACCGCGGTTCCCGTCGAGCGCGGAATTGCGAAACCCACGCACGGCGGCGCGATCAGCGGATCGGGGAGGAACGAACACCACAACGTCTCGGCGCGTGACCGTACTCCGTGCCGCCGCACTCTGACGAACGCCTCACGGTCACGCAGCGGCCGAATCAAGCCGACAGGCGCTGACGACCCTTGGCCCGACGCGAACGAATCACCGCTCGGCCACCACGAGTCTGCATGCGGGCGCGAAAGCCGTGTTTGCGGGCGCGGCGCCGATTATTTGGTTGGTAGGTGCGCTTCATCGGAACTCCGAACTCAAACCTGTAGCTGAGCAAGGCTACGGCGGCGCGCGGACCCATCCCAACATCGCGAGACAACGACCGGGGACAGACCGTGACGAGACGCCTGTGGATGACACACGACGACCCCCGTGCGCCCAACGCCGCGACTGGCGCGAGCGCTCGAAACCACATCGATGTAAGTTACCCACAGGTAGACAACGGCTGAAGAAATGGTGTCTGAGCAGGGCAAACGCGACAGTTTTCCGAACGGAGTGGAGCTGGTAGGTTCGGTCGTTCGTCCATTCCGCCGCCACTGTCCCCACCATGTGGACAACGGTGTGGACGACCATCACCCGTTCTGCCAGAGAAGAGACCACATCGAGATGACCGACGCCGACGACGTGTGGACTCAGGTGACAGTGTCACTGCGCTCTCAGTTAGCGGAATCGGTGTGGTTCTCGACGTTTCAAGACGTCACCCCGCTCGATGCCGATGATCATCGGTTGCAGCTACAAGCACCGAGCGCCTACGTCCGTGATCGCATTCTGACCCGCTACCTGCCGCTCGTCACCGAGGCGCTCCACGAGGCCAATCTGGGCCACCTCGCCGTGGAGATCGACGTGGACGCCAACGGCGCGGCGACCGACGTGCTCATCACCGACATCCCAGCCGACGTGCGCCACGACGCCAGCCACGACACCAATCGTCACGACATCAATCGTGACGTCAGTCGCGACACCAGCCGCGACAACGGCACCCACGACGGTCATCCCAGGGACGGACGAATCGACCGCTCCGGCGAGGCCGAGTCGAACGGTGCAACCACGCGCAACCTGCTCGACGAAGCGGGACTGAACCCGCGATACACATTCGAGACGTTCGTGAAGGGGGCGTCCAACCAATTCGCCCTCGCCGCGGCGCTGCGCGTCGCCGAAACACCGGCGCGTAGCTACAACCCACTGTTCATCTATGGATCTGCGGGACTCGGCAAGACCCACCTGCTCCACGCCATCGGGCACTACGTGCACTCGAACTATCAACACCACGAAGTGCGATACGTCTCGACCGAAACGTTCATGAACGAGTACGTGGACGCCATCCGTCAGAACACGACGAACTCGCTCCGCCGCCGCTACCGAGATATCGACGTTCTGCTCATCGACGACATTCAGTTCATCGCCGGCAAAGAAGGCTTGCAAGAAGAGTTCTTCCATACCTTCAACTCGCTGCACGGCGCGAACAAACAGATCGTCATCTCCTCCGACCGCATGCCTGACGCGATACCGACGCTGGAGGAGCGGTTGCGTGGGCGTTTCAAGTGGGGCCTGATCACCGACATCCAGCCGCCCGACCTGGAAACCCGGTTGGCGATCCTGCGGAACAAGGCCGAACGCGATCGGGTTCAGGTGCCCGACGACACCCTCGAATTCATCGCCACCAACATCGCCACCAACATCCGCGAGCTCGAGGGCGCACTGATCCGCGTGACGGCGTTTGCCAGCCTCAACCAGGTACCGATCACCACCGACCTGGCGCAAAGCCAGTTGGCTGATCTGCTCAAGGAGAACAAGCCCAAGGTCCGCACCGACGAGGAGTTGCTCGCCGAGATCGCCGAGATCTTGAAGTTCCCGGTCGAGGATCTGAAGGGACGCTCACGACAACGTCCGCTGGTCACCGCCCGCCAGATCGCGATGTATGTGTTCCGCGAGATGACCGATCTGAGTTATCCGGCGATTGCCCGCCTGTTCGGTGGCCGCGATCACACCACGGTGATCCACGCCAACGAGAAGATCCAGCACCTGATGAGCGAGCGCAAGCAGATCTACGACCAGGTCACCGACCTGCTGCAACAACTGAAGTGAACGGCGCGCCTGGGGACGACCGGGGGATGGCGCCGGGACAACACCACCACGCCGGTGGATCATGCTCGACTGTCCACCGAACCACATCGATGTCAGTCGCGATGTGGGGACAGCGGTGTATCCCGTGTGGGCAACGCGTTCGCCTCTACGCTGGGCAAACAGGCGCTCATCCCCAATCCACAGCACCTACTACTGCCCCTGTTTGTTGAGACATCCCTGCATGAGGAGAGGTTCCGACTGTGAAGTTTCGTTGCGAACGAGACGTACTCGCTGACGCGGTCACGTCCGCTGGTCGGGCGGCGACCAACCGCACCGGCACATTGCCGGTGTTGGCCGGTGTGCGGATGGAGGTCATCGGCGACGAGTTGGTCGTGATCGGCACCGATCTCGAGTTGACGATCCGACTCACGGTCGATGTCGGTGGTGAGCGAGATGGCGCCGTGGTGGTGCCCGCACGGTTGGTCGCAGACATCATTCGGGCGTTGCCGGCCGGTGCCGCCGAGGTCGAGCTCGGCGACGAAGAGTTGGCGATCAGCGCCGGGCGCTCGCAGTTCTCGGTGCGTCCGCTGGCACTCGATGACTATCCGGCGCAGGCGGACCCTTCCGCCGATGCGGTCACGTTGCCAGCTGATGTGATGTCGGAGGCGCTGCGCCAAGTGGTTCGGGCGGCATCGTCCGACGACGCCCGTGCTGTACTGACGGGGGTACTGCTCGCGGCCGAGGAGGATGGACTGCGGATGGTGGCTACCGACTCGTACCGCCTCGCTGTACGCGATTTGCCGGAGTCGTCGGTGCTGGGTTCGGGTCAGCGTGTCCTGATCCCGGCGCGGGCGTTGGCTGAGCTGCAGCGGGTACTCGACGGCGATGAGGATCTGACCGTGCGTCTCGGTGAGCGCGAGGTGGTCTTCGAGGCGGGCTCGACCCGGCTGAGCACGCGACTGATCGAGGGCGACTTTCCCAACTATCGAAATCTGTTGCCGTCATCGCATCCGAACGTGCTGACCGTCGACAAGGGCGGGATGCTCGAGGCCATACGGCGAGTAAAGATCCTTGCCCAGGATTCGACACCGGTGCGCCTCACCGTGGGCGGCGACACGGTGCAACTCACGGCGATCACCCAAGACGTCGGCAACGCTGCTGAAGAGATCGACGCCAGCTACGACGGCACGGAGATGACGGTGGCGTTCAACCCCGACTACCTGTCGTCGGGAATCGATGCGATCGACTCCGAGGAGATCACGTTGTCGACGATGGATCCGATGAAACCGGCAGTGATCCGTGGCGTTGGTGTAGAGGACTACCTCTACCTGCTGATGCCCGTGCGCGTGCCCTGAGACGAGGGCTGTTGGGCGAGCGCTCGGTGAGCAGCTGGTGATCGTCGAGCATCTCGAGCTGGTTGACATCCGCAACTACGAGGCGGCGACGTTCGACCTGCAACCGGGGACCACCGTGATCCTCGGCGACAACGGACATGGCAAGACCAACCTGGCCGAAGCACTGGCGTACCTGGCCACGCTGTCGAGCTTTCGGGGGGTACCCACCGACGCGCTCGTGCGCGTCGGTGCCGATCGTGGTGTGATCCGCGCCACGATCCGCGACGACGACGGTCGGCAGTCGCTCATCGAAGCGGAACTCGCGGTTGGTGGCCGTAATCGAGTGCAAGTCAACCGACAGCGACTGCCGCGAGTCCGCGACCTGCTGGGGACGATGCGCGTCACCGTTTTCTCGCCTGACGACTTGGTGATCGTCAAAGGTGGACCTGGCGATCGCCGTCGGTTTCTCGACGACACGCTGGTGGCACTGGCGGTGAAGTACGACGCCATCCGCCTCGAGGTCGAGCGTGTGGTGAAACAACGCAACACAGTGCTCAAGAGCGTTGCCTCGCAACGTGGCGCGGGCGCTGGCCACGGTGACCTCGAAGCGACGCTTGACGTGTGGGACGCCAAACTCGCCGACGTCGGTGGCAGGCTGGCGCACGCCCGGACGACGCTTGTCGATCGGCTGTCGCCCATGGTCACGCAGGCCTACCGCGACCTCGCTGGCACCGCTACGACCGTTGTTCTCGACTACGTCGCGCCGTGGCAGACGGACGGCCTCGTCGCGGCGCTCGCCGCCTCGCGTGCCGACGACACGCGGCGCGGCATCACCACGGTCGGACCGCATCGTGATGACCTGGTGGTGACGCTCAACGGGCTCTCGTCGCGAACACATGCATCACAAGGTGAACAGCGAACGTTGTCGCTGTCGCTTCGGCTAGCGGCCCACCGCCTGGTCACCGAGCGCGTCGACTCGGCGCCGGTGTTGGTACTCGACGATGTGTTGTCGGAACTCGACGATCACCGCGCCGTCGCCCTGCTCGACCATCTTCCAGCTGGCCAGGTCGTCATCACGTCTGCGACCAAGATTCCCGGCCTTGTCGATCACGAGTTGCACATCGTCGATGGTCGGCTGGCCTGAGTGCCGACGACCGGCGGTACCGTTCCGAACCTGGAGGATGCGATGACGGACGGAACAGAGCCGATCCCACTGACCGAATCGCTCGATTCGGTGATGCGGTCGCTGCGCGGTTCCACCCGAACCGACCTCGGTGGGGTGTTCGGGCGTTGGGACGATGCGGTTGGCGAGGCGATCGCACAGCACGTTCGACCCGTTCGACTCGACGGTCGTGTGCTCATCGTTGAGGCCTCGGACCCTTCGTGGGCAACGCAGGTGAAGTTCCTCACCGCAACGATCATCGAACGTCTCGACGACGTCGCCGGAGTGCAGCTCGAGCGCGTCGAAGTGCGGGTCGCTGGCGCCCGCTGAACAACGATTCAGCAGTGGGTTGGCCCACCGCGAGCGTCCCGCTCGGAGGCCCCCTGCCTTGGTAGACTGAATGCTGTTCGCGAGCCCCCGTGACGTCCCCGTCCGGACCCGGTCGCTCGCCCCGATATCCAGCCCGTACGCAGCCCGTCTGCAGGGCAACAGACAAGAGGTACTGCGTGTCCAACGCCGCCGCTAGCCCATCGAAGACCGCCGCAGGCAAGAAGTACGAGGCCAAGGACATTCAGGTCCTTGAAGGCCTCGACCCGGTACGCAAACGACCGGGCATGTACATCGGTTCCACCGGGCTACAAGGTCTGCACCACCTGATCTGGGAAGTGGTCGACAACTCGGTCGACGAGGCGATGGCGGGGCACTGCACGCGTATCTCGGTCACGTTGCTCGCCGATGGCGGTTGCCGTGTCGAAGACAACGGTCGTGGCATCCCGGTCGACCCGTATCCATCGGGCGAACACAAAGGCAAGAGCGCCGCCGAGGTCGTGCTCACCGTGCTCCACGCCGGCGGCAAGTTCGGTGGCGAGGGCTACAAGGTGTCTGGTGGCCTGCACGGTGTTGGCGTGTCGGTCGTCAATGCACTTTCTGAGCGACTCGAGGTGGAAATCGACCGCGGTGGGTCGCGGTATCGCCAGGAGTACGCCAAGGGTGGACTCCCGCAGGGCAAGATGAAGAAGATCGGGGACACACCCAGCCGGGGCCGCACCACCGGTACCTCGATCTCGTTCTGGCCCGACCCGACGATCTTCACCGTCGAGGGTGTGGAGTTCGTTGCCCGCACGGTCACCGAGCGGCTGCAAACGATGGCCTTTCTCAACAAGGGCCTGGAGATCATCTTCGACGACCAGCGGCCCGAGCGCGAGCAGAAGGTCACTTTCCAGTACAAGGGCGGGATCGTCGACTTCGTCAAGCACCTCAATGCCACGAAGGAGCCACTGTTCTCCAAGGTGTGTCAGTACGAAGACGACGACGACGAGGGCCAGGTCCTCGACATCGCCATGCAGTGGAACACCGGCTACCACGAAGGCATCCACGGCTACGCCAACGGTATCTCCACGATCGAGGGTGGCATGCACGTCGAGGGGTTCAAGACCGCACTCACATCGGTGGCGAACAAGTACGCCCGCGGCAAGAACTTGCTGAAGGAGAAGGATCCGAACCTCACCGGTGAAGACATTCGCGAGGGCATCACGGCGATCGTGTCGGTGAAGTTGCGCGAGCCGCAGTTCGAGGGCCAGACCAAAGCCAAGTTGGGCAATGTGCCCATGCGCTCGTTCGTTCAGAAAGCGACGAATGAGCGCCTCGCCGAGTGGCTCGAAGAGAACCCCACCGAGGCGAACAAGCTGGTCAAGAAGGCCCTCGCTGCCGCGCAGGCGCGAGTTGCCGCCAAGAACGCGCGCAATGCCATCCGCCGCAAAACCGCATTGTCTGGCGCCGGCATGCCCGACAAGTTGAAGGACTGTTCGTCGCGCAATGCCGATGAGTCTGAGCTGTTCATCGTCGAGGGTGACTCCGCCGGCGGCACCGCGGTCGACGCCCGCGATCCGCGCACCCAGGCGATCCTGCCGATCCGCGGCAAGATCCTCAACGTCGAGCGGGCGCGCATCGACAAGATGTTGAAGAACAACGAAATCCAGGCGTTGATCACTGCCATCGGTGCCGGTGTCGGCGACGAGTTCGATGTGGAGAAGGTGCGCTACCACAAGGTGATTGCCCTGGCCGACGCCGACGTCGATGGCAGTCACATCCGCACCTTGCTGCTCACGTTCTTCTTCCGTCAGATGCGCGAGATGGTCGAGGCTGGCTACGTGTACATCGCCCAACCACCGCTGTACTCCACCGAGGTGGGCAAAGAAAAGGTGTACCTGAAAGACGACATCGCCAAGGCGCAATTCCTCGAAGACCGCCCGAACCACAAGAAGCAGTTCCAGCGGTTGAAGGGCCTCGGCGAGATGGACTGGGAGGAGTTGCGGGCGACCACCATGGAGGCCTCGACGCGCACCTTGTTGCAGGTCTCGGTCGAAGAAGCGGCGCGGGCCGACGAGATCACCTCGGTACTGATGGGCGACGACGTTGGCAGTCGCCGCGAGTTCATCACGGCGAACGCCCGCGATGTCCGCAACCTCGACTTCTGAGCGATCGCGGGCCGCGCCCCGTCGTCTCCGAGGCGAGGTGCTGGCAGGAAAGAAGTACTACTTCGACGGCACCCACCGCACGTGCGAGCCGGCGGCCACGATCGAGCGCTTTCGACCCGCCATGGAGCCGTTCGGAATCACGCGGCTTGCCGACGTCACCGGGTTGGACCGACTGCCGATCAGCACGATCATCGCCATTCGTCCTAACGCAACGACGTTGGCGAGTGGGTCGGGTAAGGGGACGAGCAAGGCGGCGGCGACTGCCTCGGCGCTCATGGAGGCACTCGAGATCGCGCACGCCGAGCGCGCCACGCTCGACAGCGTCTACGAGAGCCACCGGGTGCTTTCCCAAGACGCTCTTGTCGTCGCTATCGATGAACTGCCGCTTGTTCCAGACGCGTTGTTCAATCCTGATCTTCCGGAGCATTGGGTTCGCGGCTGGGACATCGTCCACGACCGGGAGATGTTCCTCCCGCGAGCGAGCACCGACTTCACCGTGAAGCCGGTGAGCGCGGGCCATTCGTCGTTTCGCGTGGACAGCAACGGGCTGGCCTCTGGCAACACGATCGCGGAGGCGGTCCTCTCCGGTCTGTACGAGTGCATCGAGCGAGATGCCACCACGTGCTGGCAACACGCGATCCGGCGAACTGGGTACGCACCCCGACTTGTCGACGCCTCATCGGTCGACGACGCTGGCGTCAACGGCCTGCTCGAGGCTTTGCAGCGAGCTCGCCTCGAGCTCTACGTCTTCGATCTGACCACTGATACCAGCGTGCCGACGTACGGCGCATTGATGCATTCCGGCGACGGTGCGCCGGCGACGCGCATGAAGGGCTTCGGTACACACCTCGACCCGGCGGTGGCGATGTCGAGGGCGATCACTGAGGCGGTCCAGGCCCGCGCCGTCTACGTGGCCGGCACCCGCGATGACGTGTTCGATCATCGCCGCCGGCTGATCAAGGTCGTTGCGCCGCCGATCGCCGCTGCGGCCGTCGATCTCCTTCCCGCCGAGTCTCGTCCCGACGACTCGTCAAGCGAAGACTTTGGCGAGGATCTCCACATCGTCATCGATCGCCTTGCTGCGGCTGGACTGAACCGCGTGATCGTCGTCGATCTGCGCAACCCAGCCTCCAACGTCCCGGTCGTTCGCGTCTTCGTGCCCGGCCTCGAGGGCGATCAAGGAGACCACTATGTGCCCGGACGACGGGCCCGCCTCCACGCGGCGTTCGGTTCCGTCGCTCCACTGCTCGCCGAGGTCTGATGGCGACCGACGCTTCGCACATCGTTGTCTTCGCCGGTCCGAGCGTCGATCGTGCGACGATCGACGAGATCATTCCGGGGGCGATCGTTCATCCGCCTGCGGGCCAAGCCGATCTGGTGAACTGTGTCGACCGCGATCGGCCCCACGTTGTTGCGTTGATCGACGGCGTCTTCGACCAGCGTTTGTCGGTGTGGCACAAAGAGTTGCTGTATGCGCTGCACCGGGGCGTTCACGTGTACGGCGCGAGCAGCATCGGCGCACTGCGCGCTGCAGAGACATCCATCTTCGGAACCGTTGGCGTCGGCCGAGTCTTTCAATGGTACGCGGACGGTGTGATCGATGGCGACGACGAGGTCGCTGTGATGCACGCCGACGCAGAACACGGTTACCGCCCGCTGTCCATCCCCCACGTGAACGTCCGAGCCACGATGCAACTCCCCGCAACCATCGAGTCGCTGGAGAGCACGATGATTGAACTGGTGCTGGAATGTTCGCGGGACATGCACTACGTCGATCGCACGGTGGCATCGATCCTGGCGGCCGTTGCAGCGGCCGGCGTCGATGACACCACGCTGGGCGACGTCGAGACGATCCTCCGCGACCAGTTCGTCGATCAGAAGCGCGCCGACGCGATCGAGTTGCTCACGCGACTCGCAACGCTCCCAAACGACATCGCGCCGTTCAGTCCGGCGTTCGAGTTCGAGGTGTCGCCGTTCTTTGCCGCCCTACGTGAGCGCGATCGGACAGCAGCCCGTGGAGGCGTTGAGGTCAGTTTCGCCGAGCTGGCATATCACCTCTCGCTGCACATGGAGGAGTTCGAGCAGTTCAACGCCGCCGCGGTCGATCGCCTTGCGTTGCTTTCGCTCGCTCCCAGGTTCGGTATCGATGTCGACGACGGTGCAGTCGACGACGAGATCGCCCGATTGCAGCGCCGATTCGGCCTCGACGACGACGACGCGCTCGAGCAGTGGTGTCGTCGCAATGACCTGACCGATGAGGACTTCAGGGCGTTGATGCGCGACGAGGCGATCTGTCGCCGGCTGCGGCGCTTCGCAGTGTCGAGCAATCTCGTGCGCGGCACGGCGCGGGCATTGGTCGATGCGCTCCGGTTGGCCGGGCGGTACGAAGAGTGGATGGATGCGGCAGGCGAGCTGCACGCTTCGGTCGATGGCGATGTCTTCGATTCGCTCCGCACATCCGAGATGACACTCACCGACCTGCTGGCGGATCACGCTCGTGAGACAGGCTGGCGACCCGCTGGTGCGTTCGAATCGTGGTGGCGAGAGGCCGGCTACCGGGATCTCAACACGCTGCGGGTCGAGTTGCTGCGGGCGCACCTTGCGCGCGCCGCCGATGATCAGAGGTTGTAGCAGGTGATCATGTTTGACAGGCTCGCGCTGCTGAACATCTCGCGCAGCGCCGGATGTTCGATGTCGTCGAGACTGTCGATACTAAAGATCCGTTGGATCTCGTCCTCGTCGAGATGGAGTTCGGTGTGGGGAACCCCCCGCTGCTCACCGAGCTCACGAAGCCGTCCGACGTCTGGGTGAGCACGGAGATGCCCTAGGTCGTATTGGTCGAGCACAGCGATGCGTTCGTCATTGGTCGTTGCACCAAGCATGCGTTCCACGAATCCTGGGTTGGCCCGTTCGGCATTCGCGAATTCCTCGAGCAGTGTCGCCATGTACCCACCGTAGACGCGGCGCGGGCATGCGCGGGACCAGTCGCAAGATGGCATGCAGCATCACCACCATGTCGGACTTCCGCTCGTAGACTTATCGGTCTGCGCTGCTGTGTTCGCTTGTCAGCTGCCGGCGAAGGCGCAATCGGGCGATCCTTCGCCCCCGGTGTAGCGCCGCTCCCCACGGGAGCCTTGCACGACGAGAGACGAGATGACTGACACCGACGACACCACCCCTCCCGACGACCCGATTCAGCCGATCTCGTTGCACGACGAGATGGAGAACTCGTTTCTCGACTACGCGATGTCGGTCATCATGTCGCGGGCGTTGCCCGACGTGCGCGATGGGCTCAAGCCCGTGCACCGGCGGATCATTTGGGACATGGAAGAGCAGGGCTTTCGTCCCGACCGCGGCCACGTCAAGTGCGCCCGCGTGTCCGGCGACACGATGGCCCGGTTCCATCCCCACGGCGACTCGGCGATCTACGACGCACTCGTGCGCATGGCCCAGCCGTTCTCACTGCGCCACCCGCTGATCGACTTCCACGGCAACTACGGGTCACCGGACTTCGGTCCGGCGGCGTCGCGTTACACCGAATGCCGGCTCGACCCGTTGGCGATGCAGTTGCTCGCCGACATCGACGAAGACACCGTCGACATGGTGCCGAACTACGACGGCACCACCGAGGAACCGGTCGTGTTGCCGGCGCGGTTCCCGAACCTGCTGGTCAACGGCAGCCAGGGCATCGCCGTGGGCATGGCGACGAACATCCCGCCGCACAACCTCGGCGAGGTGATCGATGCCGTCGTCCATCTGATCGCCAATCCGGAGGCCACGCCCGACGAGCTGATGGAGCACGTCAAGGGGCCGGACTTCCCGACGGGGGCGAGCATCCTCGGCCGGGCCGGGATCATGGACGCCTATCGGACCGGACGCGGCTCGGTGAAGATGCGGGCGAGCGCGGCGATCGAAGAGGGCAAGAACGGGCGGATGGAGATCGTCGTCACCGAGCTGCCGTATCAAACGAGCTGCTCAGCGATCGCCTCCCGCATCCAAGACCTGGTCGACGCCGGTGATCTCGACGGCATCGCCGACGTCAACGACGCGTCGTCGGGTGGCGTCACGAACCTGATCATCACGTTGAAGCGTGACGCCAACGCCAACGTGGTGATGAACAACCTGTTCAAGCTCACCCAGTTGCAGTCGACGTTCTCGATCAACATGGTCGCCCTGGTCGATGGCGTGCCGCGCCAGGTGAACCTGCGCGATGCGCTCGTGGCGTATCTGGCCCATCAGGTCGAGGTCATCACCCGACGCTCACAATTCCGCCTCGACAAAGCCCGGCGGCGGGAGCACATTCTCGAAGGTCGCATCAAGGCGCTCAACGTCATCGACGAAGTGATTGCGCTGATCCGCGGCAGCGAAGACGCGGCGGCAGCACGCGACGGCTTGATGGCCGAGCCGTTCGAGTTCACCGAGGTGCAGGCCGACGACATCCTCGACATGCAGCTGCGTCAGCTCACCCGCCTGTCGCGCATCGACCTCGAATCCCAGCTCGAAGACGTGCAGGCGAGCATCGTCGACCTGCAGGACATCCTCGACAACCCCGACCGGCTCAATTCGGTGATCGTCGAGGAAATCACCGCGATCAAAGACGAGTTCGCCACCCCGCGCGTGTGTCAGATCACCTACGACGACGGCGAGATGTCGATCGAGGATCTCGTCGACGACAAAGAGCTCGTGATCGTGATGACCGAGGCGCAGTATGTCAAGGCCGTGCCCGCCGGCTCGTTCAAGACCCAGGGGCGTGGTGGCCGCGGCGTGTCGGGTGGCAAGTTGAAGGTCGACGACATCGTTCGCCATGTGATCTTCACCACGGCACACGCCCACCTGCTGTTCTTCTCCAATCGCGGCAAGGTGTACCGCCTGCGGGCGCTCGACATCCCCGAACGCGAGCGCACGGCCAAGGGCATGCCGATCGTCAATCTTTTGCCGCTGCAACCCGACGAGCACATTCAGGCGATCATCGACACCCGCGATTTCGCCGGCGAGCGGTATCTGTTCTTCGCCACGAAGAACGGCACGGTCAAGAAGACCGCGTTCGACGCCTACGACTCGAGTCGCCGCGACGGTCTCATCGCGATCAACCTGCGTGACGACGACGAGCTGGTGCGCGTGATCGAAACCGGCGGCGACGACGACATCTTCATGGTCAGCCGCAACGGGATGACCATCCGCTTCCACGAAAATGACGTACGGGCGATGGGACGCACCGCCGGCGGCGTGCGCGGCATGAAGCTCAAGTCGGGCGACGACCGTGTGGTGTCGGTCGATGTTGCTCGCGACGACACTGCGATCCTGATCATGACCGAGGGCGGGTTCGGCAAACGCACCCAGCTCGACAGGTTCAACACCCAGGGGCGCGGCGGTCAGGGCGTGCGGGGCATCAAGCTCACCGGCAAGAAGGGCACCGTGGTCGCGGCGTTCATGGTCGGTCTCGACGACGAGATCGTCGCGGTGTCGAACAACGGCATCACGATTCGCCTCAGCGTGCGCGACATTTCGTCGCAAGGCCGTGATGCCACCGGCGTGCGCGTGATGAACATGGACGACGGCGACGCCGTCGGCTCGGTCGCACCCATCCTGGCCACTGACGGCTGACCGTGGCCCGCGACCGCGGTCAGGCCGCGGCGCCGTTGCTGATCACCACAATGGCCGTTGCGGTGATCGTCGTACTCGCTGCGGCGGAGCTCGGCGGACGTGTCGTCGACCGCAATCAGGCGCAGACCGCCGCAGATGCGGTCGCATTGGCCGGTGTGACCCACGGCCGACAGATAGCGGAGCGGATCGCTGCTGAACACGAGGCGACGATCACCTCGTGGCGCTCGACCGGGCCGCCCGAAGCGGTCGATGTGTTTGTTGAGGTCCGGCACGGCGACCAGCGGGCGACGGCGCGGGCCACAAATGCACTCGACGACGCTGGCCTGCCGTGAGCGTGTGCGCTCCGAGCGCGTTCATCGTGACGCGCACCGTGACCGCGCCTTGACATTTGTCCTGCGTACACTGGTGTGGGTGAGCAAGACCGAGCGCGCTCTCGACGAGCTCGACACCGAGACGCGCGACGGCGACGCGTCCACAAATGGGGTTGCTCACGACGCCGAGACGGCCAACGACGCCGAGACCGACACGGTCGACGACGAGGTGCTCGACGCCAGCGACGAACTGGTGATCGTGGAGAACGGTCATGACCCCTCCGACGAACTCGTCGACCTATTGGTCGACACCCCGCCCGACGTTGACGACGTTGAGGACACCGGCAGCGACGATGTCGATGCCGTCGCTGTCGACGACACCGATGTCGATGACATCGCAATTCACGACGCGGAGACCGACACGGTCGATGTGGCTGAGACCGTCGATACGGCCGAGACCGCCGCCGCCGATCACGTGGAGGCGCGCGACGGCGACGCCGATCCGGTCTCCGACGACATCCTCGAAGAACTGCGCAAGGCCGACATCGATGGCCCCACGGTCAAGATGGCGCCGCAGGACGACACCACCGCGAGCAGGCGGCGGCCGAAGCGAGCGCTCGACTTCGATCCGGCGCCGATGCCGATCCCGACGAGCCCGCCGCGCATCCTCGGTCGCAAGCCGCGGGTGCGCAAGGTCACCCGTGTGGTGCGCCACGTCGACCCGTGGAGCGTGTTCAAGATCGCCATCATCGCCAACCTCGTGCTCTACGTGATTCTGCTCACCGCCGGGGTGTTGTTGTGGAACGTCGCCAACGCCACCGGCACCGTCGACAACGTTGAGCGGTTCTTTGAGTCCTTTGGCTGGGACAGCTTCGAATTCAACGGCGGCGAGATCTACCACTCAGCCTGGATCGGTGGTCTGTTCTTGGTGATCGGCTTCACCGGCCTTGCGGTGCTCGCAGCGACGTTGTTCAACCTGATTACCGACCTCGTTGGTGGGATGCGGTTCACCGTGCTCGAAGAAGAGGTGGTCGAAACCCGCACCTCACCGATGCGCCGATTCGTCGTCCGCCGGCCCGAGCCCGTGGTACCGGCGGTCGTGCACGACGACGAATCGGGTCCGATGATCCGCGAAGCGGTCGTCGACGACGAGAGCAAGGGCCTGCCGTTCTAACGCTGCAGCGCTCACTCTGCAGATCTCGTCAGGATCCCGCTAGCCTCTCACCCTCGCTGGGGCTATAGCTCAGTCGGTTAGAGCGCATCCCTGATAAGGATGAGGTCCCTGGTTCGATTCCAGGTAGCCCCACCAGCGCACCCTTTGGAGTTCTCTGCTCTGTGGCATCGACTACGGCCATACGACACCAACGTGAGTGGCTCCTTGTCGGGGCCGCGTCAGTCGCCTTTGGGCTGGCGCTGCTCTGGGCGACCTGGGGCGTCATCGGCGACGACGCCCACATCACGTTCACGTACTCGCGCAATCTTGCTGACGGCAACGGATTCGTCTTCAATTCCGGCGATCGGACGCTGAGCACGACGACGCCGTTGACCGCGCTGTCCATGGCCATCCCGAGCTTGTTGCAGCTCGATCTACAGACCGTGGGTGTCGGCGTCTCGATTATCAGCGCCGGGGTGATCGCCGCCCTCATCGCCATCAACCTGCGTCGGTTCGTGCCGACGCTTGCGGTGCTGCTTGCGATTGCCGTGACGTTTCTCCATCCGTTCACCGTCAACACCGTGACCAACGAGATGATGATGTACACGGCGCTGGCGATCGGAGCGTTTCATGTTCTTGCCCGCCGCAAGTTCGCCATCGCTGGCGTGCTCGCGGCACTCTGTGCGCTCACCCGACCAGACGGTGGTCTGGTCGTGGTCCTGGTCGGCGCAATCGCCCTTGCTCAGGTCTGGGCGCCTCGCCCCGACGTTGGCCGTCGTGAGCGTTGGCAACCGTTCGTGATGGCAGGAGGCGCGGCGACGGCCGTGCTGGTCCCGTGGCTGCTGTTTGCGACGTGGTACTTCGGGTCGCCAGTACCGGTCACGTTGCGGGCGAAACAGGCTCAGCGCGAGTCGGGCCACGGACGGTCCTTCGTCGAGCTGCTCGATCAGCGGTTCGACTTCTACCTCAGTGGCTTTCGGTGGGTCGTTCCGGCGATTGTGCTCGTGCTCGGTGTTGTTGCGGGAGCAGGGATGGTGCGCCGTCGTGTTCGTCGCACCGCCGGAGCCGAGCATCACCCACACGACGAGTCATCGGACGACGGGTCGTCGACTCCGGACCACCGCGAGGACCCAACCGGCTTGTGGCCCGTGTCGAGGTTCTCCGTGCAGGCGGTCACGTTGATGCTCGCGTTGGCGTGGAACGTGGCGATCGTCGGTGCGTACATCGTGCTCGATGTCAGCGCGTACAGCTGGTACGTCGTTCCGCTCGTTGTTGGCCTGTCGATCCTGACCGGATTGGGCGCAGGATGGTTGCTCACGCTTTTGGCGCCCGTCCCGTCCCTGGCCAGGACCGCGCTGAGCGCCGTCTTGGCGGTTGCGATCGTGCTCCCGCTCGCGATCGAGGTACGCGACTTCCAGAACCGCGACGCATTCCGCACCGTGCTGTATCAACCCACCGCGGAGTGGATCGAGGCCAACGTCGCGAGCACCGACACAGTGGGCACTCTCGAGGTCGGCCTGATCGGCTACTTCGGGAATCGGACGTTGATCGACTTCGCCGGTCTGCTGCAGCCAGACGCGGCCACCGAAGCGCAGCTCGATCAGGGCTTTGATGCGATTGCGCTCGAAGCGTGGACGCAGTATCAGCCGAACTATGTGGCAATGCTCCGACCCGGAATTCCAACCATCGTCAACGATCAGGACTTCCGAGCCAACTGTCGACTCGTCCACACGGTTGAAGATCCACGAGTGGTCGAGGTCATGGAGATCTATGACTGCAACTCGCCGGCGGCGTAGCACCGACGCCCGCCGGCGAGTACCGATCGCCTAGCGTCCGGTGGTGGACGAGCACGAGCAGCTGCGGGCGTACTACGAACGCGAGGCACTACTCGGCGTTCGAGGTGCGGCTCCACGCCGACGAGCTGGGCTACGAACACGCGTCGTCCACCAGCTTCTCGCCGAGCGACGGGCCTCGGTGATCGATGTTGGTGCTGGTCCGGCGTCTGATGCCGGCGCGTTCACCGCTGTCGGTCTGGACTACACGGCGGTCGATCTCGCGCGCGCCAACGGACGCCGCGCACGGACTGCTGGGTATGACTTCCTCCAGGCCAGCGCGATGTCGCTGCCGATCCGAACGAGTGCTGTCGATGCCGCATGGACGATGAGCATGTTGATGCACCTCACCGAGCGGGACGGCGCACGGGTCGTCGATGAGCTCCACCGTGTCGTGCGCCCCGGTGGTCTGAGCGTGATCGGGGTGTGGGGTTGCGAACGAGAGGAACGTATTGCGGGAAGCAACGAGGTCGTCGAGCTGCCACGGCCGTTCTATTTGCGTCCGATGAGTCGTAATCGCCAGATGTTGGCCCGCCTCGGCACCGTCGAGTCGCAGGAACGATGGGCTGGTGCGTCGCCCGACTGGGACTACCAAGTGTTTTGCGTGCGCACTGGTGCTCCCGGAGGGTGACGGATTGACGACGCTGTGCGTTACTACGGTGGCTCGTCATGAAGAAGTTCTTTGGTGTCACGACCTCAGCCGTTCTGGCGGTCACCGTGCTCGCCGCCTGCGGCGATGACGACAACGGCGGCGGCAGCGACACGACCGCGGCACCGGCCACGACGGCGTCACCGAACACGACCGCAGCAGCGGAGTTGGACATCACCAAATTCGAGGTGTCCGATCCCACGAGTTGCGATGGTGATCAAGCGCTTGCCCCAGCCGAGTGGGAAACGACCGGCGCCGAAGGCGTGTCGTTCTCTGTCGACGGCGAAGCGGTGCCGGCAGATGCGGGCAATCCCACAAGCGGCAGTGGCAACGTGCCGATCCCGTGTGATGGCGAGTCGCACGAGGTGACCATCACCGCTGGCGGGGCCGGTGGAGCGAGCAAGAGCGACAGCAAGACCGTCACTGCGCCGTCGTCCTGACCTACGACACGGTGGCCGCCGACATCAAAGCCAGTAGCGTCGCAGGTCGATGAGGCTGCTTCGTCGTGCCCTCGCCGCCCTGACCTTTGCGGCGGCCATCGGTGCTGCCCTGCGTGTCCGCGGCACTGGTGGGACGCCGCCGCAACATGGTGGGTGGCGTCCCCTCGACCTGCCTGACCACCGATGAACCGGACAACCGATGAACCGCGACGACTGATGAGGACGGTGGCCATCGTCGGCAACGGAGTCGTCGGCCGGCGGATCGAGCAGCGCCTCCCGCTGGTTCTGCCCGATGCCCGCATCCTCGAGATCGACCCGCGGGTCAGCGATCGTGGCATCGACGACAGTGACATCGTGGTGCTCGCCTCGCCAGCCCCGCATGCGCCGCTCGCCGAGCGGCTCGTGGCCAACGGGACGCACGTCGTGTCGGTGAGCGACGACATGAACGACGTCAGCGACCTGCTGCAACTCGACGATCGAGCACACTCCAGCGGGTCCACGTTGCTCGTTGGCGCAGGGATGGCGCCGGGTCTCTCCGGCTTGCTGGCGCGCCACCTCGCCGACCAACTTTCGGTGTGCGACGAAATCCACATCGCCATGCATGGCACCGCCGGACCGGCATGCGCACGGCAACACCACGACGCGCTGTCCGGGACTGGAATCGGTCTGCACGATGGCGACTGGATCCGTCGCCCCTCGGGGTCGGGACGCGAGCTGTGCTGGTTTCCCGAGCCGGTAGGTGCGTACGACTGCTACCGCGCCGAGCTCGCGTCTCCACTCTTGCTGCGCGACGTATTTCCCGGTGTCGGCCGCATCAGCGCACGTATGTCGGCCACTCGGCGCGACCGATTCACCGCGTGGCTGCCGATGTTGCGTCCGCCGCACCCCGAAGGCGGCGTCGGGGCATTGCGCGTGGAAGTGCGTGGCGCCAACGCCGATGGTGAACGGGTGGCGCTCGTCGTCGGCCTCGCTGAGCAGGTCGGTACCACCGCTGCGGCCACCGCTGCGGCGTTCGTTCCTGCAGTAGCGGCGAGCCACGTTCCGACGGGTGTGGTGCGCGCTGGCGACCCGCGACTCGACACCTTGGCCCTGCTCCACGGCGTGGAACGTCTCGGCGTCCGGATCCAGGAGTTCACCGGCATCCCGACTGCGAGCGGCGTCGAAGTATGACAGGCTCGCTGCTGTGACCATCGAGCTGCCCTGGTTACCCCCCGCCAAGATCGTCCGCATCGATGGGCGCGGGGAGTTCTTTGTCCGTCATCACCAACACCCAGATCCGAGCCGTCTGACGCTGCTGCTGCTCCACGGCTGGACCGCCTCGGCCGACCTGCAGTTCTTCAGCGCATACGAACAATTGGCCGAGCGGTGGTCGTTCATCGCCCTCGACCATCGCGGTCACGGGCGTGGGCTGCGCACGGTCGAGCCGTTCACGCTCGAAGAAGTCGCCGACGATGCCGCCGCGGTGGTGCGCCAACTTGGCGTCGACCACACCATTGCCATCGGCTACTCGATGGGCGGGCCGGTGTCGATGCTGCTCACCCGGCAACATCCCGATCTGGTCGCCGGGCTCGTCACCCAAGCGACGGCGCTGGAATGGCGGGCAACCCGTCGCGAGCGCGTGATGTGGCGACTGCTTCCGCTGGCGGGTACCGGCATGCGCTCGCGGTTCTACGCCCGGTACATCGCCCGCGGACTGCCCTCGCTGATCCCCGACGATCATCCGTTGGCCAGCTATCGCGACTGGCTGGTCGCCGAGACGCGACGAAACTTCCCCACTGCGGTGATCGAGGC
>JBCCVW010000009.1:0-44718 GCA_039194665.1 Actinomycetota bacterium
CGCCGCGCTTGCGGCCGATCGAGTCGATCTCGTCGATGAAGATGATCGCCCGACCCATGCGGCGGGCCTGCTGGAACAGGTCGCGCACGCGGCTGGCGCCGACGCCGACGAACATCTCCATGAAGTCGGAACCCGTGACGGACAGGAATCCCACACCTGCCTCACCGGCGACCGCCCGGGCGAACAGTGTCTTGCCGGTGCCAGGCGGCCCGACGAGCAAAATGCCCTTGGGCACACGAGCGCCGATCTCGGCGAATCGCTCGGGCATGCGCAAGAAGTCGACGACCTCGGTGATCTCCTGCTTCACGCCGTCGTAGCCGGCGATGTCGTCGAAGGTGGTCGACGGCCGGTCGGTGGTGTACGCCTTGGCCTTGCTGCGGCCGATCGACATCACGTTGCCCATCTGGCCTTGCGCTCGACGCTGCATCCAGACGAAGAAGCCGATGATCAACATCACCGGCAGCATCAGTCCGAACACGCTGAGCAACCAGTTGTTGCTCGGCGTCGTGAAGCTCACGGTGACGTTGTTCTCCTCCAACAACGCGCGATCCTCGTCTGGCAGCGCCCCGTCGCCTGGACCGGTGGTGTTGTACTTGTCACCGTTGACGAACTCGCCGTTGATGCGGCCCGAACCGTTGTTGATTTCGGCGGTCGCGATCTGTCCGTCGATCACTTGCTCGCGCCACTGGCTGTACTCGAGCGATTCGCCGTCGTCGCTGGGCCACAGGCTGGGCACCAGGAAGGCCGCCGCAAGTCCGACGATCACGATCCAGATCGTCCACCGTGGCCAGCGCCCCGGGCTGCCGCCCGAACCGTCGGCATCGCCGCTTGGTTGTGGCGGACGATCGTCGGAGTTGTCGGGGCGCCGCTGCGGTTTGTCGCTGCGCTGTTGACCTCGTCCGGCACCGGGCGGCGGAGGCGGCGGCGGCGGGGGCAGGTCGTTCATGGCTCCATGCTAGGGGAGCATCCACCGTTCGGCGTTGCAGTGCGCGTACCGTACTGCGCAGATGGCTCAGTGGCGGACCGGCATCATCGCCAACGATGTGTTGGCGGCAACGAACGATCGGCAGTGCTCGCGCACCGGGTGCTCGGAGACCGCGGCAGCGACACTGACGTATCACTACGACCGTTCCCAGGCCTGGCTCGATCCGTTGAGCGAACACCGTGACCCGCATTCGTACGATCTGTGCGAGCGTCACGCCGGGCGCGTGTCGGTGCCGCACGGGTGGCATCTCGACGACCGGCGGCATCGCGGCATCGGCGAATTGATCGCGGTCTGAGGCCGCATCGACGCCGGTAGTGTCGGCACGCGTGGCCGATCCCATCCGCCGGGCCTCGCGGGTGACGCCGCCGAACCGTCGGCGCACACCGTCCTCGCCGATCCGCGTCGCGTCTGCCGCGCCGATCGACCCGGCCACCGCAGTCGTCACGTTCGTCGCCGCATGGCTCGCCGGCCAGGTGCTGTCGTCGATCGTCATCGCCGTCACCGGCGGCGACCCGATTGACGAGGCGCCGATCGGCGTGCTTGCCGCTGCCCTGATTGCCGCATGGACCGCGCAGCTGGCCGGCATGTGGGTGGCCTCGAATCGCGCGGGCACGGGTGATCCACGTGTCGACTACGGCATCGAGATCGCGCCCGCCGACGCCATCGGGCTGGGCGTCGGCGTCCTCGCCCAATTGGTCGTCGTCCCGGTGATCTACCTGCCCTTGCGCGCTGTGTGGTCCGACACCTTCACCGACGAGCGGCTCGAGCAGAACGCGCGCAGCCTCGTCGATCGCGCCGACGGCGCCGCATTGGTCGTGTTGTTCTTGCTCGTCGTGGTCGGCGCGCCGCTCGTCGAGGAGTTGTTCTACCGCGGGTTGCTGCAGGGGTCGTTGGCCGCCCGTTTCAATGACGCCGTCGTCGTGGTCGGCGTCGCTGCGGTGTTCGCCCTGGTGCACGTTCGCCCCGTGGAGTTCCCTGGGCTGTTCGTGTTCGGGCTGATTCTCGGGGTGTGTGCGCTGTACACGGGCCGGCTGGGGATGGCGATCACGGCGCACGTCGGCTTCAACGCGACCGGCCTGTTGATGGTTCTGTGACGTGTACGCCCCCGCTCGCTTTGCCATCATGATTGATCGCGCATGATCGTTCTCGGGAACGCCACCTGCGCTTGCTCGCATGACCACTGACGACACGCTCACCGAGGCGCCCGAGATCGAACCGTTCGACCGGCCGGCCGACGCGCTCGGCGACGGCGTGGTCGACGAGCTGGTCGACGACGAGTCCGCCGAGCCGACGACGGCGCAGCGTGTTGCCCGCCGGGTGTTCGCCCGCCCGATCGCGTGGTGGAATCGGCCGTGGACGACTCGGCGCGTGGTCGAGGTGCTCGTCACCACGTCGATTCTCGTGACGATGACCGTCGTGATGATGATGGTCGTCCACTTCAACCCCGTGTCGGGCAGCCGCGACCTCATCTTCGACGTGAACACACCCACAGGCGGCGACATGGGCGCCCACGTGTGGTCGCCGGCATTCCTGCGCGACAACTTCTTGCCGAACTTCCAGCTGTCTGGTTGGAGCATGGATTGGTACGGCGGCCTCCCGCTCTACCGCTTCTACATGGTCACCCCGGCGCTGGCCATCGTTGGGCTCGACGTGCTGCTGCCCTACGGCGTCGCCTTCAAACTCGTGGCGATCTCCGGCCTGGTCACGTTTCCGCTGGCCTGCTGGGCGTTCGGGCGGCTCGCCAACTTCCGTCATCCGATCCCCGAACTGTTCGCCGTCGGCGGCGTGTGCTTCCTGCTCGACGAGAGCTTCTCGATCTACGGCGGCAACGTGAAGTCGACGATGGCCGGGGAGTACTCGTTCTCGATCGCACTGACCTTGACCATGGTCGGTCTGGGCCTGTTGGCCAACGGGCTGCGTACCGGTCGCTTCCGGGTGTGGACCGCAGTGGTGTTGGCCCTTGCCGCCGTGTCGCACGGCATCGTTCTCATCTTCGTCGCGGTATCGGCGATCATCTTCTGCCTCGTCTGGATCGATCGGTGGCGCCTCAAGTACGCGATCACCACCGGCATCACCACGGTGTTGTTGGCCGCCTGGTGGGTCGGTCCATTCCTGTTCGGCCACGAGTTCATGACCGACATGAAGTACGGGTTCCGCCCCGAAGGTGCGAGCGACTCGTTCTGGGACATGTTTTTCCCGCTGGCCGCGCCGCTCGACTTCATCATCACCGGCTTGGCAATCGTTGGATTCGTGGCGATGGTGATGCGCCGCAACTTGAACGGCACGGCGATCGGCGTGATCACCCTCGTGCTGGTAGGGCTGGTGTACATCACCCGCGACAGCCTTCCAGTGATCGGACTGCTGTGGAACCCTCGGCTGTTGCCGTTCTTGTACTTGATGCGGTATCTGCTGATGGTGATCGGCGCGCTCGAGCTCATCACCTGGATCGTCAACGCCGCCCGCGGACGTCTGGCGTCGCAACGGATGAACACCTACGAGAACGCGGTCGCTGCCGGCCTGATCACCCTGTCGGCACTCGTCGTGTTCGGCTGGATGTACGAGACGCTGCCCTTCGACGGTCGCCGGACCGACGGCGACACGTCGGTGTACGCGTGGGGACCATTCCGCAAGACACCCGACGCAGGGCGTGCGGTCGCCGATGGCTGGGCCAGATACAACTTCACTGGTTACGAGAACAAACCGGCGTACCCCGAGTACTACGACGTCGTGTCGACGATGGGTGAGATCGGCGAAGATCGCGGCTGCGGGCGAGCGATTTGGGAGAACAACAGCGACAACGGTCAGTACGGCACGACGATGGCGTTGATGCTCCTCCCGCACTGGACCGACGGCTGTATCGGTTCGATGGAAGGCCTGTTCTTCGAGGCCTCCGGGACGACGCCGTATCACTTCCTCACGGCGGCGGCGATCTCGGAGAGTTCCTCGAACCCGGTTCGTCAATTGCGGTACACGAACAATGATGCCGAGGTCGGAGTGCAGCACATGCACGACCTCGGTGTGCGCTATCTGATGGTGCGTACCGATGCGGCCAAGGAGGAAGCCGGCGCGCAGGACGAGCTGGTGTACGTCACCACCTCGGGTCCGTGGGACATCTACGAGCTGACCAGCGCGAGCATCGTCGAGCCGCTGACCGTGCAGCCGGTGGTGGTCAATCATCGCAGCGGCGATCCCCGCGAGCGCAATCTCGAGCTGGGCACGTCGTGGTTCCAACGGCGCGACGACTGGCCCGCGATTCCGGCCGACGACGGGCCCGAGGCGTGGCAGCGCGTCGACGTCGAGATCGACCTCGATGCACGCATCGGTGAACCAGACGAGCGCAGCCGCAATGTTGACTATGTGCTCCCAACCGAAGCGATCGAGGCGGTCCCGTTGCCCGAGGTGAACGTGACCGACGTCGAGATCGAGCAGCAGTCGGTGCGTTTCACCGTCGATCAGGTGGGTGTACCGGTGCTGGTGCGGGTCAGCTACTTCCCGAACTGGCAGGTCGAGGGCGCCGAGGGGCCGTATCGCGTGTCGCCCAACCACATGGTGGTGGTGCCGACCAGCGAAGAGGTGGTGTTGACCTATAGCCGGACCCCACTCGACTGGTTCTTCTACGCGCTCACCGCCATCGGCATCGGTTTGTGTTTCTTGTGGCGACGCCAAGGTGACGTCGCGTATCCCGCGGAGCGGCCGTACTTCGGCCCGCCGCCCACGGATCCTGACGAAGACCGCCAATCCGTCGACCTCGGAGGCCCCGGCATTGGTGCCGCTCATGACGTCACCGATGCGCTCGTCGTCGACGATCCGGTCGGCGCGGGCAGTGTTCCCGCTGACGATCCAACGCCGGAGATTGGCGCTCCGCTGCCAGTCGACCTGGACGCGGACATCGCTACCGAGACCGGACCGGACACCGACCACCTCAGGGAACCGCGCGGATCCGACCCCTGACCTGGTATCGGCGCGTTTCGCCGTATCGTGATCGTCAGAACGTGATGTTCGTCGGGCGGCCTGCGGGACGTCGCCGGTAGCCTCTCGCGCCGCATGTCGGTGCTCGATCAGATCGTCAAGGCCTACGACGTCCGCGGCACGGTCCCGGATCAATTCGATGAACGCGTCGCGCATGCGCTCGGGGTGGGATTCGCGACGCTGCTGCACGATCGTGAGCCAACGACCGATCGAGTGATCGTCGCTCGTGACATGCGTCCATCGGGCGAGCGCCTCGTGGCGGCATTCACCGATGGGTTGCTCGCCTATGGTCGCTCGGCCGTCGACATCGGCCTGGCGTCGACCGACATGATGTATTTCGCGTCCGGACGCTACGCCGCGCCGGGCGCGATGTTCACCGCGTCGCACAATCCGGCGGGGTACAACGGCGTCAAGCTGTGCTTCAGCGGCGCCCGTCCGGTGGGTGCCGACACGGGACTCGATGAAATCAAGTCGGTCGCCCAGCGGGTGCTCGACGGTGACGCCCCCGAGCCCGCCGCGACCGCCGGGGTGCGAACGGAGCGTCACGACGTGCTCGACGGATTTGTCGATCACGTTCTTTCGTTCATCGATCCGTCGGCGATCGCTCCGCTACGGGTGGTCGCCGATACCGCCAACGGCATGGGCGGTTTGGTCGTGCCTGCGGTGTTCGAGCGGCTCGACGTGAAGCTCGAGGTGCTGTACGAGGAACTCGACGGCACGTTCCCCAACCATCCAGCAGATCCGCTGCAGCCGGCGAACCAGCGCGACCTGCGTGCCCGCGTGGTCGCTGGCGGGTTCGATGTCGGACTGGCCTTCGACGGCGACGCTGATCGAGTGTTCGTCGTCGACGAGACCGGTGCCGGGCTGAGCGGGTCGACGACCACGGCGATACTCGCCGCAGCAACGCTTCGTGAGCGGCCCGGGGCAACGATTCTGCACAACCTGATCTGCTCCAAGGCGGTGCCCGACGTGGTTCGCGAACTCGGCGGCACACCGGTGCGCACCAAGGTCGGTCACTCGTTCATCAAGCAGACGATGGCCGAATCGGGAGCCGTGTTCGGTGGTGAGCACTCGGCGCACTACTACTTCGCCGACAACTACAACGCAGACAGCGGACTGATCGCATCGATGCTCGTGCTCGCCGAGATGAGTCGCAGCGGCCAACCGCTGTCGACGTTGCGCACGCAGTTCGAGCGCTACAGCTCGAGTGGCGAGATCAACACCGAAGTTGCCGACGCCGCCGGCGTGATCGAGCGGGTGAGTGCGGCGTACGACACGTGTGCCCAGGATCGCCTCGACGGCCTCACCGTCGATGCGGGCGATTGGTGGTTCAACCTTCGGCCGTCGAACACCGAACCCCTTCTACGCCTCAACCTAGAGGCGGCCGACCGCGGGGCCTGCGACGAGCGAGTCGCCGAGGTATTGGCGATCGTCGCCGCCACGATCTGACGGCGCTGGGCATAGGCTCGGCGCATGGCCCTCGCTCCACAGTTGCTCGAGATCCTCGCGTGTCCCGATGACAAGGGTCCGCTGTACTACCTCGAGCCCGAGGCTCTGCTGTACAACCCGCGGCTCCGGCGCAGCTACCGGATCGACGATGACATTCCGGTGATGCTGATCGACGAGGCGGCGACGGTCGACGACGCTGAACACGAACGCTTGATGGCACTCGTCGCGGAGCGCAACGTGTTACCGACGTTCGATCCGGGTCGGTAGTCCGTAGCGCCCGACTGCGACGCGTCGCGCGCCGCCGGTCAGCGGTGATCTGCGCGTTGTCACCACGCTCGGTGATGTTCGACTCAAGGTCGCTTGACGGAGTGCCGAAGATTCTGGAAACGCACCGGGAACGTGTGTGCAAGCGCCCCAAATTTGTATGTCGAAGAGGTTACGATGCGCTCGATGAGTTTCAAGCGAACGTCCCGCGCCCTGCTTGCGGTGGCCCTGCTCGGTGTGGGCGTGGCCGTGGCTGCGCCCGGTGGCTCGCCGACCGCAGGTGCCCCTGTGGCGTGCGCCACGCTCTGCGCCGGTGGCGAGTACCACCCCCTTTCGCCGGAGCGGATCTTCGACAACCGTGCGCCTGGCATCAACTCGGCGGTCGGTCCCAAAGCGACGTCGCCGGGCGGCAGCGAGTTCACTGTGCAGTTGCTCGGTGAGGGCGGCATCCCCGCCGATGCCGGCGACGTGCTGGCCGTCGTCGTCAACGTCACCGTCGCCGACGCCTCGCGTCGCGGCTCGCTCACGATCTTCCCGACCGGCCTCGCCGATGGCGGCGCCGGCGAGTCCTCGTTGGTCAACTATCTCCCCGGTCGAAACACCCCGAACCTGGCGATCGCCGGTGTGGGCAACGATGGCACCGCCACGGTGCGGTTGACCACGCCGTCGGGTGCGGGCACCGCCAACGTGGCGATCGATGTGTTCGGCTGGATCTCCACCTCGAACAACGACGATCGGGGGGCCCGGCTGATCACTGCGGGCCCCGGTCGCATCTACGACAGTCGCCAGACTGGCGGGGCTCTGGGGCCTGACAGCTCGCGCGCAGTGCCGGTGCGCGGCGCCGATTCGCCCGAGCAGGCCGACGTCGTTCCCGACCGGACGTCGATCACCGGCGTGATGATCAACCTCACGGCGATCAACCGCGAGCCGGGAAGCGCCAACACGAACCTCGCGGTCACACCCACTCCGCTACCCGCCGGTACGCAGGCGTCGACATCGAACATCAACGTGATTCCGGGCCTCGTGAAGGCCAACTTGGCCATCGTGCCCATCGGTCCCGATGGCCAGATTCATGTGAAGAACCGCAACGGCAACATCCACTTTGCGATCGATGTGCTCGGCTACCTCGAAACCGGCGCTTCGGTCGACACGCGCGAGGGTCGCATCATCCCGCTCGACGCTCCGTTCCGTGCATTCGATACCCGCGACGCTGCATTCGGCAACGTGCCGCTCGGTTTCGGCAGCGCTGAAGACTGGAGCTTCAAGGCCTTCGCCGAGTCGGTCACGATGCCGTCAGGCGGGGCGTCGATCCCCGTCGGCAACCAACAGGCACTGATCGGCAACGTCACCGGCACGGGTCTCGAGCGGCTGTTCGCCACAGTGCCCGTCACGACGTTCATCTCCGCCTACCCGGGCGGGACCGAGCGGAGCGAGACGTCGATCATCAACGTGCCCGAAGGCGAGAACGTGCCGAACATGACGCTGTTGAGCTACGGCACGAACGAGGCCGGTGATGATCCGTATGTGGTGCGGATGTACAACCACAACGGCAGCATCCACTACCTCCTCGACGTCTACGCCGTCGTCCTCGACGATTGACGCACAAATCCTGTCGATTCCCGGCGCATCGCGCCGGAATTCGACACTATTTCGGGGTTGGTGTCGCTGAGTCGCGTACACTAAAGAGCCCTCCGGGCTGATCTGATCGGTGCCTGAAGGCCCCGGCCCGGGCCGCAACCGCTACGAGAACGTCTCCGCGCCGCGTGCGCCGGAGAGATGGTGAGGTCCGTCATGTCCACCCCGACGTCAACGTCCACCCTGGCCGCCACTCGCGACTTTCGCGTCGCCGACCTGTCGATGGCCCCGTTCGGCCGCAAGGAGATGATCCTCGCCGAACACGAGATGCCAGGGCTGATGGCCCTGCGCGCCGAGTACGGCGAGTCCAAGCCGCTCGCCGGCGCACGCATCTCCGGGTCGTTGCACATGACCGTGCAGACCGCAGTGCTCATCGAGACGCTGACCACCCTCGGTGCTGAGGTGCGCTGGGCCAGCTGCAACATCTTCTCCACGCAGGATCACGCGGCCGCAGCGGCTGTTGTTGGTCGCGAGGGGACGCCGGAGGACCCACAGGGTGTGCCGGTGTTCGCCTGGAAGGGTGAAACGCTGGAGGAATACTGGTGGTGCACCGAGCAGATGATGACGTGGCCCGACAGCGACGGCGCCAACATGATCCTCGACGACGGTGGCGATGCCACGCTGCTGCTGCACAAGGGCGTCGAGTACGAGAAGGCCGGGGAAGTACCCGATCCGACCGAGGCGTCGAACCCCGAGTTGGCCATCGTGTTGGGCCTGTTGCAGCGCTCGCTCAAGTCTGATCCGGGCAAGTGGACGCGTATGGCGGCGGGGATCCGCGGGGTCACCGAGGAGACGACCACCGGCGTCAAGCGGCTGTACAAGATGATGGACGACGGTGAGTTGCTGTTCCCAGCGATCAACGTCAACGACTCGGTGACCAAGTCGAAGTTCGACAACCTGTACGGCTGTCGGCACTCGCTGGTCGACTCGATCAGTCGTGCCACCGACGTGATGATCGGCGGCAAGACAGCAGTCGTGTGTGGATACGGCGATGTCGGCAAGGGCTGCGTGCAGTCGCTCCAGGGCCAGGGTGCGCGTGTGATCGTGACCGAGATCGACCCGATCAACGCGCTGCAGGCGGCGATGGAGGGCATCCAGGTGTTGCCCCTCGAAGATGTGGTCGACACCGCCGACATCTTCGTGTCGGCCACCGGCAACGCCGACATCATCACGATCGATCACATGCAGCGGATGAAGCACAATGCGATCGTCTGCAACATCGGCCACTTCGACAACGAGATCGACATGGCCGGTCTCGCCCGCTCCGGAGCCGTGCGCGACGAGCTCAAGCCGGGCACCGACGTGTGGACGTTCCCGGAGGCGAACGCCGCCGGCGGCAGCCAGATCATCGTCCTCGCCGAAGGTCGCCTGGTGAACCTCGGCTGCGCCACCGGCCACCCGAGCTTCGTCATGTCGTGCTCGTTCGCCAACCAGGTGATCGCTCAGATCGAGCTGTTCAACCATCCCGAGCGCTATCCGCTCGGCGTGTACGTGCTGCCGAAGCACCTCGACGAGAAGGTCGCACGGCTGCACCTCGACGCGCTCGGTGTGAAGCTGACCCAGCTCAGCGACGAACAGGCCGAGTACCTCGACCTCGATCCGGCGGGCCCGTACAAGCCCGAGCACTACCGCTACTGACGTCGACATCGGCTGCACGAGCCCCCGTCACAGCACGTCGACGGGCGATTCCCATCGATGTGCGCCCCGATTTCCCGACCCGCGCGCGTACGGCTAACATCACCTCGCAATGTGACTGCGGGCACACCTGGTGCCCGCTCGAGTTAGGGGGAACCAATGTCGTCTCGAACTACCGGCCGCGCTTCCAAGCTCGCCGCTTTCTTCGCAGCGCTCGCGCTCGTAGCGGCAGCGTGCGGAGGGGGTGACGACGACGGAGACAGCAGCGACACCACCGCCGCGACTTCCGAGACGACGGCTCCCGCCGAAGAAGATGGTGCCGATGACGGCGCCGACGACGGTGGCGACGACGGCGGCGATGACGCCACCGAGGACACGGCCGGTGAGGGCGAGATCGTCGAGGGCGAAATCGAAGAGGACGTCGTCGAGGAAAACACCGACCCGGTGCAGGGCGGCACGCTGCGGTACGGCCTCGAGGCCGACGTCGACGGCATCAACCCGACCACGTCGGCGTTGTCGTCGCCCGGCCTGATGATGGGCAACGCGGTGTTCGACAACCTCACCGCGTGGCCCGCAGAGGGCACCACCGCCGTCCCGTACCTGGCCGAAAGCGTCGAGCCTGTCGACGACACGAACACGACGTGGCAGGTCACGCTGCGCGAAGGCATCGTCTTCCACGACGGCACGCCGCTCAACGCGGAAGCGGTGCAGGTCAACTTCGAGACCCAGCGCGCCGACCCACTGGTTGGTCTCGCTGTTCGGCCGTACTACCCCGAGACGGGCGCGACCGAGATCATCGATGAGCTGACAATTCAGTACAACCTGCTCGACGCCAACGCCCAGTTCCCAGGCGCGCTGGCCGGGCAGCTCGGAATGATCGCCTCGCCGACCTGGCTCGCAGCAGCCCTCGAGGATCCGTCGCTCAACCAGGCGCCCGTGGGTACGGGGCCATTCATCTTCGAGTCGCGCAACGCCGACTCGGTCACGGCCTTCGTGCGTAACGACGAGTGGTGGAACGGTGAGGTGTTCCTCGACGGCATCGAGTTCGTGCCGGTGACCGACCCGGACACCCGAGTCGACCTGCTGTTCCAAGGCGAGCTCGACGCACTGCAGACGTCGAACCCGGCCTCGGTCGCCGACCTGACGAGCGACGACTCGATTCAGAACGTCGTCGACGAAACCGGTGAAGAATCGTTCGCGATGATCAACACCGAGGTTCCGCCGTTCGACGACATCCGTGCCCGCCAAGCGTTGGCGCTGGCAACCCCGCTTGAGAACTACCGCAACCTGATCGGACTCGGTGTCTCGCGTGGGGCAGACCAGGCGTTCATTCCGGAGAGCCCGTTCTACAACCCCGACGTGGTGCAGGTCGGCGACGACCCCGACGCGGCGGTCGCGCTCGCAGCTGAGTACTGCGGCGAATTCCCGGACAATTGCACCGATGGCAAGATCAACACGGAGCTGCAGTGGTCTGGGCCCTCGGTGATTCAGACCCGGATCGCCGAGCTGCTCGACGAAGGCTGGAGCGCGGCGTTCAACGTGACCTTCGATGAACTCCCGCAGGACGAGCACATCAGCCAGACAGCGACCGGGCAATACAACGTGGTCACCTGGCGCCAGTTCGGCGGTGTCGATCCGGCGCTCGACAACGTGTGGTTGGAGTGCCGCACGATCGGCGGAATCTCGTTGAACTGGCCGAAGTTCTGCGACCCGGAGCGTGATGCACTGCTGCTCCAGGCGCAGAACGAGACCGACCCCGATGTGCGTGCCGGCCTCTACCAGCAGGTGTCGCAGCTGATCAACGACTCGTTCGCCTACATCTTCCTGGTCCACACCACCTGGGACAACGCGTTCGCTGAGAACGTTCGTGGTGTGTGCGATCGCGTGGCGCCGGACGGAACGCTGCTGCGCTGCGTGACCAACGGGCGAACCTGGCACTCGTCGGTCTGGTTCGCCGGCTGATCGAACACGGAGTCCCCGAGGAGGTAGTTGATCGGTGATCGAATGAGGTTCTGGGTTCAGCGACTCGCAACGGCGATCCTGCTGTTGCTCGTGGTGAGCGCGCTCACCTTCATGGCGATGAATCTCCTCGGCGATCCGCTGTTCAACATCCTCGGTCCAGTTGCAGAGGATCGTGACAATCCGGCAAGCCTCGAGCTGATCGAGGCGGCCGAACAGGAGTACAACCTGGATCGGCCACTGCCGGTGCGTTACGCCCTCTGGCTGGGCGACTTCGTCACCGGGGACTTCGGGGTGCAGTTCAGCGAGGACGGTCAGCCACCCGTATCCGACCTGATCTGGGAGCGATTGCCACGCACGGTGTCGCTCCTGATCATGGCGCAGTTGATGGCGGTGATCATCTCGGTGCCGTGGGCGCTGTTCTCGGCATCGCGAGCGAACAAGCCGGTCGACAAGGCGTCGACGTTCACGACGTTCTTGCTGATTGCGCTGCCAAACTTCGCGCTTGCGGTGATCCTCAAGTACTTGTTCTCGATCCGTTGGGAGCTGTTCCCCCAGGCGTTCATCGCCAACGACCCGTACTGGTCGAGGATGTATCAACTCGTCTTGCCAGCGTTGACGCTGGCGTTGCCGGCTGCTGCGGTGTATCAGCGGCTCTTGCGGACCGACCTGATCACGACGCTGCAGGAGGACTTCATCCTCACGGCGCGGGCCAAGGGGGTCTCGCGCAAGGGGGTGCTGTTCAAACACGCACTGCGGCCGTCGTTGTTCTCGTTCGTCACGATCTTCGCGATCAACACCGGTGCACTCATCGGTGGGGCGCTCATCGTGGAGAACGTGTTCCTGATTCCAGGGCTGGGACGGGCGATCGTCGAGGCGATCCTGCGTGAGGACTTCCCGGTGGTGCTGGCCATCGTGGTGTTGATCTCCGCTGCCTTCGTGTTCCTCAACCTGCTCGTAGATGTGATTTATTCGATGATCGACCCACGGGTGCGTTCAGCATGACCGCGAGCACTGACGAACCAGAACTCGACGAGGCCGCGACGTCGCTGGCGCCGCGCATCGCGGGCGCGTCCACGTTTGCCGACGACCCGGCCGATGAAGCGCCGATCAAGCGCCGACTCGGATTTGGCTTTTGGGTCAGTGTGACCTGGCTCGTCGTGATCGTCGGCGCAGCAATCCTCGCCCCGTGGTTGCCGATCAAGGATCCCGACGCCAACTTGATCATTCCGGGCGAGCCGCCGCCGTATGCGCCGTCGAGCGAATTCTGGTTCGGCTCGGATCAAGACGCCCGTGACATGTTCAGCCGCACCATCTGGGGCGCCCGTATCTCGTTGACCGTGGGTTTTGCGGCGATTGCGTTCGGGATGGTGATCGGTGGATCGTTCGGGATGTTCGCCGGATACTTCCGTGGCACATGGGACCGCGCGGTGTCGTTCGTGTTCGTGGTGCTGTTGTCGTTCCCGGCGCTGATTCTGGCGATCCTGATGACCAGCCTCCTCGATCGCAACCTCGTCACGATTTCGATCGTGCTCGGGATCTTGAGCGTCGCCCCGGTCGGTCGGGTGTCGCGGGCGACCACGATCTCCTTTGCCGACCGTGAGTTCGTGTTGGCGGCCACAACGCTCGGCGCCCGCCATCCGCGGATCATCGTGCGTGAGTTGTTGCCCAACGTGGTGATCCCGATGGGCGCGTTGGCGCTGCTCGGCATGGCGGTGGCGGTCGTTGCCGAGGGCGGCCTGGCGTTTCTCGGATTGTCGGTCGAGAAGGGCTCCACGTGGGGCAAGCTCATCTTGTTCGGATCCGGGACTCGCGACTTGCGCGAGTCCCCGTGGATCGCCCTCGCTCCGATCTTGGTGCTGTTCCTCACCGTGTTGTCGCTGAACTTTGCCGGCGACCGGATTCGGTCGTACTTCGACGTAAAGGAAGTCGGGTTGTGAACGACGCCAACGACGCGGTTCAAGCACATCTCGGCATTTCCCGCACCACGACCGATGTGCCGTTGCTGGAGATCGAGGACCTGGCCACCTCGTTCAAGACCGAACGTGGCCTGGTGCGCGCCGTCGATGGCGTCACGCTGACCGTCCGCCGCGGGGAAGCGCTCGGTGTCGTGGGCGAGTCCGGCTCGGGCAAGACCGTGTTGTCCCGGTCGATCATGGGACTGCTCCCGACGACCAACGTCGTGCGGTCGGGTTCAGTCCGTTTCGCCGGAGCAGAGATCGTCGGGTTGGGCCCGAAGCAGATGCGCCACATCTGGGGCGCCGAGATGTCGATGGTCTTCCAGAACCCGCTCAACTCGCTCAACCCGGTGATGAAGATCGGCAAGCAGATCACCGAGCCGTTGCGCCTGCACCTGCAGATGGATCGGAACAACGCTCGTGCGACGGCGCTGCAGTTGTTGCGTGATGTCCACATCCCGGAGCCCGAGAAACGCCTCAAGCAGTACCCGCACGAGTTGTCCGGGGGCATGCGCCAGCGCGTCATGATCGCCATCGCGCTGGCCTGCGGACCGACGCTGTTGTTTGCCGACGAACCGACGACCGCGCTCGATGTGACCGTCCAGGCGCAAATCCTCGAGCTGATCGGCGAGCAACGACGTGACCGCAACATGTCGGTGATCCTCGTCACTCACGACCTCGGCGTCGTCGCCGGTCACACCGATGCGATCGCGGTGATGTACGGCGGTCGCCTCGTGGAGTACGCACCCACCCGTGAACTCTTCGCCAACATGAAGATGCCCTACACCAAGTCGCTGATGCAGTCGATCCCGAAGCTCGAAGAGCCGAGTCATACACGACTGCGGACGATCCCGGGTCGGCCGCCCGACCTGGTCAACCCGCCGGCGGGCTGCCGCTTTGCCCCGCGCTGCGCGTATGCCCGCGACAAGTGCCACGTCGAGGAGCCACCGCTCGTCGCCGCCGAGCACGCCGAGCACCGCTACGCCTGCTGGTATCCAGTCGGCTCGCCGGAGTTTCGGGAGCGTGAGGCCGAGCTGACGTCTGGTACGGCGCCGGCGGTCGGAGCTGCGCTCTAATGGCCGGAACCGGCGACGCACATCTCCGCGACGGAGACCGCGTGCTCGACGTGCGGGACCTCGTCGTCGAGTTCCCCGTCGGGCGAGGTGTGTCGGTCAAGGCGGTGTCGGGGATCAGCTTCGATGTGCTGCGCGGGGAGACCCTCGGCATCGTCGGCGAGTCGGGCTGTGGCAAGTCGACCACCGGACGCGCGGTGATGCAGGTGCCGCGTCCCACCTCTGGGTCGATCGTGTTCGAGGGTTCGGAATTGACGTCGATGAACGGCAACGAGCTGCGCGAGGCGCGCACTCGGGTCCAAATGATCTTCCAGGACCCGATCTCGTCGCTGAATCCCCGTCGTGCCGTGCGCGACAGCGTGCGTGAGCCGCTCGACATCTGGAAACGGGGCACCGACGACGAGCGGCAAAGGATCGTCGACGAAATACTCGAGTCGGTCGGCATCGATCCGCAACGCGCTGAGGAGAGCCGGCCGCACCAGTTCTCCGGCGGACAGTGCCAGCGAATCTCCGTTGCCCGCGCGCTCGTACTCGATCCCACGCTGATCATCTGCGACGAACCGGTGTCGGCGCTCGACGTCAGCGTGCAGGCCCAGGTGATCAACCTGCTGCAAGACCTCAAGGCGCAGTATGGCCTGACCATGGTGTTCATCGCCCACGACCTGGCCGTCGTCAAGAACGTGAGCGATCGGGTTGCGGTGATGTATCTCGGGAAGCTGTGCGAGGTCGCGGGAAGCGACGAGCTGTACGCCCGCCCCGCGCACCCCTACACGAACGTGTTGATGGCGTCGATCCCGGAGCCGGATCCCGATGCCGATCACAGCAGAGGTGCGATCGAAGGCGAGCCACCGTCGCCGGTGAACCCCCCGTCGGGGTGCAGATTCCATCCGCGGTGTCTGAAAGCCGACGATCGGTGCCGGCAGGAAGAACCCAAGTTGCGCAGAGTCGGCGACGCCGATCACTTCGTCGCATGTCACCATCCCGATGTGGATGACTCCGTGGCGCTGTCGACCCCGGTCGGCATGTCGTCGACGAACGCGTCGAGCGCCGGCGCTCCCGCCTGACGACTCGGCACGACCCGAATTCTGGGCGTCGATCCGGTCATCCGACGCTGCCGCGCGGCGGTGTGACACCCCCTCGTCAGAGTGGGCAGCATGATCTTCACCACGCGTTGTGCCGGGTGCGATACGCCGGGTGCCCCCATCTGCACCACCTGCCGATTTGCCCTCTCCACCAGGGTTCCGCTGACCACGGCGGCGGGTGTCGAGGCGGCCATGGCCTACACCGGACGAGCACGCGATGTCCTGCTCGGATTCAAGTACCGCAACCGCCGTCAGGTCGCCCGCCACCTGGCCGGGTGCATCGTCAACCGACTGCTCGTCTCGGGCGACCTCGGCCGGATCGATGTCGTCACGTGGGCCCCGACATCACGCCGCCGGCGACGTGAACGGGGCTTCGATCAAGGTGAGATGCTGGCGCGCTACGTCGCTCGTCAGCTCGGTCGTCCGGTGCGCCCCCTGCTGCAGCGCAGCGACGAACCGACACAAACCGGGCGCAGCCGGCGCCAGCGACTCGACGGGGTCCACTTTCGTGCCCACCCACGTGTTGCCGGGCGCACCGTGCTGGTGATCGACGACGTGGTCACCACCGGCGCCACCTTGCGCGCCGCCACGGCGGCGCTCGAGGCCGCTGGCGCCGGGTGGGTGCGCACCTGCGCCGTTGCGGCCACGCCGGCGCCAGTGGCCGCCGCAGAGCGCCGTCAGCCCGCCCGTCGCGCCCATCTCCGGGCGGTGGCCTAGCGCTCTGGCCAGGCGCACCACGCCGGTAGGCTGGGTGGTCTCATGGGCATTCTCGACCGCATTCTGCGCGCCGGCGAGGGCAAGAAGCTCAAGGCCCTCCAGGGCATCGTCCCGGACATCAACGCACTCGAACCTCAGATCGAAGCGCTCTCTGACGACGCGCTCCGAGCCAAGACCGACGAGTTTCGTCAGCGCCTCGACAACGGCGCCAACCTCGACGACCTGTTGGTCGAGGCCTTCGCCGTGTGCCGCGAGGCGGCACGCCGCACGATCGGTCAGCGGCACTACGACGTCCAGTTGATGGGCGGCGCGGCGATGCATTTCGGCTGGGTTGCGGAGATGAAGACCGGCGAGGGCAAGACGCTGGTCTCCACGCTTCCGGTGTACCTCAACGCGCTGTCCGGCAAGGGCGTTCACCAGGTGACGGTCAACGACTACCTCGTGCGCCGCGACGCGGAGTGGATGGGCCAGATTCACCGGTGGCTCGGGTTGTCGGTGGGCGTGGTCGTCCCTGGTCATCAGCACACGCCTGCGGAGAAGCGGCGCAGTTACGGCGCCGACATCACCTACGGCACCAACAACGAGATGGGCTTCGACTACTTGCGCGACAACATGGCGCCGAAGCTCGACGACAAGGTGCAGCGGGGCCACAACTTCTGCATCGTCGACGAGGTCGACTCGATCCTCATCGACGAGGCGCGTACCCCGTTGATCATCTCCGGACGCGTGGCCGACGCAGCCAAGCTGTACTACCGCTTTGCATCGATCGTCCGCTCGTTGCGCCGCGATGAGGACTACGAGGTCGAAGAAGACAAACGCGTCGTCGTGCCGCTCGAGGAGGGCATCGCCAAAGTTGAGAAGGCGCTCGACGTCGACAATCTGTACGACAACGTACAGGCCAATCTCGTGCATCAGTTCTCGGTGGCGCTCAAGGCCAAGGAGCTGTACAAGCGCGACAAGGACTACATCGTGCAGGGCGGCGAGGTGAAGATCGTCGACGAGTTCACTGGTCGCATCCTCGACGGTCGCCGGTGGTCAGAGGGCATCCATCAGGCGGTCGAGGCCAAAGAGGGTGTGAAGATCAAAGAGGAGAACCAAACCCTCGCCACGATCACCTTGCAGAACTATTTCCGCATGTACGAAAAGTTGTCGGGCATGACCGGTACGGCGCAGACCGAGGCCGCAGAGTTGATGAACACCTACGGCCTGGGTGTGGTGCCGATCCCGACCAACCGGGAGATTGCACGCGTCGACCAGCCCGACCTGATCTACAAGTCCGAAGAGGCCAAGTTCAACGCGATCATCGACGATGTCGAGCCGCGCCACGAAGCGGGCCAACCGATCCTCATCGGCACGGCCAGCGTGGGTCGCTCCGAGATCCTCGGGCGCATGCTCGACCAGCGCGGCATTCCCCACGAGGTGCTCAACGCCAAACAGCACACCCGCGAGGCCGACATCGTCACTCAGGCCGGGCGCCTCGGCGCCGTCACGGTGGCTACGAACATGGCGGGGCGCGGCGTCGACATCAAGCTCGGTGGCAACCCGGAGGGACTCGCCCGCCACGACGTGTTGAAGGAGGGCTTCGACGAGGGCCTGCTCGTCGACGAGTTCGAGCTCCCGGTGGCGCTCGACGAGATGCCCGACGACTTCCGCGAAGAACGCGCCAAGGCGCTGGCCCGTTACGACGACCTACTGAGCGAGTACGAGGCGCAATGCGACGCCGAAGGCGGTCACGTCCGCGACAGCGGCGGCCTCTACGTGATCGGCTCGGAGCGTCACGACAGCCGACGGATCGACAACCAGCTGCGCGGCCGCTCGGGCCGCCAGGGCGATCCCGGCGAGAGTCGCTTCTTCCTCAGCCTCGACGACGACCTGATGCGCCTCTTCGCCACCGGCGCGCTCAACTACGTGATGGGCCGGACGCTGCCCGACGACGAAGCGATCGAAGCGAAGATGGTGACCAAAGCCATCGAACGTGCCCAAACCACCGTCGAGACCAAGAACGCTGAGATCCGCAAGAACGTTCTCAAATACGACGAGGTGATGAACGAGCAGCGCAAGGTCATCTACCAGCGCCGCGATCAGATTCTCGACGGCGAGGACTTGAAGGCTGCGGCGATGGAGTACCTCGCCGACGCGGTCGACAGCTTGATTTCCACTCACTGTGCATCGGTGGCCAGCGACGAGTGGGACCTCGACGGACTCGACAAAGAACTTGCCCTGTACTGGCCGAACTCGATCACGGTCGATCAGCTGGCGCAGTGCGCCGACAGCGACGAGATCTACGACCTGCTGATGGCCGACGCCACCGCCCACTACGAGCGACGCGAGGAAGAACTCGGCACCGAGGTGATGCGGCAGGTCGAGCGCCAGGTGATGCTGCGGATCATCGACCAGCGGTGGCGCGAGCACCTCGAAGAGATGGATTACCTGCAAGGCGGCATCAACCTCCGGGCGATGGGCCAGAAGGACCCGCTCACCGAGTGGCAGCGCGAGGGTTTCGAGATGTTCGGGTCGATGATGACCGGCATCGCCCAAGACTTCGTGAAGTACGTGATGAACGTGCGCGTGGTCCAGAACCAGCCGCTCGGCGATGGTGCTGCCGGCGAGGGCAATGGTGCAGGTCCGGCGATCGGTGGTACCCCCGCTGGCGGCGCGACGCCGGCAGTGCAGAACGTGCAGACCAGCTCGTCCGACGACGTGGAGCGCAGCGGCTTCGCCGACGCCGCACGCGCCGCGGTAGCCGATGGCGACCTTCCCGCCGAGGCGGCTCCTGCCCAACAGGTGCCGGCCAAGCCGAAGACCGTCGTCAAGGACGACTTCTCCAAGACCCCGCGCAATGCGCCGTGCCCGTGTGGGTCGGGCAAGAAGTTCAAGCAATGCCACGGCGCGGCGTGATCGTCTCGCTGACCGATGCGTGACTTCAGCCCGGATCTGCGCGATCTCGAACGACGACGCGACGAAGCGGCCGAATACCTCAGCGTTGCCGACAATCGCGAACGGTTCGCGGTCCTCGAAGCCGAGATCGCCGAGCCCGGCTTGTGGGACGACCAGGAGCGCGCCAAGAAACTCAACCGCGAGTACGCCGACATCAAAGACGACCTCGAGATCTACGACCAGCTCAGCGAGCAGATCGGCGACGTCGAGGTGCTCCACGAGTTGGCCCGCGACGAGGGCGACGAGAGCCAAGAGCCCGAGATCGAAGCAGGGATCGACGCGATCGGTGAGCAGCTCGACCAGCTCGAGCTTCGGAGCCTCTTCACCGGCGAGCACGACGGCGCCGATTGCATCGTGCAGATCAACGCCAAAGACGGCGGCGTCGACGCCCAGGACTTTTCTGAGATGTTGCTGCGGATGTACGAACGGTGGTGTGAACGCCGCGGCTTTGCCATCAGTCTGAACGGAGTGTCCGAGGGCCAAGAAGCCGGGATCATGTCGGCCGAAGTGACCATCTCTGGTCGCTACGCCTACGGGCTGATGTCGGCGGAGCGAGGAACGCACCGCCTCGTGCGGATCAGCCCGTTCGACAATCAGGGTCGGCGGCAGACGTCATTCGCCGCTGTCCAAGTGTGGCCGCTGCTCGACGATGTCGACATCGATGTCGACGAGTCCGACATCCGCATGGAAGTGTTCCGCGCCTCTGGTGCCGGTGGCCAGCACGTGAACAAAACGTCGTCGGCAGTCCGGTTGATCCACGAGCCGACCGGCCTGGTCGCCAGCTCCCAGGAGGAGCGCAGCCAGCTGCAGAACCGCGAGCGGGCGATGGGTCGACTCACGGCGATGATCGCGGCCAAAGCCGAAGAGGATCGCCAGGCCGAACTCGACGAGATCGCCGGCAAGCAGGCCCAGGTTGGCTGGGGCAGTCAGATCCGGAGCTACGTGCTACAGCCGTATCAAATGGTGAAAGACCTGCGTACCGAGGTCGAGACCAGCAACGTGCAAGGCGTTCTCGATGGTGACCTCGACATGTTCATCGAGGGCTTCTTGCGCCAACGCCGCGCCACCGCCGACGTCTGATCCGGTCCCGCGTTCGGGGTGCCGCATGTGGGTCGTAACCCGACGGTAACGTTGGTGCGCTCATGATTCGCCTGGAGAACGTCACCAAGAGCTATTCGACCGAGGTCGTCGCCTTGCGCGACGCGTCCTTTGATGTCGCCAAAGGCGAGTTCGTCTTTCTCGTCGGTCCATCGGGCTCGGGGAAGAGCACGCTGCTGCGCATGCTGAACCGCCAGGAGCGCCCTGAGCGCGGCGCCGTGTGGGTGGCTGGTCGCAACATCGTGGGGATGCCGCCGGGCCGCGTCCCGCACCTGCGGCGGAACATTGGCAACATCTTCCAGGACTACAAACTGCTGACCGAAAAGAGCGTGTTCGAGAACGTGGCGTTCGCCCAAGAGGTCATCGGACGCCCGTCGCACGTCATCAAACAGCAGGTTCCTGCTGTGCTCGAACTCGTCGGCCTCGCCGGCAAAGAAGATCGTTTGCCGCACCAGCTGTCCGGCGGCGAGCAGCAGCGTGTGTCGATCGCCCGCGCCTTCGTCAACCGGCCGTTGATCCTGCTCGCCGACGAGCCGACCGGCAACCTCGACCCCGGCACCGGCGAGGGCATCATGCGTCTACTCGACCGGATCAACAAGACCGGCACCACCGTGGTGATGGCGACCCACGATCAACGCATCGTCAACACGATGCGCAAGCGTGTGATCCAGCTCGACCGCGGCGTCATCGTGCGCGACCAGGCGCGCGGCGTCTACGAGTAACCACGTCGAGAACGACACCGAGTAGTCATGTTGTCCCGCATCCGCTACACCCTGCGCGAAACCTTCGACAGTTTTCGTCGCAATGCCACGCTGACCGTCGCTGCGATCATCACCGCGGCGATCTCCCTGCTCGGTGTCGGCCTCACGCTGCTCAACCAGCACGCCTTCGACAACCTCCTCGCCCGCTGGGAAGGCGGAGTGGAGATGATCGTGTTCATGCGGCCGCAGGCCACCGACGAGCAGCTGCAACTGGTCGAGGACAACCTCACGGAACAGAGTCAGTTCATCGCCAGTTTCACCTACTGCGACGAGCAGTGTTCGCTCGATGAAGCCGATCGCGTGCTCGCCGGCGAACCAGGTGTGCGCGAGTTGCTCGACGAGAACAACATCACCACGCAGTTCAAGGCCGTGCCGACCGAAGGCACCGACGTTGAGCTGCTGCGACAACTATCGGGGGCTTTCTCCGAGTTGCCCAGTGTGTTCGAAGTGAAGTTTGCCGAAGATCAGATCAGCCTGATCTCCCAGCTGCAGAGCTTCTTCGGCTTCCGACTATTGCTGCTCTCTGGCTTCTTGTTGCTCGCCGCGATCCTGTTGATCTGGAACACGATCCGGACGGCGATCTTCGCCCGTCGACGAGAGATCGAGGTGATGAAGCTTGTCGGCGCCACCGACTGGTTCATCCGCATCCCGTTCATGCTCGAGGGCCTGTTGCACGGGTTGATCGGCGCCGGAGTGGCCAGTCTCGGTCTCTGGGTGTGGAACACGCAATGGACCAGCGGCGTGCAGGACTTCCCGCCCAACAGCGGATTTGCCGCGCTGGTCGTTACCGATGGTTACGAGGTGACCGTCATGATGATCATGTTTGCGATCGGCGCGTTGGCCGGGGCCATCGGGTCGGGCATCGCCGCCTCGAAGTTCCTCGACGTCTGATCGGATCGCGGCGATGCCAGGGGAACTCCGCGATCGATCGATCGTCCCCGACGGCGATCTGGTCGTCCAGTTCTGCGCTGGCGACGAGACGGCAGTGCGCGCGGTGTACGACCGCTACGGAGGGGCCGTACACACCGTGGCTCGATCGGTCGTCGGCTCGGGGCCGTTGGCGCAGGAGGTCGTGCAGGAGACGTTCCTCAAGGCGTGGCGCGCGGCGTCGACGTTCGACGCCAACCGCGACCTGGCGCCGTGGCTGTACACCATCGCCCGCCGCACTGCGATCGATGCACTCCGTCGTGAGCGCCGGCCTACGACAGGCGGCCATGCGCCAGAGGTGGAGGTCGCAGTGGATGCCCCCGGGTTCGAAACGACGTGGCAGCAGTTCGAGGTGCGCCGAGCGATCGACGACTTGCCCGATGGCGAACGCGAAGTGGTCCGGCTCAGCCATCTCGTCGGTCTGTCGCATCCCGAGATTGCCGAGCGGCTTGGTACTCCGGTGGGAACGGTGAAGTCGCGGTCGGCGCGGGCCCACCGGAGATTGGCCGCAGCGCTCAGTCACCTGGGCCCCGGCGAGGGGGAATCGTGAACCGAATCGGTGCTGCGTACCGTACTGAGAGACGAGGCAATCATGGCCGATGAGCTGACCCCCGACGACGATCCAGATTTCGGCGACGCTGTCGATCCGCATCTCGCTGCGCTGCTCGCCGAGCCGGCGATGTGGGACGAGCCGGAACCGTCGGGTGCTGACGCCGTTGTTGCGGCGATCTTCGCCGAACGAGCGACGCAGTCCAGTGACGCGCCGGGTGAGCCGACAGACCCGGTCGCGCACGAAGCCACCAACTCGAAGCCCGTTGTTGAGATCGGCGCCTACCGCCGCCGGTTCGTTCCGGTGATGGCGGCGGCGGCCGCCGTGGTCGTGCTGCTCGCAGGTGCGCTGATCATCGCCGCGGTCGACGGCGATGACGATGACGGCGTGGTGATCGCACTCGCAGCGACCGAGCTGGCGCCGGGGGCCTCGGCCGAGGCGGATGTCGCTGACACGCCGCTCGGCACGCGGATCCTGCTCGATCTCTCCGGCCTACCGCCCGCTGCGGATGGCACGTACTACGAGGCCTGGCTGCGCCAGAGTCCGGAGGTTGGCGTGAGCGCAGGGACGTTCCACATGCGCGGCGGCGACGGTGAGATCGAACTGTGGGCAGGCGTGTCGCTCGCTGACTACCCCTTGATCACCGTGACCGTCCAGGAGGAAGGTGGCGGGGCCGCGTCGTCGGGAGTCGTCGTACTGCGCGGCAGCTCGGGCTGAGGTTGCCCACCGACACTGGATCGTCGAGGGCGGCTGGCTACGTTCCGGACCATGGCCTACACCGAGATCCGCCTCGACGTCGACGAACACATCGCGACCATCACGCTCGACCGACCCGATCGGATGAACGCCTTCACCAACACGATGATGCGTGAGCTGATCGACGCGTTCGACACCACCGATGCCGACGACGATGTCCGCGCGGTGATCGTCACGGGCGCCGGGCGGGCGTTCTGCGCCGGCGCTGATCTCGGCGGGGGCGGTGAGACCTTCGCCAGGGGCGGTAGCGACATTCAGACCGACGCGGGTGTGCCGCGCGACGGCGGCGGGATGGTGGCACTGCGCATCTTCGACAGCCTCAAGCCGGTGATTGCCGCGATCAATGGGGCGTCCGTTGGGGTCGGCGCCACGATGACACTGCCGATGGATGTTCGCATCGCCAGCTCGGCGGCCAAGTTCGGATTCGTGTTCGCCCGGCGAGGCATCGTGCCCGAGGCCTGCTCGTCGTGGTTCCTGCCGCGCGTGGTGGGGATCTCCACCGCTGCAGAGTGGTGCTATTCGGGTCGGGTGTTCCTGGCTGATGAGGCCGCCGAACGCGGGCTGGTGCGCAGCGTGCACGAACCAGACGATCTCCTGGGTGCCGCCCGGGAGATCGCGGCCGACATCGCCAAGAACGCATCGCCCGTGTCGGTGGCGCTCACTCGCCGCATGTTGTGGGACATGATGGGCGCATCGCATCCGATGGATGCACACCGAGTCGACTCCCGGGCAATCGCCGCCCGTGGTGCCAGTGCCGACGCCGCCGAAGGCGTCACCAGCTTCCTCGAGAAGCGTCCGGCCGCGTTCCCCATGGCGGTCAGCGACGGGCTCCCTGACGTGTTCCCCGACGCCGTGCCCCACGAGTTTTCGTAGCCGTTTCGCAGTGACGTGTCCGGCGTCACGTCGATCTGCAGGAATTTCTCAACCGCTGCGTGGTTTCATCCGATGTACATCACAGCAACGAACACAGCACGACACAGATCGAGCGGTAACGAGGAGGACCGATGAGCGCAGCAGCAACGACCACACGAGTAGAGACCGGTGACGTCTTGGAGTTCGCCGTCGGTGACGACGCGATGACCGTTCTGGTGCTGCTCGCGACCGACGAGGCGCTGGTGCTCGATCCGCTCAACGGGGAGACGCCCTTCGTCATCCGGCTCGACGAGATCGCCGAGTTCCGTAAGTTCGACGCCGACGATCTGGTCGACGCTCTCACCGACTGACACAGTCCGGTCACGCCCACCTAGCGTGTCGGATGTGACCGAACCCTCGCTGTATTCGCGAGTCGGCGGCTGGCCGTTCTTCGAGCGACTCGTCGACGAGTTCTATGTCGGCGTCGCCGACGACGAGGTGTTGCTGCCGCTCTATCCCGAGCAGCCTGACCTCACCGGCGCCCGCCATCGTTTGACGATGTTCCTCGCCCAATACTGGGGTGGACCGACGACATACAACGACGAGCGCGGACATCCGCGTCTACGGATGCGGCACATGCCGTTTCACGTGGGCACCGACGAGCGCGACCGTTGGCTCGAACACATGGCTGCCGCGGTACGCGTCGTCTGCGCCGACCTCGACGACGGTGAGGGAATCGCTGATGAGCTGATGGCGTACTTCGCGCCGGCGGCCGAGCATCTGCGTAACGACACCGGATTGCCGATTACCTCGGCCAAGTTCGGGCGCTAGCGTCCAACGCCGATGTCGGCGGTCGAGGTCACCCAACTCGTGAAGCACTACGGCGCGGTGCGCGCCGTCGATGGCGTGAGCTTCTCGATCGAGCCGGGTGAGGTGTATGCGCTGCTCGGCGAAAATGGCGCAGGGAAGTCCACCACGGTCGAGATCCTCGAGGGGTATCGCCAGCCGACGAGTGGTGCCGCGCGTGTGCTCGGCGTCGACCCAGATGAAGGTGGCCGGTCGTGGCGCGAGCGGGTCGGCATCGTGTTGCAAACGTCGGGCATCGAGCAGGAGTTCTCGGTGCGCGAGGTGTTCGACCTGTACGGGTCGGTGTACTCCAACCCACGTCCGGCGGACGAGGTCATCGAGATGGTTGGCCTGACCGAGAAGGCAGACGAGCGCGTCGGGTCGTTGTCCGGTGGTCAGCAGCGGCGTGTCGATCTCGGCCTCGGCATCGTCGGCCGGCCCGAGGTGCTGTTTCTCGACGAGCCGACGACTGGGTTCGACCCGTCGGCGCGGCGTCGCTCGTGGGATCTTGTCGAGCAGTTGGGTGCTGGCGGAACCACGGTGTTGCTCACCACGCACTATCTGGACGAAGCCGAACATCTCGCCGACCGCGTCGGGGTACTCAGTCGCGGTGTGCTCGTCGCCGAGGGAACGCCAGGGACGCTGATCGAGCAGGTCAGCGGCACGGTCGTCAGCTTCGACGTGCCACACCAAGTCGAGCTGGCCGATGCTCGCGCCACGTTTGCGCCGTTACTCGGCGCCGACCTCGATGTCGCGGGGCGCCTGGTGGAAGCGCGCGTCGACGAGCCGACTGCCGCGGTGCATCGATTGACCGCGTGGGCGGTCGAGCGGTCGATCGAGCTCGACTCGCTCAGCGTGCGGCGGGCGTCGCTCGAAGACGCGTTCCTCCGTCTCGTCCACGACGCCGACTCGGCGGGCGACCGAGGCGATATCGATTCAGCCGCCGACGCGGGTGAGGCCGAGACGGAGTCGTCGTCGTGAGCGCGCCGAGCGTGCCCTCGATGCTGCTGCGTCAGACCCGCTACCAGCTGATCACGTTCTGGCGTATCCCCGTGGCGTTGTTCTTCACGCTCGCGCTGCCGTTGATCATGCTGGTGTTGTTCAACGCGCTCTTCGGGTCGAGCGACATCGAGACCGATGAGGGCACATGGTCGGTCCGTCAGTTCTACACCGGCGGACTCGCCGCCTACACCGCCGTGTCAGCCACGTTCACCAACCTCGCCAACATGGTGCCGATCCGCCGCGACGAAGGTGTGCTCAAGCGGTGGCGTGGCACGCCGCTACCGACATGGGTGTATCTCGGAGGTTTCGTGCTGTCGGCGGTGGTCATCGCCTTCGTCGGCGTGGTGGTGATGCTCGCCCTCGGCGTTGGCGCATATGGGCTGGAGATCGAACTGGCCAAGATGCCCGCCGCGGTGGTCACGTTCCTCGTCGGCGTGGCGGCGTTCGCTGCGCTCGGAATGGCGATCGCTGCGCTGATTCGCACCGCATCGTCGGCCTCAGCGGTGGCCAACGCCATCATCCTGCCGTTGGCCTTCATCTCCAACGTGTTCATCGTGACCGACGATGCGCCGGAGTGGATCGGCGCAGTTGGTGGTGTGTTCCCGCTGAAGCCGTTCGTCGAAGCCTTCCAGGACTGCTTCAACCCGCTCGTCGATGCACCGGCGTTCAACTGGGCGAAGCTCGGCTACGTCGCCCTCTGGGGTGTCGTGGGTGCGTTCGTTGCCATCCGGTACTTCCGCTGGGAGCCGAGCGGTGCGTCCGCACGCGGACGGCGGTCGCGGCGGGCTGCCGATTCGGCCACCGCCGAGTCGGTCAGCTGAACACGATCGTCTTTCGACCGTGCACGAGCACCCGGTGCTCGGCGTGGGCGCGCACGGCACGCGCCAGCACGATCGTCTCGAGGTCCCGACCCTTCTGGGTGAGGCGAGCGACGTCGTCGCGGTGCGATACGTGCTCGGTGTCCTGGGCGATGATCGGGCCTTCGTCGAGGTCGGCGGTGGCGTAGTGCGCCGTTGCGCCGATCAGCTTGACCCCGCGGTCGTGGGCCTGCCGATACGGATTCGCACCGATGAACGCAGGCAGGAACGAGTGGTGGATGTTGATGATCCGGTCCGGATGGTGACCGACGAAGCCGTCAGAGAGGATCTGCATGTAGCGGGCCAGCACCACCAGCTCTGCGCCGTGCTCGGCAAGTGTCGCCAACACATCGGCTTCCTGTTGGGGCTTGGTGTCGGGCGTGACCGGGAGATGCACGTAGGGCACGCCGAGGTGCTCGCAGAACTCGCGGTGATCAGGGTGATTCGACACCACCACACGCACGTCGATCGGGAGTTCACCGGTGCGCCATCTGGTGAGGATGTCGTACAGGCAGTGCGGCTGGCGCGATGCGAGCACCGCCGTGGGGATGACCTCATCGGTGAATCGCAGCTCGGCGTGCATGTCGAAGCGCTCGGCAACTGGGGAGAATGCAGGGAGGATCTCGTCGCGTCGCAGAGCGAATCCGTCGAGGTCGAACTCGATGCGTTGGAAGAACGACGCCGTGCCGGTGCCGCCGGTGCCGTCGACATGCTGCTCCGCGTGGATGATGTTGCCGTCGTGCTCGGCGATGAATGCGGCGGTTGCCGACACCACCCCCTGTTGGTCTGGACACGAGAGCAAGAACACCGCCGACATCGGCCTCGTTCTATCTGCTGTTGTCGACAACGGAGGTCTGACCCGCAACGTCAGGACGGAACGCGTAACACGCCACGGCGGTGGCGGCAGCAGCGTTGAGCGAGTCGACGCCGTCGGTCATCGGGATTCGTGTGGGTTGTCCCCTCGCGAGCAGCTCGTCGCTGAGGCCATCGCGCTCCGACCCGATCAGCAGCCCGATCCGACCCGATGTCCGTACCTCGTCGATCGAGGGCGCAGTGGCGTCCGGGGTCAGCGCGATCAGGGTGAGGTCGTCGATGGTTGCCAGGTCGTTGGCCAACGACGTCGTGCGTGCATGGGGCAGTACGAACGTGGTGCCCATCGCGGCGCGCAAGGCGCGCCGAGCGAGTGGGTCGGCGCTGGTGTGGTCGAGCACCAGTGCGTCCCATCCGAGTGCCGTGGCGTTCCGCACGATCGCGCCGACGTTTGCCGGGTTGTCGATACCTTCGAGCACGACGACTCGCCGCGCCTCGGCCAGCACCGCGGGTGCCGATGGCCGCGCCGGACGTTCGAACAGTGCGACGATTCGCTGGGGCATGCCGAGCCGGGTCACCGCCTGGCGAACGGCGTCGCCAGCGCCGTACACCGGACACGTGAGTCGATCGGTCACCGCTGGTGGACGGTCGCGATCGACGAGGCCCGCAACGGGCACGCAGCCGGCGTCGAGGGCCCGCTCGACCACCAAGTCGCCTTCGGCGAGGAACAGCCCGGCACCGCCATCGTTGCGCTTGTCGGCGCGGCTGGCCATTCCGCGTTCGTTGAGCCGAAACGCGGCGTAGCGCTCGTCGTCGGGGTCGTCGATGATGATCACCGGTCGGTTCGGCGCCAACTCAGAAGTGGTATGGATGCCCCGACCAGTCGGCCGGTCGCTTCTCGAGGAAGCTGTCGCGGCCCTCCCGAGCCTCATCGGTCCCGTAGGCGAGCCGGGTCGTCTCGCCGGCGAACACCTGCTGGCCGACCAAACCGTCATCGACGAGGTTGAACGCGAACTTCAGCATCCGCTGTGCCGTCGGGCTCTTGGCGCAGATCTCGCGACCCCACTGCAGTGCGGTCGCTTCGAGCTCGTCGTGAGGTACCGCTTCGTTGACCGCACCCATGTCGACCATCTGGGCAGCGGTGTACTCGCGTCCGAGGAAGAAGATCTCGCGGGCGAATTTCTGGCCGACCTGGCGCGCCAGATAGGCCGATCCGAACCCGCCGTCGAAGCTGGCCACATCGGCGTCGGTCTGCTTGAACCGGGCGTGCTCCAGACTGGCCAGCGTGAGGTCGGACACGACGTGTAGCGAGTGGCCGCCGCCAGCTGCCCACCCCGGAACGACGCAGATCACCACCTTGGGCATGAACCGGATCAGCCGCTGGACCTCGAGGATGTGGAGCCGCCCGGCGCGCGCGGGGTCGATGGACTCGGCCGTTTCGTCGTCGGCGTACTTGTAGCCGTCGGCCCCGCGGATGCGCTGATCGCCGCCTGAGCAGAAGGCCCACCCACCGTCGCGCGGCGACGGCCCGTTTCCGGTGAGCAGCACGCAGCCGACGTCGGTCGACATTCGTGCGTGATCGAGCGCGCGGTACAGCTCGTCGACCGTGTGAGGGCGAAAGGCGTTGCGCACCTCGGGCCGATCGAAGGCCACGCGCACGACCCCGGCGTCGTTGGCCCGGTGATACGTGACGTCGGTGAAGTCGAAACCATCAACCGGCGTCCACGACTCGGCATCGAACAACTGCGACACACTTGGCATCCGTCCATCCTGCCGGATCGAACTAACGTCGCCCACATGCCCTTCGCCGACATCAACGGCCAACGAATCCACTTTCAGCGAACAGGAGGGGAGCGACCCGTCGCCTTCTGCTCGCACCGGTTCGTGAGCTACCGGGACTCGGGCCGTAACGTGATCGGCGAGTCTCTTGTGGTCGTGTCCTGCTGACGGGCCGCATCGTGTCGCGTATCGAGATCGTTGGGGTCGACGGCCTTCCTGAGATCGCACCTGGTGACGATCTCGGGGGGATGATCCATCGCGCTGCCGCGGCGCAAGGGTGGCCGCTCGCGGACGGGGATGCGCTCGTGGTGGGTTCGAAGATCGTCTCCAAGGCCGAGGGCTGCGCAGTGGAACTCGACGAGGTGACGCCGTCGCCGTTTGCACTCAGCTACGCGGCCCAATGGGACAAGGACGCGCGTCTCGTCGAGGTGGTCCTCGGCCAGTCGCGGCGGATCGTTCGGCAGATCGGTCCGGTGCTGATCACCGAAACCCATCACGGCTTCGTCTGCGCCAACAGCGGCGTCGATCAGTCGTCGAGTGGCGCAGCGGGTCGGGTGCTCGTACTACCCGCTGATCCGGATGCGTCAGCGCGCCGCATTCGCGCCCGGTGCGGCGACCTCGGCGTGGATGTTGCGGTCGTGATCAGCGACACGTTCGGCCGGCCGTGGCGCACAGGCCAAACCGATATCGCGATCGGCGTCGCCGGTATGTCGCCGCTGTATAGCTATCTCGGTCAGTTCGATCCCCACGGCCACGAGTTCCGAGTGCAAGAGCTGTGCGTCGCCGACGAGCTCGCCGCTGCAGCGGAGCTCGTGAAGGGCAATACCAGCCGGGTGCCGGTCGGTGCGGTGCGCGGGTACGCATGGGAGCGCGACGACGACGCCACGATGGCCCCGGTGATCCGCGAGTCGTCGGCTGACCTGTTTCGCTGACAGTCGGCGTCAGCCGACGAGTTCTTTGGCGATCCCGTAGAAATAGTTGCCGGACAGACCGAGCGATTCGAGGTCGATTCGTTCGTCGTGGCCGTGGAATCGGGAGCCGAACGTGGGGAGGTCGACGCCGGGCGAAAAGAGCCCCGTTCCGTAGGCCACGCTGCCGCGGGTGCGGTAGAACCGGGCGTCGGTGCCGCCGACGATCAGGCCCGGCACCAGCGTGGCGCCGGGATACGCCACCTGGGTGTGTTTGGCGACCACGTCCCACAGCGGGTTGCCGTCGCCGTACGGCGACGTCGTTGGGTCGTACTGCTGCAGCGTCGAGACCTCGACGTGGTCCATCAGATCGCCGAGCGCGTCACGCAGCATCGCATGCACGTCGGCCTCGGTCGTACCCGGCACGGTACGGATGTCGACGTCGATGTCGATCACGTCGGGCACCGTGTTGGTCTTCTGCCCGCCATGGATCACGTTGGGAGAAATCGTCGTGTGCGTTTGCGCGTGGCACACGCGGGCCACCGGGGTCGGTAGTTGCTCGATCACGTCGAACACCCGCTCGGGCGACTTGAGCCCCTTGCGCGCGTCGTCGGAGAGCGGCAGCGTGTCGACCTGGGCCTGCCACACTTCGTCGATGTGTGGGGCCGTTCGGTACGTGCCCAGTCGCTGCACGATGGCGGCCGCTTTGAGGAGGGCGTTGTCGGCCCCGAATGGCACCGAGCCGTGGCCCGGCGTGCCCCGGACGCGTAATCGTCGCCACGCCAGGCCTTTCTCTCCGACATTGATCGTCACCGAGCGCTCACCGTGGCCATCGACCGATGACCACCCGCCAAGTTCGGTGAGCACGTAGTCGGCCTTGATCGCGTCCCAGTGATGCTCCGCCAGCCACTCAGCGCCCCAGATGCCGCCGTTCTCCTCATCGCCAACGCCGAAGTAGACCAGGTCGCCCTTGGGCCGGAAGCCTTCGTTGGCCAGTCGGCGGAAGGCGACCGCCATCGACGACGTCAGATTGAGCATGTCGATGGCGCCACGGCCCCAAATCTCGGGTCCGATCTCGGAGTCGATGATCTCTCCGCCGAACGGGTCCTCGCGCCACCCGTCGGCATTGACCGGAACAACGTCGGTGTGGCCCATCAGGCACAACGAAGGCGCATCCGGATCGCTCCCTTCGATCCGGGCGACGATCGAGTCGCGGCCGGCGCGAGGTGTGAAGCGAGCGACGTCGAGCCCGGCACCCTCCAGGTACTGCTGGAGTACGTCGGCGTTGCGCGTCTCGTGGCCGGAGTCGGGTGTGCCGTCGTTGACGCACTCGTTGCGGATCAACGTCTGCAGCAACTCGGTGGTGGGCCCGGTGAACTCTGTCGGGGAGGCCATCGGCGCAACCTACCGTGCGTCAATCGAGCCGCCGGATCGGACCGGTGGCTCTGTCGTGGCGTTCGAGGAGGATCGTGGCATCGGCGATCGATGCCCCGCCGTCGGACACCATCACCGGGTTGAGGTCGAGTTCGGTGATTTCGGGATGGTCCGACGCAAGCTGCGCCGCTTGCACCACCGCATCGACCATTGGCGTCGGGTCGAACCCGGCGCGATCGAGCGCGTCCATCGCTCGCGACTCTCCCAGCATCGCCCTCGCTGCAGCAGGTGACACGGGCGCGAGACGCTCGACGCGATCGCCAATCGCGTCGGCCTGTGCGCCACCCAAACCGACCGTCACGATCGGGCCGAGCCGGTCGTCGAGGGTGCAGTGGATCCGCAGGTCGACTCCTGGCGGCGCCATCTCCTGCACGATGAGGTCCCGTGCGTCGTCGCCGAGCGAGTCGACGATCGTGTCGACCGCCTCGCGCACGTCGTCGTCGGTGTTCAGGTCGAGGGCCACGCCCGCACGCGCCGACCGGCCGGGTCGCCGTCGCGTCGACTTGATCGCCAGCGGAAAACCGACGGTGGCAGCGACCTCGAGTGCCGTGGCCGGCGTGGCCGCCACCGACCGAGGCATCGACAACCCGTAGGCGTGGAGCATTTCGCGTTCGATGTCGAGTGGCGCCGCGACGTGCGGCGTGGTCTGCAGCGCAATGTTGATCGCCCGCTTCGCTCGTTCCGGGTCGACGGGGCGGACCGGCCCGGCCGGCGCCGTTGCTTCGGTGTCCAGCCAGCGGGCGTACGCCCGGGACCGTCCGAGCACTGCGGCAGCCGGCTCGGGAAAGGTAAACGTCGGTACGGCCGACCCGGTGGTGATCGGTCCGTCGACGCCGCCGAGCACGACGGCGATCACGGGTTTGTCCACGTGGTCGGCTGCGCGGTGGATCGCACCACTGACGGCCTCGAGGCTGCCGACCACTGCCGGCGCATAGATCACGATGACCCCGTCGACGTCGTCGGCTGCCAACACCGCCCGTAGCGCGTCTCCGTATTGGTCAGCTCCTGATTGCCAGTCGAGTGGTGCCGGCGGATCGACCGGCACCAACCCATATGTGCGCAGTGCGGCCGCGGCCAACGTTCCGGGGCTGCGGGAGTTGGTGAGCACCGCGATCCGATCACCGCGCAGCACCGGTTGGGTGGCCAGCACACGGGTCGTGTCGAGGAGCGATTGCACCGTCGGCACCTCGATCAGCCCGGCCTGCTCGTAGAGCGCGTCACCGGCCCGGCTCGTCGCCGCTCCGGTGCGTACGGCGACGATCGGTCGAGCCGTCGCCACGCGACGGGCGATGCGGGCGAACTTGGCTGGATTGCCGAACGACTCGGTGTACAGAGCGATCACGCGCGTCGATGCGTCGGTCTCCCAGAACTGCAAGAGGTCGTTGGCCGAGATGTCCGACTTGTCGCCCAGGGAGACGAACCAGCTGACCCCCATGTGCAACCGCCCTGCCTCGCGCAGCAGCGAAGCGCCGAGCGTTCCGGACTGCATCGAGATGGCGATACCACCAGGTGGCAATGTGATATCGACGATGGATGCCTGCAGACGACTCGCCGGGTGTAGCGATGCGAGTCCCATGCTCGATGGCCCGATGATGCGCAGGCCGTGACGCCGTGCATGACGCACCAGCGCTCCAACGTCGATGTCGTCGTGCGCATCGAGGTTGGTGACCACTACTGCGCCACGCATCCGTTTGGCGATGCACCCGTCAATGGTGGCGAGCAGTTCGGTGGCGGGCACGGCGATGATCGCCAACGACACTTCGTCGGGGAGCTCGTCGACGGTACCGAGGGCCGGGGTTCCACCGAGTTCGGGGCGGCGGGGGTTGACGGCGTACACGGGAACATCGGCGCTGGCCGAGACGTTGGTCCACAGCGCGGCACCCACCGTGCCCGGCCGGTCTGATGCGCCGATCACGGCGATCGCTCGTGGCAACAACATCCGCGCCACGGCTCGCGAGTCGGCTCGCTGCTCGCGTCGCTCGACACTGTCGATGAACTCAGCGGTCGTGTCGAGTTCCCAGTCGAGGTCGACCACGCCCGAGTCGAAGCGGCGCTGGAGCGGCCACCCGGCCTTGGCGAACACGGCGAGCATCGCCCGGTTGTCGCCCAGCACTTCAGCGGTGAAGCGGGAGATCCCGTTCGCTCTGGCGATCGCGGCGAGGTGCTCGAGGAGCAGGGTGGCAATGCCCTCGCCATGACGGTTGTCGTCGACCATGAACGCCGCTTCGGCTTCGTCTCGTCCTGGCCATCGCTCGTAGCTGGCCCAGGCGATGAACTCGTCGTGTGATTCGACGACCAACGCAGCTCGCTCGACCATGTCGACGGTCGTGAAGTGTTCGAGCTCGCGCTCCGACAGTTCGGGCTTGGGCGAAAAGAACCGTCGGTAGACGCTCTCGGATGATTGTCGACGGTGGAACTCGGCCAGCGCCGGTTGATCGCCGGGCTCGATCGGTCGGATGAACGCGGTCTCGCCGCTCCCGAGCACGACCGACGAGGCCCACGGCGATGGCGACACGTCGCCAGCTTGTCAGGCGGCGACTCCGGCAACCACTCGATCGGCCCGTAGGGTGGTCGTCGTGGGTGCGCCGATCCTCGTTTTCGCCGCAGCGGAGTCCGATCAGCACACCACGCCGCCGTGGCATCCCGAGCGTCCGGATCGGTTGGTGGCGGCGCTCGAGGGGATTCCGGCCGCTGGGCTGTTGGGCGCAGTTCAGTTCCGACGGCCCCAGCTGGCCACGCCGGCGCAGCTGGCGATGGTCCACGACGCCGACTACATCGCGGCGATCGAGCGGTTCTGCGCAGACGGCGGAGGCGATCTCGATCCAGACACCTTTGCCGCACCGGGTTCGTGGGAGACCGCTCGTGCCGCTGCCGGCGCGGTGATCGACGCAGTTGCTGCGCTCCGTGCCGACGAGTGCGACGTGGCCTTTGCTGCTGGACGACCGCCGGGTCACCACGCAGTGCCCGATCGAGCGATGGGCTTCTGTCTGTTCAACAACGTGTCGGTCGCGGCTGCGCTGCTCGCCGCCGACGGTGAGCGCGTGGCGATCGTCGACTGGGACGTGCACCACGGCAACGGCACCCAAGACATCTTCTATGACGATCCACGGGTGTTGTACGTGTCGATGCACGAATCGCCGCTGTACCCGGGCACCGGACGCGCCGCGGAGACGGGTGGCGAGCGAGCACCGCGCAGCAATCTCAACATGCCATTCCCCGCGGGGACGCGCGGCGACGTCTACCGCCGTGCCGTCGATGAAGTTGTGGCGCCGGTGATCTCGTCGTTTGATCCCGACTGGCTCCTGATCTCGGCAGGTTTCGACGGTCATCGCGCCGACCCGCTCGCTGGCCTCGAGTTGACCGCGGCCGACTACGCCGACCTTGCAGTTCGGCTCCAGGCGCTCGTGCCGGCGCGGCGCACCGCGGTGGTACTCGAAGGCGGCTACGACCTCGAGGCGCTCACGTTGTCGACCGGTGCCACGTTGGCCGCACTGATCGGCGAGCCGTATCGGCCGGAACTGGCCAGCGGAGGCGAGATCGGTGCGCCCACGGTCGTTGCCGCGCGTCAGCACTGGGAGCTCTAGCCGCCAGTCGCAGCGGTGTGCGACCGCGGTCACCTGTCACGGTGGCGTGCGATCGGGGAGGCCACCTGCCGGTACCCCGAGGTCAGCGGCGATGGCCGGCACGATGCGGTCGCACACACCGCCGCCCGATCCGGGGCTGTTGCCCGATATCGCCGCAACCGCGACCGTCCGGCCGCCCTCCAGCGTCCAGGCGCAGGCCTTGGCGCCGTCGACCGTGCCCGTATGGCCCCAGCCGTATTGGTCGATCATCACTCCGGGCCACGACAGCGAGAGCCGATCCTCGGTGTTCATGGTTGCCACCGCGGCGGCGAGGTCGCTTGTCGAAGCGATGAACGCGCCGGCGCCTCCGAGCCGGTTCAGCCGGTTCACGCCCAACGAGTAGCCGACGTCGCCGGGTTGTTGCCCGTCGGTGGTGACGTGTGGCCCGCGCAGGCCCAGTGGCTCGAACAGCAGCTGCCGAGCGAGCTCGCCGAGGGGTGCGCCGCCTCGTTGCGCGGCGAGCAGACCGAGCGCGCAGTAGTTGCCGTTCGAGTAGCGCCATGTGCCGCGGGTGTCCGTTGGTGGTCCGCTCAAGATGGTCGGGACAAAGCTCGCGCAGTCGCCACTGCCGTCGAACCACGACGTTCGCACGACGGGCATCCCGCTGCGGTGATCGAGCAGCTCGCGGACGGTCACGTCGTTCCACGCGGGATGCACGGCGATCCCGAGTTCTGCCCACGGAACCGGTGCCTCGATGTCGAGCGCACCGCGCTGGTCGAGGCGGGCGACAACGAGCGCCGTGATGAGCTTGCTCAGGCTGGCGACGACCATTGGGGAATCGGGACGCGCCGGGTTGCCGTCGAGCGTCGAGCCGCTGGCGCGGGCGACGACGGGTTGTCCGTCGCGCAACACCGTGAGCGACGCAGCACGGTTGGCGTTGGCGAGCGCGTCGAAGGCCGCCTCGGTGGCTGGGAACGCGATCGGCGGTGCTGGCGCGGTATCGGGGGCTGGTGTCGTGGTCGCAGGTGTCGCGGTCGGCGCGGCCGTCGCGGTCGGAGCTGCAGCGCTGGCGGTGGGTGGTGCCGTCGTGGCAGGTACGACCACTTGGGGAGTAGTGGGCGCCGATGTACTGGTGGTGGAGTCGGTGCTGGTCGTCGGCGGGGCGGCGGTCGTTGCCGTCGTGGACGAGCTCGCGGGGGTCGATGTGGCGGGCGTTGTGCGCGCATCGTTGTTCGTACTGGGCATCGTGGGTGCGCTCGACGTCGCCGTTCCACCACAGGCGCTCACGGCGATCGCCAACGCCATGACCGTCCTGATGCCCCGCACGGCGACCACCGTACCGACGGTCTCGGGGGCAGTAGCGTCACCGCGCGATGCAGCTCACCGACGACACCAGGAAGTGGTGGGTGCTGGGAGCGATGTGCGTCACGCTCTTCATGGTGCTGTTCGACGAGTCGGTCGTCGGCGTCGCCGTCGACACGATCCAGCTCGATCTGGGGATGACCGAGCTGGCGGGGCACTGGGTGGTGAACGCCTATCTTCTGGTGTTGGCGGCGTTCGTTGCCGTCGGAGGCAAAGCCGCTGACCTGTTCGGCTATCGGCGTGTGTTCATCGTCGGGAGCGTCATTTTCGGCGGCGCCTCGCTGTGGTGTGCGCTGGCCCCGAACGGCACGATGCTCATCGCTGCGCGCGGGGTCCAGGGCCTCGGCGCGGCGATCGTGTTTCCCCTCTCGCTGGCGCTGGCGATGATCGTGTTTCCGCCGGCCCAACGTGGGATGGCGATCGGCGTGCTCGGACTTGCCGGCACCACCGGGTTGGCCCTCGGCCCGCTCACCGGCGGACTGCTCATCGAGTTTCTCGACTGGCGGTGGATCTTCACCGTCAACGTGATCGCCGCTGTGGCCATCACCGCCTTGGTCGCCGCGGTGTGGCGCGAGCCACCTCGTTCTGGGGGCGGTCCGCGCTTCGATGTGCCAGGTTTGCTCACCCTCGTGTTGGCGCTATCGGCGCTCGTGTTCGCCGTCATGCAGGGCGGCGAGTGGGGATGGACGTCGCCGATCACCTTTGCCCTCTTCGTGGTTGCCATCGCGTCCGGCTGTGCGTTCTGGTTCATCGAGAGCTCACGCGACGACCCCTTGATCGAGGTCGAACTCTTCCGTTCGGCGCGTTTCAGCGCGTTCAACGTCGGGGTATTCATGGCCCAGTTCAGCAAAGCGACCGTGCTGGTCTTTCTCCCGCTCTATCTCCAGCAGCAACTCGGGTATAGCGCGATCGAGGCTGGATTAGCGCTGCTCCCGGGCCTGGTCCCCAACGTGCTGTTCGCCCTGCCAGCCGGTCGGCTGGTCGATCGCGTCGGTTCGACGCGACCGTTGCTGTTGGGGTTGGGCGGGCTCGTCCTCGCTCATATTGCCCTTGCCGCGCTGGTCGACGTCGACAACTACCTGGCGCTGCTGCCCGCGCTGCTGTTGTGGGGGCCGGCGGTCTTGTACACATTCCAGGGTGCCTTGACTGGCGTGGCCAACTCCGTTGCCGTCGAACAACAAGGCCAGGCGTCGGGTATCAGCAACGAGGCACAGATGCTCGGCGGCGCGATCGGCATCGCGGTGATGAGCGCGTTGCAAACGAGCGGTGCCCGTTGGGACGTGGTCTTCGGAGTATCAGCTGCGACGGCGCTCGCTGTGGTGCTGTTCGCGTGGCGAGCGCTGCGCACGGCTCCTCAGGCCCAGTGATCGACGAGTGCGTCCGCGAGGCGCTCCACGCTCCCGCGATCGTTCATCCACCAGTGTCCGCCGCCCTCGAGGTCGATCGTGTCGGCGCCCAGGCGCGCGGCAACGTCATTGCCGAGCTCGGGCTGGGCGTACGGGTCATCGAGGGCGGTGACGACGAGCCCCGGAGGAACGCTGTCGGCGGCGAACAAACGAGCGCCCAGGTCGGCCATTGCGGGCTGCGCTGCCGAGCGATAGAGCCCGAGGATCGCGGTGCCCATGGCGTCGTCGAGACCGTGACCGAGCGCGAGGGCAATGTGCTCCTCGAATCCCAGCCCGGCGAAGAACTGGGCCCGCTCCTGGGCGGTTCCCGCCGTCATCGCGGCGATGACCTCTTCGCCAACGTCGGGCGTTTGCCAACTCTGGGCGGTGTCGTGCCACTCGTACTCGGGGTGGACCAGACCGGCGACGTCGATCGTCCAGGTACGAGCGAGTTCGGGCCGGGCGGCGATCAGTCCCAGCACGTGACCAGCTCCCCAGTCGTGACCGAGCACATCAACGCCACCCCCGAGCGAGTCGAGCTCGCGCGCCAGCCACGCGACGTAGCGCTGCATCGTCGGCTCCCAATCGTCGGGCAAGGGCGCGCCGAAGCCGGGTGGGGAGAGAAGCACCACGTCATCGACGTTGCGGCGGTGCAGGGCGTCGATCAGCGACCCCCAGATCGCTGACGTCTCCGGAACCCCGTGGATCAGTGCAACGGTCATGTCCGGACCGTAGACGATGTGTGCCGCTCCCTTGGCGGCCACCGTCGTTACGATCTCGTCATGACGCGACGACGGCAGGTATCCGGAGGAGTGACACCCACCGCGGTCGGAGTGCTGGCGGTTGCTGCACTGCTCCTCGTTGCGTGTGGGGACGACGATGAAAGCGACGACGACAACAACACGCCGCAGAACCAGCTGGCCAATCCAGCGTCGGTGTTCTGTGTCGAACAGGGCGGCGAGCTCGAGATCGTCGACGAAGCCGACGGTCAGATCGGTTTCTGCAACCTTCCCGATGGCACGCGCGTCGAGGAGTGGCAGTACTTCCGCGAGCAGACCGGGGGTACCGTGCCGGCCGACGAAGGCGGCTGAGTCGAGGGCTCCTCGCCGATGTGCTCGCTAGTATTCATGAGTCGCAGATCGTATGTTGCTGCGGCGGATGATCATGACCGACGCCACGGCTCCCAGCGCATCGACGAACGGGTCTCGCAGCGCTTCACCCGCGCGGGCGTCGTGGACCTTCCTCACGAATCACGCCCACGTGTTGGTCTGCCTCGCTGAGGAGCCCGACATCCGTGGCCGCGATATCGCCGAGCGAGTCGGTATCACCGAACGGGCGGCGCAGGCGATCATCGCCGACCTCGCTGCGGAGGGCTATATCACGCGCACCCGCGAGGGCCGCCGCAACCGTTACGAGGTCCACCCGTCCGCACCGCTGCGCCACCACCTCGAGCACGACACCACGGTGGGCGAGCTGTTGGTGACACTGGGCCGCCTCACGCCGCGCGCTACCGCGGTGTAGCGCCGACGGCGTTCACTCGGACGCGGCGTCGGGTCCGACGAGTTCGCGCGTCTGTACGCGCACCCGCAAGTCGGCCGTGACGGTTCGCCCAAGGCTGTCGGAGAGCTGTGCTTGGAGGCTCTCGGCCGACGGCGCCCCCACGGGCGGGCCGATGATGATCACCTCGACGGTGTTGCCGACCACGTTGACACTGAGCACGCTGAACTGGTCACTGTCGCCGATCCAGGTCTGCACCGCGTTGCTCGCCCGACCGGCGTCCAGAGCGTTGTTTGCCAGTTCGCGTCCGTTGAGCCCCAACGCGGCGACGACGAGGACCGCCAGCGCGACCACGGCCGCCGACGCGGTGCTCACGCGCTGGCGGTTGATCTGCGCTGCCCGGAGTGGGGTGAGCCCGGTGACGATGAACGTGGCCCCGCCGACGATGATGATCGCCAGCGCGTTGGTCGTGAACAGCACGAGCGCTCCGCCGGCTTCGTCGTAGGCCCCCGCGGACACCGTGATGCCGACGACGGACAGTGGCGGCACCAGCGAGATCGCGATCGCCACGCCGGGGAGCGCGTCGGACACGTCGGGTCGGGACAGCCCGTACGCACCCGCTGCTCCAGCGGCGATGGCGATCACCAGATCGAGGATCGTCGGCGACGATCGGCTCAGAATCTGGCTGTTGGTCGTCGCATCGATCGTGACCGGGCCGAGCTCTCCGAGCGCCAAACCGATCGTGATCACCAGGAGGACGCCGGCGAGCGCAATGAGCGCCGAGCGCAACAGTCGATTTGGCCACCCCATCACGATGCTGATGGCGATGGCCATCAGCGGTGTCATCAGCGGAGCGATGAGCATCGCGCCAATGACGACCGCAGTGGAGTCGGTGAGCACGCCGCCTGCCGCGATGACGCCCGAGAAGAACATCAGGACGACGAAGCGGGTCAGTTTGGCGTTGACCCGCGGCCCCTCGTACAGCAGCTTCTCGTACAGCTCGGCGCGGTCGACGGTGGGTTTCGGTCGGCGCACGAACCAGTCGAACACGATCCGGCCGCTGGCGGAGAGTGATGTCGGCGACTCCTGCTCGTCCGTGATCGACAGTGCGACGGCGATCAGACCGACGACAGCCACCGCGATGCACACGAGCGACGCGACGAGGCCAAGCATGCGGCCGGGGTAGGCGAACATCACGCCGGCGAGCAGCAACAGCACCAGCGCCTTCGCGAACGGCCACGCGGTGCCGAACTGGCGTCGTCGGGTGAGTGCGACGACAAAGTCGGTGAACGTGTACAGCGCAAGGGCGACCGCATTGATTCGACCGACCGTCTCGATCGACAAGGTGGGGAAGGCCACGAGCACGCCCCCGAGCAACGCGGTGGCGATGGCCACCGCAAGGGCGACACGTTGGTGCGGCCGGGCGCGGATGTACGCGATCAGCGTGGTGAGTCCGAGACCGATCAGGCCGACGCCGAGCACGGTGACGAGCACACGATCGGTGCGATCCGGCCACAACACGATCAGGGCGGCGATCACCACTGCCAGCAGCGAACGGATCACGATCGGGTCGGCGAGTCGTCGGAGATGAACCGCCTCGACTCCCAACGCGTGGGCGACGTCGTCGCCGAGCACCTCGGCCGCTGTCGCGGGGTCGCGACTTTCCTCGGTGGCACGGCTCACGGCGCCGACGCTAGTGCTGCGATCGGCAGGAGAGGGGACCTCGGTCCCGGCACGAGGCGGCCGAGGCCAGTATCGTCCGCGGGGATGGCCAACGTCCTGCTGATCGAAGACGACGACCAGATCATCGCCTCGCTGTCGAAAGTGCTCAAGCAGGCTGGGCATGTCGTGGCCACCGCGGGCCGGGCGACGGTGGGTCTGGGGAAGGTGGTCGACGACGGCCCCGACGTGGTGGTGCTCGACCTCGGGCTCCCCGACATCGACGGTCTCGATGTGATCAAGATGATCCGCGGCTATGGCGACACCCCGGTGATCGTGGCCACCGCCCGCGATGACGACGACACGATCGTCAAGGCGCTCGACTCCGGCGCCGACGACTACGTCGTCAAGCCGTTCTCGGGCCGCCAACTCGACGCGCGCATTCGGGCCCTGCTTCGTCGTGAGCGCAGCGGTGCCGAGCCGGTGGTGCAGGTCGGTGACCTGCGTGTCGACATCCAGGCCCACGAGGTCACCCTCGAGGGCCGCGAGATCGACCTTCGACCCAAGGAATTCGAACTGCTGGCCTTGTTGGCCTCTCGTGCCGGTGAGGTGGTGTCTCGACGGACGATCGCCCGCGAGGTCTGGGACGACCCGCTGTCGTCGTCGGACACCACGATCGACGTGCACTTGTCGGCGCTGCGGCGACGTCTCGGCGAGACCGCCGCGAGCCCGCGGTATCTGCGGGTGATCCGCGGGGTCGGCGTGAAGCTGGCAGCGCCCGACGACGGGTGAGGCGCCTCCTCGTCGTCTTGATGGCGGCGACGACGACCACCGTCGTCATCGCCTTTGTCCTTCCGCTGGCGCTCGCCATCCGCAGCGTCGAACGTACCGACGAGATCAACGGCATCGTCAATTCGGCAGCTGCGCTCGGCGCGTTCATCGACGATGGCACGCCGACGGTCGACGTCGAAGAAGCGATCCTGCGGTATGAAGCGGAGTTTCCGAACATCGACGTCACCGTGTACGGCGAGGACGGCTCTGTCGTCGGCGTGCAGGTACCCGCCAATAACGACGTTGCCGCCGCGTTCGCCGGGCAGCAGATCGTCGACGAATCGTCGGGCGGGGTCACCGCCTACGTACCGCAGAAGGGGCCGTTCGACGCCGAAGGCCGGTCGAGCTTCGTGATCCGGCTCGCCGCGTCGGGCGACGTCATCGACCTCGGCGTCAGATCGATCGGCGCCGTGATCGCACTCAGCACGATCATCTCGATACTCGTCGGCGGCGGCATGGGGTTGCTCGCAGCGCGCATGATTGCGACTCCCACGCAGAACGTGACCGATGTCGCCCGCCGTTTGCAACACGGAGAACTCGATGCGCGGGCGACACCGTCGGGTCCCGCGGAACTCCGTGAGCTCGCCGAAACCTTGAATCATCTGGCCGCGCGCGTGGCGGAGCTGCTCGTGCGTGAACGCGAGTCGGTCGCGGACTTGGCCCACCGCCTGCGCACACCGCTCACCGCGCTGCACCTCGAGATCGAGACGCTCGATCCGACGCCAGAAACCGAAGAGCTGCTGGCTCGCGTGCAGCGTCTCGAGGCGACGCTCAATCAGATCCTTGCCGAGATGCGGCGACCCGAGGAGCACGAGAAGCGCACGGTCGACGTCGCCGCGATCGCCCGCGACCGGTTGACCGATTGGAGCGACGTGGCGATCGACGCGGGTCGACCGTTCCATGTGCGTGTCGAGCCCGCGGGCCCGCGTCGAGTGACCGGGGACCCTGCGGACGTGGAAGCAGCGTTCGACACGATCATCAACAACGCCTTCAAGCACACACCCGAGGGCACACGGATCGACGTCTCGGTGGTCGACGACGGGGATCGGCTCCGATTCTCGGTCGAGGACGCAGGGCCCGGCTTCCCCGACGACACGGTTGCCCAGCGTGGCGTCAGCGCCGGGCAGTCGAGCGGCCTCGGCCTCGACATCGCTCGACGCACGGTGGAGGCGTTCGGTGGCGAGATGCGGCTCGGGCGGTCGGAGCTCGGCGGAGCCCGAGTGGTGCTGCTGTTCGAGGTCGATCAAGGCGGTGGCGGGACGGCATAACGATGCGCCAGTTCTGGCGAGCGTCGGGAGCTCCGCTCGGATGGGTCGGAGGGAGGCTGCGCTGTTTACGCTGCGGTCATGACCGCGGACGCATACCGACTCGTCGACCCCTCGTTCTGGCATCAGCAATTGGCGCCACGGATGGCCGAGTTCGCGGAGATTCGCGAGCTCGGGGCGGTACTCCCGATCGATGTCGACAACCCGCTCGTCGGAGAGATGCAACGCTTCCATGCGCTGACTCGCTTCGACGAGGTCGTCGAGGTGAGCAAGCGAGCAGACGACTTCTGTTCTGGTCAGGGCGCAACCGCGATCTTCGACCTGCCGATCGAGCTGCTCGAGTTCTTCGGCGGCTTCATCAACATGGACAACCCGCGTCATGCCCACCAGCGGCGCATCGTTGCCCACCGGTTCACTCCGGTGCAGTTGCAGCACGTGATGGACTCGGTCGAGACGATCTGCACCGAGGTGATCGACGGGTTCTGCGAGCAGGGCGAGGTCGATCTCGTCAAGGTGCTCAGTCAGCCGTTCCCGCTGCTGATCATTTGCGACATGATGGGCATCCCGCGCAGCGAATTCACGACGGTGCTCGATGCCACCAACGTGATCCTCGGTGGCGGCGATCCGGAGTTCGTCGGCGAGGCAACAGGCGACGTGCAAGTCGACATCGCTGCGTTGATCAACGCGGGCGTGCAGCTCGACACCCTGATGAAGGAGCTGATCGCCGAGCGTCAGTCGAATCCCACCGACGACCTGACGTCGCGGCTGGTCCACAACGATCTCGAAGAAGACCTCTTGACGCCCGAGGAGATCACCTCGTTCTTCATTCTCTTGGCTGTCGCCGGGAACGACACCACCCGCAACGCGATCACCTACGGCGTCGATCTGTTGTCGAAGAACCCGGAGCAGCGCA
>JBCCVW010000010.1:0-41308 GCA_039194665.1 Actinomycetota bacterium
ACCGGCTACCGGCTACCGGCTACCGGCTACCGGCTACCGGCTACCGGCTACCGGCTACCGGCTACCGGCTACCGCGGTGGCGGATGAGGGTGATGCCGTCGCCGATGGTGAGTACGGCGGCGTCGAGTTCGTCGTGGTCGGCAACGTGGCGGTTGAAGGCGCGCAACGCCTCGGTGTCGTTGTCCGCGACGTTGGGGTCGATCACCGCCCCGCTCCACAGCACGTTGTCGACGGCGATCGTTCCGCCGTGGGCCAGCCGCGGGAGCAGCAGGTCGAGATACGAACGGTACCCGCCCTTGTCGGCGTCGATGAATGCCAGATCCACGTGCGGCTCGGCGGGAAGGGCCGCCAGCCCTGCGGCAGCGGGGCCGATGCGCACTTCGATGCGATCGTGGACGCCCGCTGCCTCCCAAGCCGCCTGCGCGGTCTCGAGGTACGTGTCGACGAGCTCGAAACAGATCAGACGCCCGCCGGGCGGGAGTCCGCGCGCCAACCACAGTGCCGACATGCCGGTGAAGGTGCCGACTTCGACGACGGTCGATGCGCCGCTGATTTCGACCAGCATCTTCAAGAACCGGCCCTGGTCCTCGGCGATGTTCATCGCTGAACGTCCACCGAAGCGTTCCACCGTGACCGCGGCCAGCTCTGCGGCGACGGGATCCGCTGGTGGGTTGATGTGATCGATGGCGTAGCGGAGCAGGTCGTCGTTCATTGGGAGGGCGCGCATGACCCTACGTTCGCACATCGGCTGCCACGCTCTAACGTGGCGACGTGCTGAAATCGCTGGGCGCCACGATTGCCCAGGTCACTCAGCGGATCGGCGGTGCTGCCGACCCGTCGCTACCCGACGACGAGCGGTCACGTCATGCCGTGCGGCGTGCCGAGCGGCGGCGCCAGCTGAAGACGATTCTCGTGCTGGTGGCCATCTTCGTGGTGATGGTCGCCCTCTTCAGCACGGTGTTCCACGAGTTGATGGATCGGGAGGGCCGCTCGTTCTCGTGGCCGACGAGTGTGTACTGGACGCTCACCACGATGACCACACTCGGGTTTGGCGACATCACCTTCGAGTCCGACGCTGGCCGAGTGTTTTCCGTGGTGGTGCTGCTGTCGGGATCGGCGTTTCTGTTGGTGATGTTGCCGTTCGTGTTCATCCAGTTCGTGTTCATTCCGTGGATGAACGATCGTGAGGCGCGCCGTGCCCCGCGCCGTGTCGACGCGTCGGCCACGGGCCACCTCATCCTCACCGCACTCGGCCCGGTCGAGGAGGACGTGATCGAACACGCCACGCGCGCCGAGGTGCCCTACGTGGTGGTCGTCGACGATGCGGAGACTGCCGGCCGGCTCCACGACGAGGGCCGTCGGGTGATGGTGGGTCCGCTCGACGACCCCGAGACCTACCGGCATGCGCGAGTGCAGTCGGCGGCGCTCGTAGTCGCCACGCAGAACGACCAGACCAACACGAACATCGCCTTCACGGTGCGCGAGATCGCTCCCGACGTGGGCATCGTGGCGAGCGCCAACGCGCCGGCGGCAGTCGACATCTTGGAGATCGCCGGCGCTGACCGCGTCGTGCAGCTGGGGGAGGTGCTCGGTGCGGCGATGGCTGCCCGCGCCCTTGGTCTCGGCGGTCGAACGCACGTGATCGGCAACTTCGGCGGACTGTGTATCGCTGAAGCCGGCGTGGTTGGGACCGAACTCGTGGGGGCCACGTTGGGGACGATCCGGCTACGCGAACGAATCAACGTGGGCATCATCGGGGTCTGGGAGCGCGGCGAGTTCACCGTGGCCTCAGCCGACACCGAGCTGCGACCGACATCGCTGCTGATTCTCGCCGGCAGCGAAGCTGAGCTGCAGGCCTTCGACGAGGCATATGCGGTCGACACGCCGGCGGCGTCCACGGCATTGATCATCGGCGGCGGACGCGTCGGTCGGGCGATCGCCGCCACGCTCGCCGACGAGGGCGTTGAGCCGACGATCATCGAACAGCTGCCGGAGCGGCAACGAAGCGGCACGCGTTATGTGATCGGCGATGCGGCGGATCGGGCGGTGCTCGAGGAGGCGGGGATCGACGATGCCGGCTCGATTCTGATCACGACCCATGACGACAACGTCAACGTGTACCTCACCCGCTACTGCCGCGGGCTGCGTCCCGACGCCCGAATCGTCAGCCGGTCGCGTCAGGACCGCAACGTGTCCACGTTGTACCGCGCTGGGGCCGACGCCGTGCTCTCGTACGCGGCGACCGGATCAGCCGCGATCTGGAATCACTTCCGCGGCGATGAGACGCTGCTCGTGGCCCACGGTCTCAACGTGTTCCGCTCGCCGATGCCGGCCGAGCTGGCCGGTCGTACGCTGGCCGAAGTGCATCTGCAGCGGCGGACTGGATGCAACGTGGTGGCGCTCGACCGTGGCGGTGACGTTCGGGCCAACCCCGACCCTCATGTACCGCTGCCCAACGATGCCGAACTGCTGCTCGTGGCCACCGACGCCGGTGAATCATCGTTCTCCGAGGTGTTCCCCCATGCGCGGCGCCGGCTGACGCCTGACGTTGCTCGGCGTCGGCGCTGACAGGTCAGCCGTCGATCATCAGTGGCTCGTCGCCGGCTGCCGACCGCAGCTCGTCGAGCGCGTCGTCCAGCGCGTCGACGTCGAATTCGATCATGCGGATGATCTGGCCGTCGTCGGTCCACTCTGTGATGGCCAACAACTCGACGACCCCTTGACGATGCTCGTAGCGGCGCCTCGTGAGGAGGTGATAGCGGCCCGCCACCGCGATAGTGACGCCGGCGACGTGCAGGCCCATCTGGCGCATCGTCTCAATTGAGCCGAGCGCCTGCTCCCGGTTTGCGGTGAACGGTGCAGAGCGCCGCGACTCTTGAACAAAGTCGGGATGCACGATGCGTCGATAGTTGTCGGGCGAGAGCGCGTTGACGTGGAGGCGAGCTTCGTCCGCCCACCGTTGCGCCGGGGTCGGGAGGTCGCTCGCCTGTGTCACTTTGCTGGCGTCGATGGGCGCGGCACGTCGAGTTCGTCGCGTTCGAACATGTCGGCGATCTCCTCGAGCGACTTGCCCTTGGTTTCGGGCACCTTGGCCCAGGTCCATCCCAACGCGATCACGGTCAGCACGGCCAAAATGGCGAACGTCGCCGAGTTCCCAATGGCGTCGATCAGGTCAGGGAACACGAGCGTCAACAGGAACGCGGCACCCCAGTTCACCGCTGTCGCCAGCGACATCCCCTTGGCCCGGATGTGGTTGGGGAACACCTCGGAGATGATCGTCCACACCACCGGGCCGAGCGAGAAGGCGAACGAGGCGATGAACACCACCATCCAGATCACCGAGAGCGAGCCGACGATCGTGTTGGTGTTGTCGGGTTGTGCCTCGTAGAGGAAGGTGACGCTGAGGCCGACGAGGCCGAGGAGCATTCCGCTCATTCCGGCGATCAACAACGGACGGCGTCCGAGTCGGTCGACGAAGGCGAGTGCGATGAACGTCGCCGCCACATTGACGCACCCGACGGACACGAGTGATGCGCCCGCCTGTGACGAGGCGTCGTTGAAGCCCGCGTCGGCGAGGATCTCGTTCGAGTAGTAGATGATCGCGTTGATCCCGGTGATCTGTTGGAACAGCGCCAGCCCGACTGCGATGGTGAGGGCACGGCGAGCACCGCCGACGAACAGGTCTCCCCAGTTCGACTCTGGTTCGTCGGCAAGGTTCTCTTCGATCTCGGCGATCTGCGCGTCGGTGTCGACGGTCGGCCCGCGGTACTTGGACAGTGCATCTCGGGCATCCTCGACACGGCCAACCGAGACCAGCCACCGAGGACTGTGCAGCGCCGGGGTCATCACGATCAGCAACAACAGTCCAGGGACTGCTGCGAGGCCGACCATCAATCGCCACGTGCCGGACTCGCTCAAGATGTAGTCGGCGAGCTGAGCGAAGAGAATGCCGATGGTGATCGCAAGTTGGTACCCCGATACCAGGCGGCCGCGGATGTCGGGAGCGGCCGACTCAGCGACGAACATCGGCGCAGCCACCGAGGCGATCCCGACCCCGAAGCCGATCACGAAGCGACCGATGATCAGGACGAGGACCGTCGGCGCAAACGCCTGTACGAGCGCGCCGATCATGAACAACCAGGCGGCGAAGATCAGCGCCCGCTTGCGGCTGAAGCGGTCGGCGAAGGAACCGCCGGCGAGGGCGCCGAACAGCGCACCCATGGTGACCCAACTCGTGATCAGGCCCTCGACGAAGCTCCCGAACCCGAATTCCTCCGCCATGAAGGTCAGCGCGCCACCGATGACCCCCTGGTCGTAGCCGAACGCCAAACCGGCGGTGATGCTGACGGCGCCGACCAGCAGCGGCCAGAACGCCCATCGTCCAAAGATGCGCGGTCCGTCGACCTGATCGGTCGCCTCGACGGTTTCGGTCATGTGTCCCCTCGTGCCGTGATCGTCTGGCGCAACGAACACTACCCGTGTTGCGCCTCGCGGCCAGCAATCACCCTGCGGCAACTAGCGTGACGGTATGGAGCGCCTCCATGGCGATGACTGGACCGACGACGAGCTCGCAGCAATGGCGATGGCCGCCGAGGCCGAACCCGACCTCGGTGAAGACGCCGCCCCCTGGCGCCCGGAAGGCGCATCGATCGAAGGGGCGTTGTTGCCCGAGTGGTACATGCCGGTGCCGCAGGCCGCAGGGCGGTCGCCGGGACGGGTACTCGCAGTCGGCCTCATCATCGGCGCGCTGCTGATCGTGAATGGCGCGGGCCTGTGCGTCACCTACGGCTTCCCCGAGATCGCCTGGTAGCGCGCAGCAACGATCGTCGCGGAGACGACGGTTACGCCGAGCCGTACTCCCAGCCCACCGGATCGTTCCAGCGACGGATTACACGGTTCTCTCGCTCCCAGCCGAGCAGCGAAATCGTCGTCGTGTCGAGCGCGAGGCGCTGCCCTTCCACGCACGGCGCTTCGATCCACCGTGCGCCGAGCACGCGCAGGATGTGGGCGTGTGCCACCAGAGCAATCGGCCCCTCCAACGCCAGCATCTTGGTGATCAAGTCGTCGCAACGGGCGCCGACCTCGTCGATTGACTCGCCGCCGACGATCGGGTGGGTCCACACCGACCATCCCGGGATCTCCTGGCGGATCTCGTTGGTGGTGCGACCTTCGTAGTCGCCGTAGTCCCATTCGAGGAGGTCGTCGTCGGCCGTCGGTGACAGGCCCATCAGCTCAGCGGTCTCCCAGGCTCGCCGAAGTGGGCTGGCAAACACGTGCACGATCGGGAACGTGGCGATCGCCCCGCGCAGGTTGCGCGCTTGCTCGCGGCCGTGCTCGGTGAGCGGGATGTCGGTGCGTCCGGTGTGATGGCGGGTCCGGCTCCACTCGGTCTCACCATGGCGCACGAGGATCAACTCGGGGCGGTTCATGGAGGGATCGACGGGCGTGGTGGTCTCGTCGTGTCCGATCGACATGGTCGCTAGGGTCGCACAGATGGCGATTGGGTGCGCTCACTGCGGCGGCGCCCACGACACACCCGCCGAAGTGCGTGCCTGCTGGCAAGGTGGCGCGTCGGGCCGAGCCGCCGCTGCCTCGCCGTCGCCAGCGTCGCCCGAGCCGGGCCAACCTGTTGCGGATCGCACTGCGCGACCGTTGGCCGCCGAAGCGGATGGCCGACGGGCTGGCGCGGCGCAGCTGCCATCTTGGATGCCTCGGCTGCCCGGACCCGATGCGCTCGGTCGGTCGGTCGTCGTCGTGGCCCGCGGGGCGGCGCCTGCGGCGTGGAACAAGGCGCCGACGATCACGGTCGGCGATGCCGAATTGGCCGATCCGGGGAAGGTGCTCGTCGCGCTGCGTGCCGCTCGTCGGGAGCGCCGCCGTGTGGTGGTCGAGCTGACGGGTACAGCGGTGGATGCACTCGACCCGGAAAACCGCCCGGCGGAGGCCGAGGCCGAACCGGCCCGCGTCGTCGGTGCGCAGTTCGCGTTTCATCGAGACGAGCTGTGGCACCTCGTGTGGTCGCATTCCGTGGACGGCCGCGATCGACCCGACACCGACGAACCGAGCGCCGACTCGTCGCTGCCGGCACCGTCGCCGGGCGATGCCCAGCTCGCTGACGGCACCCACGTGTGGATCGACGGTGGACCGCTGCGATATCTGCCGCCGATCGACGGCGTGCCGGTGGTCCATCGCGTCGCCTACGACACGCTCGGCGGCGACGCGCAGGTTCCCGTCGACAACGTCACCGACGCCGACCTGGCGCCCGACCAGTTGGCGGCGGTGACCCACGACGGGGGCGTCGCACGGATTATCGCTCCTGCCGGCTCGGGGAAGACCCGCGTGCTCACCGAGCGGGCTCGTCACGTGCTGCAACGCTGGCGGTTGCCCGCGAGTGCGGTCACCCTGGTGGCGTTCAACAAACGCGCTCAGGAGGAGATGACGCAACGGACGGCCGATCTCCCGGGGCTGCAGGTGCGCACGCTCAACTCAATCGCGCTGGCGATCGTCAACGGCTCAGCGCCGTTCGCCCCCCAGCCCCGACGGTGGACCACGATCGACGAACCACAAGTACGCGGGATCATCGGTGATCTGGTGTCGTTTCCCCGCCGTCGCAACAGCGATCCGGTGGCCCCGTGGATCGAGGCGCTCGGCGCGATTCGTCTGCAACTCGCCGATCCGATCGAGGTCGAGGCGCGCTACGACGGCGACGTCGACGGCCTCGCGGCGATGTGGCCGACATACGACGCACTGCTCGAGCGACGCGGAATGGTCGACTTCGACGGTCAGATCGACCGCGCGTTGCGCGTCCTGCTCTCCGACCCCACAGCACGCCACGCTGCGCAGCGGGCCTGCCGGGTGATGCTGGTCGACGAGTTCCAAGATCTCACGCCGGCCCACGTACTGATGATCCGGCTGCTCGCCGCTCCCGACGGTGCCGTGTTCGGGGTCGGCGACGACGACCAGACCATCTACGGGTACAACGGCGCCGACCCGGGTTGGCTGATCGACTTCGCCGACTGGTTCCCGGGCGCGGCGAGCCATCCGCTCGAGGTCAACTACCGCTGCCCGCCCGAGATCGTCTCCGCCGTCGACAACCTCTTGCAATACAACCGGCGGCGCGTGGCCAAGGAGATTCGAGCGGCGCGTGCGCCGGTTGAGGGAGCGGGTTGGCAGGTCGAGACGTCGGCCGACTCGGTCGGAGCGACCCAGCGCACGGTGGCGAATGCGCTCGAGTCGGGCACCACGCCGAATGAGGTCGCCGTGCTCACTCGTGTCAACTCACTGCTCGCGCCGGTACAGGCAGCGCTGACCGTCGCTGGTATCGATGTGCGCGGCGGCGTTGGACTGGAGTTCCTCGATCGAACGGCGGTGCGGGCGGTGCTGGCCTGGCTCCGATTGGCGTCGTCGGCGCCCGGACGCGGTCGCCACCGGCGTGCCGGCCGACGATTCGACCCCGACGATCTGCGCGAGGCACTGCGTCGACCGTCGCGCTCGTTCCATCCGCGAATCAACGACTGGATTTGCGAGCAGGGCGACATCGTCGAGCTGTTCAAGCTGGCCAGCCGATTGAACAACGAACGTGACGCCACGCGGCTCGAAGAGTTCGCCGCCGACGTGCAGTTGCTGTCGGACATGGTCGCCGACGGTGCATCGTGCGCCGAGCTGGTGTTGGCTCTGGTGGAGCGCGTCGGACTGGCGGGTTCGATCGAGACGCTCGACGCGCATCGACGCGGCATGAACCGCGCCGCCCAGGGCGACGATCTGACAGCGGTCGTGCAGTTGGCGTCGGTGTTCGACGACATCGACGTTGGCGACGCCGATGCGGAGCACCCGTTGGCGACGCGCTTCGTGCGATGGGCACGTGACGTCCTCGCCGTCGGCCGCACCGCCGACGGTGTCACCTTGTCGACGGTTCATCGAGTGAAGGGCCAGGAGTGGCCAGTCGTCGTCGTGCACGAGGCGTCGGCCGCACAGTATCCGCACCGCTTGAGCGAAGATGTGGAAGAAGAGCGCCGCCTCTTTCACGTCGCGCTCACCCGTGCGGCGTCGTTGGCGACGATCGTGACCGGGGCACAGCCGTCGGGCTTTGTCGGCGAGCTCACGTCGCCACCGCCCGCGCACGAGGCAAACGCGCCCACGGGTGCGTCCGACCGGTCGTCGAGGTCGTCACGGTCGTCGGCTCGGTCCGCAGCCCCGTCGGCGAGCGATACGCCCGAGCACGCGGCACGGGTCGACGCACTGCGCGCCTTGCGCAACGAGTTGCGCGATGGCAAGCCGGCGTACGTCGTGTTCGACAACGCAACGATGGAGGAGATCGCCCGTCGCTGGCCAGCCACGGAGGGCGATCTGCGACGGATCCCGGGAATTGGGCCGGCCAAGCTCGAGCGGTACGGTCCCGCTGTGCTCGAGCTGATCGCCGATCACCCGTGACGGGAAGCTATGAACGGGGCGTGAAGTCGTGGTGAACGCGCCCAGCGGCGAGGCGGTCGTGGCTACGGTGGCCGCCGTGGACACCCAGTTCCACCTTCAAGAGCGGCCCACGTGGCGGGGTTGGATGCACGTGTGGGCGTTCCTCGTCGCGATCCCCGCCGGGACGATCCTGATCATCGCTGCACCGTCACCCGGGGCCACCGCGGCAGCGTCGATCTACGCGGCCTCGCTCGTGCTGCTGTTCGGCACGTCGGCGGCATATCACCGTTTGGCCAAGAGCGAACGGGCGCGGCGCGCGATGCAACGCGTCGACCACGCGATGATCTACGTGCTGATCGTTGGCACGTACGTGCCACTGTGCGTGCTGGCACTTCCACCGGCGTGGGGCATCCCAGTCTTGGCGGTGGTGGCAGCCGCTGGCCTGGTCGGCATGGTGCTCAAGCTGGCCGTGTTCCACGGCGCCCGGTGGGTGTCGTACTCGTTGTACCTCGTGATGGGCTGGGCGGCGATCATCGCCGCGCCGGCGATGATCGACAACCTCACGTCCACCCAGCTGGCGCTGGTGGTCGCCGGCGGCGTGGCGTACACGATCGGCTTCCCGGTGCTGATGATGCGCTGGCCGAACCCATGGCCGAAGCGCTTCGGTTACCACGAGGTGTGGCATCTGCTCACCGTGGTGGCGGCAGGGTTGCATTTCGCCGCGGTCACCGACGTGGTTGCATAGGTCGTGCGCGACCGCGTCGTCGCCGTTGATTGGAGCGCACGAGCGCGGCCAGCTCGTGGCCGCGACTCGATTTGGCTTGCCGTCGATGACGGTGCCGGCGCGTCCACCGAGAATCCGCCGACACGATCGGCCGCAGAAGCGCGGCTGTGGGCGTTGCTCGACGAAGCGGCTGGTCGAGGGTGGTCGACGCTCGTGGCGATCGACGCCTCGCTCGGATATCCCTCCGGCACCGCCGCTGCCGTCGGCGCGGTCGCCGGTGGTGGCGGTGGCAACGGTGATCGCGATCGTGACTGTCGAACCTGGGTCGCGATGTGGGAGATGCTCGATGCCCTCATCGAGGACGCTCCGGACAACCGCAACAATCGGTTCGAGGTCGCCGCCGAACTCAACGCACGGATCGCCACGTCGACTGGGCAGCCCGGCCCGTTCTGGGGCTGTCCGGCCACAGCCCGCCACGCCACGTTGACGTCGACGAAGCCGCCGATCGTTGGTCTTCCGGAGTGGCGCACGGTGGAAGCCGCACTGCGCGCCACTGGCCGGCGGCCCTCGTCGTCGTGGCAGCTGCTCGGCGCGGGCGCGGTCGGTTCACAGTCGTTGTTGGCGATCCCGGTGATGCAGCGGCTCCGGTGCGCTCGCGCCGGTGTTGGCGTGTGGCCGTTCGAACCGACCGACGACGGTCCGGGCACCACGACGATCGTCGAGATGTGGCCGTCGCTACTCACGCCCTCGCCGGCGGCGGTACGCGACGAGGGTCAGGTGATCGCTGCGGCCAGCTTCCTACGGAGCGCGCCAGATGTCGGGCTCTGGTCAGATGTGCCAGCCGCCGCTGTCGATGAAGAGGGCTGGATCGTCGGCGTGCCCCGTGGCGCCTCATGCCACGGTGAGGTGGCCGCACGGTTGATCGAGTCGTCTGGCGGTTGAGTGATGGCTGACGTCGAGCTGGCACACGTCGAGGTCGCCCTCGACCGTAGGGTGGTGTTGCACGACGTCAGCGTGCGCATCGGTGCCGGCGCGTTCGCCGCCGTGGTCGGCCCATCGGGGAGCGGAAAGAGCACGTTGCTGCGGGCGATCGCTGGTCTCGTCCCGGTGACCGCGGGCGTGGTGTCGATCGACGGCGACGACATGAGCGGGATTCGACCGAACCATCGCGACATCGCCATGGTGTTCCAGAACCCGGCGCTCTTGCCCAACCGCAGCGTGCGGCGCAACGTTGCGTTTCCCCTCGAGTTGAGACATGAAGACGTCGAGGAGATTCGCCGACGTGTCGATGCCGAGGCGCGGGCGATGCGCATCGAGGGCCTGCTGCTCAAGCAACCTGCGGAGTTGTCGCAGGGCGAGGAGCAACTGGTGCAGATCGCTCGGTCGCTCGTCCGGGTGCCGCGCGTGCTGCTGCTCGACGAGCCCTTCGCCTCGCTCGACCCGCGGTTGACCGTGCACATGCGAGGGGAGATCGGCACGTTGCAGGCCGGGTACGGGGTCACGACGGTGATGGCGACCAACGACCCCGACGACGCAATGGCCTTAGCCGATCTGTTGGTCGTGGTCGAGGGAGGCCGTGTGGTGCAGGCTGCTCCGCCCGCGGAGGTGTGGGGTGCACCGGTGACGTTAGGGGCTGCGATCTCCACCGGGCCGTTGGCGCTCCTCGACGTTGCCGTCGAGCGCGTCGGCGACGGCTACGCCGTAACAGCAAGTGATCGACACGATGCCGACGATCTGGCGGCGCGATTCGTGCACCGGGTGTACAGCCCGACGTTCGCCGATCGCGTCGGCGACCAGATGATCATGGGCGTACGCCCCGGGAGCGCGGTGATCGATCCACGAGGCCCGATTCACGCACGGGTCGATCGCCTCATCCCAGGTCAGCCGACAACCGTGTGGTGCCGGAGCGGTGGGCAAACGCTGACGGCCGCACTCGAGCCGGGCGGGCCAGCGCCGGCGCGCGGGGACGTCGTGGCGTTGCGCATCGACCATGCCGTGGTGTTCGACCGCCTCACCGAGCTGGCAATCGCCTGATCGGTAACGCTGGTGTCAGCCACCAGCGTTACCGCAGCTACACGGTCCAGGTGCCGTTGGAGCGCAATAGTGCCTCGATGTCGCCTGGGCCACGGCGCTCACTGGCATCGAGGACCTGATCGGCCACGGCGCTGGCGTACTCCTGACGTTGTACATCGCGGAACACACCGAATGGCGTGGGGGAGACATCGTCGGTCGACAAGCGAGCGAGGGCAAATGCCAGCGAGGGGTCGTCGCGATTGGCGTCGTGGACGAGCACGTTGTCGGGCGACACGTCGGCCAGCTCGACCAGCCGTAGCTGCCCGTCCGAGCCCATGACCACACCGCGCTGACGCTCGGCGCCGAAGATGATCGGCTCGCCGTGCACCAAATCGATGAGCATCTCGTCGCGCACATTCTTCTTGGTGACGCCGGCGAACTGACCGTCGTTGAACACGTTGCAGTTCTGGTAGATCTCGACGAACGATGCGCCGTGGTGGGCGTGCGCCGCGCGAAACGTCTCGATCATGTGCTGACGATCGAGATCGTGGGTGCGGGCAACGAAGGTGGCCTCGGCCCCCAGCGCCACCATCAGTGGGTTGAACGGTGGGTCGATCGAGCCCATCGGCGTCGACTTGGTCACCTTGCCGAGCTCCGAGGTTGGCGAGAACTGACCCTTCGTGAGGCCATAGATCCGGTTGTTGAACAGCAGGATCGTGAGGTTGACGTTGCGGCGCAATGCGTGGATCAGGTGGTTGCCGCCGATCGACAGGCCGTCTCCGTCGCCCGTGACCACCCACACGTCGAGGTCGGGGCGAGCCACTGCGATCCCGGTGGCAATCGCCGGCGCGCGGCCATGAATCCCGTGTACGCCGTAGGTGTTCATGTAGTACGGAAAGCGGCTGGAGCAACCGATGCCCGACACGAACACGGTGTTCTCGGGTGCCACGCCCAGCTCGGGCATCAGCTGCTGTACGGCGAGCAGAATGCCGTAGTCGCCGCAGCCCGGGCACCAGCGCACTTCCTGGTCGCTGGCCCAGTCCTTCTTCGTTGTGACCGGTACGTCCGTGGTTGTCATGAGCGGGTTCCTCCTGTGGCGACGTCGTGGCCCTCGAGCGCTTCGACGATCGCCTTCTCGATCTCGCGTGACTTGAACGGCAAGCCCTGCACCTTCGTGAGCGCACGAGCATCGACGAGGTATCGGCCGCGGATCACGTTGGTCAGCTGTCCCGAGTTGAGCTCGGGCACGATGATGTGCTCGAAGCGGCCCAGGAGGTCGCCGAGGTCGGGTGGCAGCGGGTTGAGATGCACCAGATGCGCCGATGCCACCTTGCGGCCGGCGCGCCGTTGGCGCTGCACGGCCGCATCGATCGCCGCCCATGTCGAACCCCATCCGAGCACGAGCACGTCGGCGTCGGCATCGCCGTTGATCTCGGTCGGCGGGATGTCGGCGGTGATGCCGTCGATCTTCGCTGCCCGCAGCCGCACCATCTTCTCGTGGTTCTCGGGTGTGTAGTCGATGTTGCCGGTGCCGTCGGCCTTTTCGAGGCCGCCAACCCGGTGCATCAGTCGCGGCGTACCGGGAATTGCCCACGGTCGAGCGAGCGTGTCGGGGTCGCGCAGATACGGCCAGAAGCTCTCGTCGCCGTTGTCGTCGCTGTGGTTGAACTCGGTGGCGAATGGCACCGAGATGTCGGGCAACGCCGACACGTCGGGCAGCAGCCAGGGTTCCGAGCCGTTGGCCAGGTAGCCGTCCGACAGCAAGAACACCGGCGTGCGGTACTTCAACGCGATGCGAATCGCCTCGATCGCCGCATGAAAGCAGTGTGTCGGGCTGTACGCGGCGACCACCGGGACGGGCGACTCACCGTGGCGGCCGAAGAGCGCCAGGTTGAGGTCGGACGCCTCGGTCTTGGTCGGTAGACCCGTCGAGGGACCACCACGCTGGATGTCGACGATCAACAGCGGTAGCTCGATCGATACGGCGAGCGATGTGGTCTCGCTCTTCAACGCGATTCCCGGGCCGCTGGTGGTGGTGACGCCGAGGTGCCCGGAGAACGAGGCGCCGAGGGCCATGCCGATCGCCGCGATTTCGTCTTCGGCCTGCACCGTGCGCACACCGAAGTGCTTGTGCTTCGACAGCTCGTGCAGGATGTCGCTGGCGGGCGTGATCGGGTACGACCCGAGGGTGATCGGCAACTGCGCCAGCTGCCCGCCGGTGATGATCCCCCACGCCAACGCAGCGTTGCCGGTCACCGAGGTGTACTCGCCTTCGGGCAGCTTGGCCGGGCGCACCTCGTAGCGATGGCCGACGGCTTCGGTGGTCTCACCGAAGTTGAACCCCGCGAGGAACGACTCTCGGTTGGCCATGCGCACGTTGTCGTTCTTGGCGAACTTCTCGTCGATCCACTCGAGCGTCGGTTCGGTCGGTCGGGTGAACATCCACGACACCAGGCCGAGAGCGAAGAAGTTCTTGGAGCGTTCGGCGTCACGCGGCTTCACGCCGAGGGGTGCGCACACCTCTTTGGTCAACGTGGTCATCGGGACCCGCAGCACCCGATAGCCGGCGAGGCTGCCGTCGTCGAGTGGGTTGACCACGTCGTCGCCTTCGCCGTAGCCGGCCTTGGCCAGGTTGCGTTCTTCGAAGGTGTCTTCGTTGACGATGATCGTGCCGCCTGGCTCGAGCCGATGGAGTTCGGCCATCAACGCGGCCGGGTTCATGGCCACGAGCACGTTGGGCTCGTCGCCGGGCGTGGTGATGTCGTGGTCGGCGATGTTGACCTGGAACGCCGACACTCCGTTGACCGTGCCAGCAGGGGCACGGATCTCGGCAGGGAAGTCGGGCAACGTGCTCAGGTCGTTGCCGAAACTGGCGCTGACCGACGTGAACCGGTCGCCGGTGAGCTGCATGCCATCACCGGAGTCGCCGGCAAATCGTACGACGAGGTGGTCGAGAACGCGGTCGTCGTCGCCGGCGTCCGTCCGGTCGATCGTCTCGGTCATGTTCCCCCTGGTGTGACGCGACATCATCGTCGCGAGATGTCCGCAGCGGCGACGTTGCCGCAGCTGCGTCCACCGTAGTGGGCGGTACCCCCGATCGTGCAGACTCGGAAGGTGACCTTGTTCGCCGATCTCGCCGCAACGTCGGAGCGGGTTGCGGCCACCTCGAAGCGCAACACCAAGGTGACCGCGCTTGCCGACGTGATCGCTTCGCTCGAGGGTGCCGAGGTGCGTCCGGCGGTGGCGTTTCTGGTCGGTTCGACCACCCTTGGGCGCATCGGCATCGGTTGGGCGTCGATCGGCGGGCTCGATGTCGTGCCGGCGGCGGTCCCGTCGCTGGCGGTACTCGATGTGCAGGCGGTGATCGAGGCACTGGCCGCGTCGACGGGCGACGGGTCGACCGCACGGCGGCATGCGGTGCTAGAGCAACTCTTTGCCCAGAGCACCGCGGGTGAGCAGGCGTTGCTGCGCGGGATCTTCGGTGGTGAGCTGCGTCAGGGTGCGCTCGACGGCGTGATGGCGAGCGCGGTCGCGCAGGCCGCCGGCGTGCCCGTTGGTGCGGTGCGGCGGGCGGCGATGTTCACCGGCGATCTTGGCGAAGCAGCGGCGATTGCGCTGACCGGTGGCCGCGACGCCCTCGCCGCGGTGGTACTGCAACCACTCCGGCCGGTCGAACCGATGCTCGCGTCGACGGCGCCGTCGGCGGCCGAGGCGCTCGCCGGCGAGTATGCACTGGTCGAGTGGAAGCTCGACGGTGCGCGCCTGCAGGCACATCGCCGGGGGAGCGAGGTGCGGCTGTACACCCGCAACTTGAACGACGTGACTGTCCGGCTGCCCGCGGTGGTCGCCCAGGTGCAGGCCCTCGCCGGCGGCGACCTCGTGCTCGATGGCGAGGCGATGGGCCTACTCGACGACGGTGCACCACAGGCCTTCCAGGACACGATCAGCGAGTTCTCGCGCGACGACGGCACGCCGCTCTCCGCGTTCTTCTTCGACGCGCTGCACGTCGATGGTGTCAGCGTGAACGACGCTCCGCTGGCTGAACGCCGTGTGGCGCTCGAGCGGGTCGTGCCTCCCGACGCGCGCCTGCCGTCGGTGGTGACCGACGACCCAGCCGTGGCCGAACGGTTCTTCGCTGACGCGGTCGCTGCTGGTCAAGAGGGTGTGGTGGTGAAGTCACTCGACGCGCCGTACGAGGCCGGTCGCCGGGGCAAAGCGTGGCGCAAGGTCAAGCCGGTACACACCTTCGACCTGGTGGTGTTGGCGGTGGAATGGGGCCACGGCCGGCGCCAGGGGAAGCTCTCGAACCTGCATCTCGGTGCGCGCGACGGCACCGAGTTCGTGATGGTCGGCAAGACGTTCAAGGGTTTGACCGACGACATGCTCGAGTGGCAGACCCAGCGGTTTCTCGACCTGCGTGTCAGCGACGAGGGACATGTCGTGGTCGTGCGTCCGGAACAGGTGGTCGAGGTAGCGATCGACGGGGTGCAACGGTCGACGCGTTACCCGGGTGGAGTCGCCCTGCGCTTCGCGCGGGTCCGTCGCTACCGCGACGACAAACCCGTCGATCAGATCGATACCCTCGACGCCCTCCGCGCCCTGTAACGGTGGTGTCTGTCACCCAGGTTCGGACGAGCCGCAACAGGGTGTCAGACACCACCGTTACGGCCGTCGGGGCGGCCGTAGCGGGCGAGGTTGGCGTTACCCCAGCGATGGTCGTCGGTGACCTCGGTGCCGAACCAGGCCGGGGGCTCGAAGGCCAGTGCCGTGGCGGCATCGGAGAACTCGAGCTCGGTCATCACCAGACCGGCGAAGCGCCCGGCATACACGTCGAGCTCGACCTCCATGGTGTCGGTGTCGGTATCGAGGGGCACGGTGTAGCGAAGCTTCTCGATGACGCGATCACCCGCCAGCGGCCACAGCGCATTGGCCTGGGCGGCGTCGATGGGGAGTTCGACCTCGGTGCGGGTGAGGCCGACTCCACCCTTCACGGTGAGCAGCTGGCGGTCGTCGGTCGATCGCACGCGGACCTCGACGTGACCACCACCCGGATCGTCGATGGCCACATACGCCTGGCGCAACGCAGTGCAGCGGACGGCGCGTGCGAGGTACGGCTCGATGTCGGTGCGCGGATCGACGACGAAGGCCCGCTCGATCTCGTTCACTCCGATCCGTCCTGCCAGAGTTCCCAATACGCGTGCAGCCGCTCGCCGAAACGACGGGGCGACTCGACGTACAGCACCGCACCCTGGTGGATGGCGTGCGTTTCGAGCATCGCCCGGCGCTCGGCGACCAGGCACCGCGCGAGACGCACCGGGTCGTCGCCGCCGAACTCGCCGGGGTGCGCGGCGAGCAGATCGTCGAGCACGGCCAAGTCGTGCGCCACGCCGAGGTCGTCGGAGAGATCGGACAGCGCTCCGCCGAGCGGCCCGAGGACTGTCGGTGCTGCGTCGTGCAGCAGACGGACGTGGTACCAGTAGCCCTTCACGCGCTTCCGCCAGTCGTGCAGCTGTGTCGCCGTTGGGTCCGTGCGCGCCCGAGCGAGCTCCTTGCGCCCCGAGCGGTAGTTGTCGACGATGCCCGGCCCGATCGCTTCCCACCCGTCCTCGCTGAGGCGCCATTCGTCGATGCCGCCGTGGACCTTTGTCAGCAATGCGCTGGCCCGCATCACATGGTCGGTCATTGCCTCGAATTCAGCGGCTGCCGCATCGGCTCTGCGTTGCAGGCCGGCTGCGACGGGCGCAACCAGCGGGCTGTCGGTGCGGCCTTGGGTAGTTGTCGCAAACGCGTCGGCGAGCGCCTGCGCGTCGCGGGCACCCGACAACTCGCGTGCGGCTTCGCGCACCCGCGCCGTTGCCCGGGCGTAGCGGCGACCGAGCGAGGGCCTGACCATGTTCAGCAGGGCGCGCACCTTCTTGCAGCGCTTGCGGCAGTCGTGCACCGCCTCGCCCGCGGTGCGGTCGGTGTCGCCGCTGAGGTCGGCCAGGGCCTCGTCGATTTCCTCGGTGGCGATGCGACGGATGGCCATGGTCGCCGTTTCTGAGCGCTCGAGTGCGTAGGCCATCGTTGTTCAGTCTGCCGCCGCTGGTCTCCGAGCGGTAGAGGCATCCGACACGACGTCAAGGTCTCGCTGGGGACGCCCACCGGTCGCCACTCGCGCGTCGCAGTCGACCGAGTTGCTGCGGCTACGGTCGTCGAAATGGCGAACGAGCATCGACGTTCGCGGCGCACCGCCATCGGCGGAGTGATCGTCGTGGGCCTGGCGGCGGTTGCCGTGGCAGCGTGCGACGACAGCGACGACGGGACTCCCGACGAGCTGTTACGCATCGACAGCCCGGCGCAGGTCGACCCCAGCTTCGAAGGTCTCGACGGACGCCAACCATAAGCCAGGTCGGCCGATGCGGCGCGGGTAGGGTCGCGCGCCGCGATGGCGACGCTGCGCTTCAACTTCGGCACGATGGGCTCGGGGAAGAGCACGCTCGCGCTGCAGATTCACCACAACTTGTCGAGTCGCCAGCTCTATGGCTTGCTGCTGACCACGCTCGACCGCGAAGGACGCCAGGTCACCAGTCGACTCGGTGTCGCTGCCCCAGCCGTCGAAGTCGTCCCCGACCTCGATCTGTACCGCCTCACCGCTGAGCACTGGCCGATCCACTACCTGGTGTGCGACGAGGTGCAGTTCTACACACCGGCGCAGTGTGATCAATTGGCCCGTGTCGTCGACGGGCTGGATGTCGACGTCTACGCCTTTGGATTGCTGACCGACTTTCGCGGCAGGTTGTTCGACGGCACGCAGCGGATGTTGGAGATCGCCGACACACACACGCCGCTCCAGGTCGAAGCCCGCTGTTGGTGCGGCGCGCCGGCCACCCACAACGCACGCGTGGTCAACGGCGAAGTGGTGTACGAGGGCGAGACCGTCGTGGTCGGCGACACGAGCGCCACCGCCGCTCAGCCACTGTTCGGCGACGACGTGCGATATGAACTGCTGTGCCGGAAGCACTTCCTCGCCGGCGATCTCGGCGACTAGCGCAGTTCGCGGAGGGCGTCGGAGGCTCGACAGCCTTTGGCGATGCCGTAGGCCATGAACATCCCCCCGATACGCAAGAACACCGCCCCGGCGTCACCGGCACCGTTGTCGTCGAACAACAACGTGATGATCGACACCGCACCGATCACGATGAGGATCGTGGCGATCCCGGCGGTGATGCGCAGCAGCGGCGCGATGGCTGGCGGCGGGTCCGACTGTGCAAGGTACGCCGCAGCAACTCCGACCAGGGCCGGCGGGACGAGGACGATCATGTTGGGAGGCAGCACGAGAAAGCTCAGTACCTCGATCCGCTGCTCCCAGACACCGGCGAAGCGCGATGCATCGACGGACCGGGCCCGGTCGATCTGGAACAGCATGAGGCCGAAGACGCCGCCGAGCAGCAGCCAACCGATGACGGTGAGTTGGTTGATGAGGTCGCGCCGTCGCTCGGCGGGCACCGGGGCGTCGCTCACCGTCGGCGCGAGTCGCTGCTCGTCGGGGCGCTCCTCATGGCCTCAACTGTAGATTGGCCAGGTGCTCGCCTTCGAAGACATCGAACGTTGCCTCGTCGTCACCGCGCATCCCGATGATGTCGATTTCGGTGCGGCGGGCACGGTCGCCAAGCTCACCGATGCCGGGGTGGTCGTGACCTATTGCCTGGTCACCGATGGTCAGGCTGGCGGGTTCGACCACTCGATTCCGCGCGACGAAATGGCCTCGATTCGACGCGAGGAGCAAACCAAGGCAGCTGCCGAGGTCGGTGTCACCGACGTGCGGTTCCTCGGGCACATGGATGGCACCGTCGAGGTGTCGATGGCCCTGCGCCACGACATCAGCGCGGTCATCCGCGATGTTCGTCCCGACGTGGTCATCACCCAATCGCCGATTCGCAACCTGGCATCGACCTACGGCTCGCACCCCGATCACACCGCCACCGGTGAGGCCACGATGTGTGCGGTGTACCCGGATGCGCGCAACCCGTTCGCGTTTCCCGGTCAGCCGTGTGCAGATCTCGAGGATTGGAAGGTCAGTGAGGTGTGGCTCACCCTCGGTCCCGACTCAGACTCGGCGGTGGACATCACCGACCAGCTCGACCGCAAGATGCGGGCGCTGATGTGTCACGTTTCGCAGCATCCCGATCCGTCGGGCATGGAAGCGCGAGTTCGTGAGTGGTACCAGGGCATCGCCGAACAGCACGGCCTCCCGGCTGGGCGCTCGGCCGAAGCGTTCCGCGTCCTCGACACCCGTTGAGATCAACTGTGACAGTTGGGGGCAGACCCCGACTATCACAGCTCAGAACATCTCGGGAAAGCCGAGGTGGGCGGCGCCGAGCATGGGGCCGGTCGCGCCGAGGGCTTCGACTCTGCAGGGGATCGGCAGCTCGGCTTCGATCTCAGCCCCGAACAGGTCGTAGGCGGCCGCCAGCCCGCCGCCGATCACGATGGCATCGAGACCGAGTTCGTCGACGGCCGGACGCAGGAATCGACCAACTGCAGTTCCGTGCTCGCGGGCGATCGCCGCGAGTTCTGCTGCCAGCGGACGCGGTGCAAGATGGTCGGCCAAGAGCTCGCGCTCGATCTCGTAGCGGGCGGCGAGTCCGCGCGCTGAGAGCACGTCGTCGGCCCGTCCCTCTGGGGTCGACCGCCGGGCGAGCTTCTCCACCTCGAGGTCGCCGACCCACTGAATCACCGTGCCCCGGTCGGTGAGACACGCGCCGACGCCGGTGCCCAGCGTTACGGTGAGGACGCGGTCGTAGCCACGGCCCGCGCCAAACAGTGCCTCGCCGACGCCGGCCGCCTCGTTGTCGTGGACGAAGCGGATCGGCAGGTCGGCCAGCCCAGGGATCTCCGCACGCAGTGCGGCGCGCAGGTCGAGCCCGTAGATCGACTCGTACTTGAACAGCCCGTGGATCAGTGCGGTGCCGGCATCGAGGTCGAATGGTCCCGGAAAGCCGATGGCCAACCCGGTCGGTGCGGGACCGACGATGTCGAGCGCCGCTTCGACCGAGGCGGTCAGTTGGCCGATGATCGTGGCGCGGTTGCCGTCGGCATGGGCAGGACGGGTGTCGCAGAGGACGACCTGGGCGCCGTTCGGCCCGGCCACCGCAACCGCGCCGGCCTTGATGGATGTACCACCAACGTCGAGGGTGGCGATGCTCGCGGTGATCCCGGTGCTGGTGCCGGCGATAGTCACGGCGTCGACCGTATCCGGCGCTCGGGTCACCGGGTTGCAACGCAGCGGGTCCCGCTCGGTACCCTCGCCGGTATGACCGAAGCAGTGATCGTTGCGACCGCGCGCAGCCCCATCGGGCGTGCCAACAAGGGCTCGCTCGTCGACCTCCGCCCCGACGACATGTCGGCGCAAATCGTCAAGGCGCTGATGGAGAAGGTGCCCGAGGTCTCGGCAGACGATGTCGAAGACCTGATTATGGGATGCGGCCAGCCGGCAGGTGAGGCCGGATTCAACATCGGGCGGATGGCCGCCGGGCTCGCCGGGCTCGACGATGTCCCCGGAGTCACGGTGAACCGCTACTGCTCGTCGAGCCTGCAGACGATTCGCATGGCGGCCCATGCGATCAAGGCCGGCGAAGGCGACTGTTTCATCGCCGCCGGCGTCGAGGCGGTCAGCCGTTACGGCAACGGCGCCGGCGACACTGCACCGAACCCGATCTTCAAGGGCCCGGGCGAGCGCACAGCGCTGCGCGCTGCGGGCGGTCAGCCCGAGTGGACCGCTCCGGATGGCCTGCCCGACTTCTACATCGCGATGGGCCAGACCGCCGAGAACGTGCGCGAGATCGAGCACGTGAGCCGCGAAGAGATGGACGAGTTCGGAGCGCGCAGCCAGCAGCGGGCGGTGGCGGCGATCGAGCGCGGTCACTTCGAGAACGAGATCACCCCGTTGACCTTGCCCGACGGCACGGTGGTGTCGACCGACGATGGGCCGCGCGCGGGCACCACCGTCGAGAAGCTCTCCGAGCTCAAGCCGGTGTTCCGCCCCGACGGCGAGATCACCGCAGGCAACGCGTGCCCGCTGAACGACGGCGCCGCCGCCGTCATGGTGATGAGCGACACGAAGGCCGCCGAGCTGGGCCTCACGCCGCTGGCGCGAATCATCGCCTCGGGCGTCACCGGCCTCAACCCCGAGATCATGGGCCTCGGACCGATCGGTGCGAGCCAACAGGCGATGGAGCGTGCCGGCATGAGCGCCGACGACATCGACCTGGTCGAGATCAACGAGGCGTTCGCCGCGCAGGTGATCCCGTCGTACAAGACCCTCGGCTTCGAGCTCGACAAGGTCAACGTGAATGGTGGCGCCATCGCCCTCGGTCATCCCTTCGGTATGACTGGCGCCCGCATCATGACCAGCCTGATCAACAACCTGCAGGCCGAGGACAAGAGCGTTGGCCTCGAAACGATGTGCGTCGGTGGTGGCCAGGGCATGGCCATGATCATCGAGCGCCTCAGCTAAGCAGCGGTTCGCCGCTGGTCGAGCAGCCCGCTCTACAGGATTTCCCACCGGTTGGGGCGATCGGCGCGTACTTCGATCGCCCCGACCTCGTGTGGGCACCGGAGCGCCCGCAGCACGTACTGCTCGCCGCCGCTCGACAGCTCGGCGATCACGTACCCCTCACTTGAGTCGCGTACGCCAGTACCGATCGAGTGCAGTGATGCGATCTGCAAGCCAGCGGTTTCCGCTTCAGCACGCCACAGATTGACCAGTGCCTGGCGCAGCGACGGATCGTCGAGCAAGTCATCGCCGGCGAGGGTCAGCGTGACGTTGTCGACATGCACCGGTTCGAGCTTGTCGAGCGGGATCACGTTGCCACCGAGTTCGTCGTCGAGCAATACCTCGACCGGTCCGTCATCGTCGGTGACGTTGCCGATCCAGCCGTACCGCACCAGCGGGAGTCCGTCGTCGCCGGTGGTGGCGTAGCGGATCCGGTCACCGTGGCTGAAGACCGTCACGCTGGGCGACCTCCTGTCGCCCCATAGGCAGCGAGCGCGGCGTCGGACAGTTCAGGCCACCGCTGAAGCGCCGTGCTGCCCCATTCGTCGAACGGTCGATCGGTCAGGGCCACGACGGCGACGTCGGCGGTCGGGTCGCGCCACATCATCGTGCCGGCCCCGCCGAAGTGCCCGTAGGTGGTCGGCGCGTTGGCGTGCCCGGTCCAGTGCGGCTGCTTATCCCCACGAATTTCGAAGCCGAGCCCCCAGGGACACTGCTCGAAGCGACCCACCCCCGGAACGATACCGCTCAACCCGGGGTACTGCGTCCGAACCGCGTCGGCAGCGGTGTCGACCGTGATCAGCGTCGGCGCACGCGTCTCACGCAAGAGGGCGGCGAGGTCGTCGACCGACGTCCGCAGACCGTGCGCAGGTGACCCGGCGAGCTCGCTCTCGGTCATGCCCAGCGGGGCCAGCACCGCGTCGTAGAGGTAGTGCGCAAACGGCATCTCGGCGGCGGTGGCCACCGCGTCCGCTGCGAGCTCGATGCCGCCGTTGGAGTAGGTCCGGGTGCGCTCGATCGGGGCGATCGGTTCGTGCCCGTTGAAGGGGTAGCCGCCCGCGTGGGCGAGGAGGTGGCGCAGCGTGCACCCGGGTTGGCCGACCGGTGAGTCGAGGGCGATCACGCCTTCTTCGACAGCGACGAGCATGCCCCAGGCACTGACCGGTTTGGCCAACGAGGCCACCGCGAACCGCTGGTTGGTCGAACCGATCCGCTCGACGACTCGGTCGCCGTCGAGGATGGCCGCGGCGACCGTCGGTACCGGCCACGTCGCGGTGAGATCCAGTACGCCCATCGCCGCGAGTTGGTCGGCTCAGGTGAAGTCGCGCAGCAACTCAGCGACGTGGAACGCGAGGTCGACGCTCTGACGAGCGTTGAGCCGCGGATCGCACACCGTTTCGTAGCGGTGGTCGAGGTCGGTGTCGACGAGTTGGTCGCCGCCGCCGAGGCACTCGGTGACATCTTCGCCGGTGAGCTCCACATGGAGGCCGCCGGGCCATGTGCCCTCAGCGCGGTGGGCGCGGACGAAGCCGCCGATTTCGCGGACGACGTCGTCGAAGTGGCGGGTTTTGCGGCCACCGGGCGCGGTGAACGTGTTGCCATGCATGGGATCGCACGCCCACACCACGGGGTGACCCGATTCGCGCACCGCGCGCAACAGTGGGGGGAGGGCGTCGTCGATGTTGTCGGCGCCCATGCGGGTGATCAGCGTCAACTTGCCTGGGATTTGCGAGGGGTTGAGTCGCTCGCAGAGCTCGAGGGCTTCGTCGACGGTGCTCGTCGGGCCCAGCTTGCAGCCGATCGGGTTGGCCACGCCACGGAGGAACTCGACGTGGGCGCCGTCGAGCTCGCGGGTGCGTTCGCCGATCCACAGCATGTGCGCCGAGCAGTTGACCCACGCGCCGGTGAGTGTGTCGACGCGCGTGAGCGCTTCTTCGTAGCCGAGGATCAGCGCTTCGTGGCTGGTGAACACGTCGACCTCTGAGAGGTTCGGGTTCGACTCGGTGTCGACACCGCAGGCGCGCATGAACGCAAGTGCCCGGTCGATCTCGTTGGCCAACGACTGGTAACGCTGCCCTTCCGGGCTCGACGACACGAATTCCTGTGTCCATGCGTGCACCCGCGACAGGTCGGCGAACCCGCCCTTGGTGAACGCCCGCAGCAGGTTGAGCGTTGACGCCGACTGGTGGTAGGCCTGGACGAGCCGTTGCGGGTCGGGCTGGCGGGCGGCATCGGTGGTCGTCGGATCGTTGACGATGTATCCGCGGAATGACGGGATCTCGCCGTCGCCGACCTGTTCGACCGGCGAGCTGCGCGGCTTGGCGAACTGCCCGGCGATGCGGCCGACCTTGACGATCGGCACGCCGGCCGAGTACTGGAGCACCACGGCCATCTGCAAGATCACACGGAGTTTTTCGCGGATCAGATCGGCGGAGAAGTCCTCGAAGCTCTCGGCGCAGTCGCCGGCTTGGAGGAGGAAGGCGTTGCCGCTGGCCACCCGGGCGAGCTCGTGTTGCAGCGAGCGAGCCTCGCCGGCGAACACCAACGGGGGCAGTGCAGAGATCTGCTTGAGGGCCTGGTCGAGTGCTGCCGCATCGGGCCAGTCGGGTTGCTGCCCTGCTCGGAACTCGCGCCACGACGCGGGTGACCACTCGGTTCTCGCTCGGGACATAGCACCAGGATACCGGCGGCCAAAACGAGAGCGGGGCCCCGTTTCCGGGGCCCCGCTCTGCTCGTTGTTCAGTTGCTGGTGACGCTGGCCGTGAGGACGAACCGGCGTCGGCGTGATCAGACGGCGAGGATCCGCTCGGCGTCGTCGCGCAGGCCAGCGACGGCACGGCTGACGAGCCGGCGGGCGGCCTCGGCAGTGACGCCCAGCTGCTCGCCGACCTCGCGGAAGCTCTTGCGTTCGCCGTCGACGAGTCCGAAGCGGGACTCGACGGCGAACCGAGCCCTGCTGTCGAGTGTGCCGAGCAGCTCGTCGAGCAGATCGCTGTCGACCAGCGTCATCACATGGTCTTCTGGCGTGGCATCGCCATTGGCCATCAGGTCGCCGAGTGTGGCATCGCCGTCGTCGCCGACGGTCTTGTCGAGGCTGACCGGGGTGGTCAGACGGTGCAGCTCGGCGTTGGCCTGGTCGAGCGTCTCGCCGTCGCCGGAGGCTTGGCGCAGCGCAGCGCGGAGGCTGGCGGAGCGGTCGCCCGGGATGCGGATGAGGCTGGCCTTCTGGTCGAGTGCCCGGCCGATGGCCTGACGGATCCAGAAGGTGGCGTAGGTCGAGAACTTGAAGCCGCGCCGCCAGTCGAACTTGTCGACGGCGTGCTCGAGCCCGAGGTTGCCCTCTTGGATGAGGTCGAGCAGATCCATGCCCTGGGGCAGGGGGTAGCGGCGGGCGATCGACACGACGAGGCGAAGGTTGGAGCGGATGAACCGGTCCTTGGCGTTGGCAGCAGCAGCGACCTTGGCCTTGAGGGCGGCGCTGCGCTTTCCGTTGTCGAGCTGTTCCTGTGCCTCGCGGCCGGCCTCGATCACGCGGCTGAGTTCGCGCTCATCCTCGGCGGTGAGGAGGGGCACCTTGCCGATGTCGTTGAGGTAGAGACCGATGGAGTCATTCATGATGTTCCGTATAACCATTCGTGAGTGAGCGAAGATTCCGCTCGGGTGGTGTGTCATCGGACACACCCTGGGGTGTGAGCGACGTGTTGGTGCTGTGGGTGCTCGGCGCAGCGATGGGCGACGACAGAAGCGGGTGACGGGGCCGAACGATGCGGCCGAAAGGCCCGCTGATGAGGGATTTCGTCGAGAAACCGCTCGGGCCGAGGGTCGAAAGATGGGGTCGTATGGGGGGTATTCGGAGCCGCACGGCTCTGTGGATGGGGAGCTTTGAACAGTACTACACCTGTCAAGCGTCCTGGGATCGGGGTGCCCGGTTTCGCAAACGTTGTGCATATCGTGGTCGTTCGTGCCCAAAACCGCCGTCCGTCGCCTGCGATGACACGGATCGGGCTGTTCGGGGGGACCTTCGACCCGCCCCACGTCGGTCATTTGGTGACGGCGGTCAACGTACGTCACGCGCTACAACTCGACGTCGTGATCCTGATGGTGGCCAACGTCCCTTGGCAAAAGGAGGGGTCGCGGCACATCACGCCGGCGCCGGATCGGCTGGCGATGGTCGACGCCGCAGTGCGCGACGTGCCGGGGCTGCAACCCGGGCGTCACGAGATCGACCATGGCGGCAACAGCTACACCGCCGACACGCTCGACGCACTCGCCAATGAGTACGTCGATGCCGAGTTGTTCACCATCGTTGGCGACGATGCCGCTGCGGGACTCCGCACGTGGGCGCGGTCGGACGAGGTGGTCGCATCGTCCTCGCTTGTGGTGGTCGACCGGCCCGGCGAGCACGTGGTGCTCGACGACGACATCGACTGGATCCGGGTGGAGGTGCCCCGGCTCGAGGTGTCCAGCACCGACCTGCGGGCCCGTTTTTCCGACGGACGGCCGCTCGACTATCTCGTCACTGAGCCGGTACTCGACGTGATTCGCGAACGGCGCCTCTACGAGATCGCCGAATGACGGCCCAGTCCGCGCGTCGTCGCCGTCGCACGGTGCTGGTCGGTGTGCTCGCCGTGGTGCTCGTGCTCGCTGCCGCGGCCGGGTTCCTGCTCGGTGTGGTCACCTTGTCGAACTCCGAGGAAGGCGAGGCGGTCGGGATCGACGAGCGACCGCGTATCGAGCTACCGAACACGCCGAACGGCCTGCTCGTGGTGGAGGGTGTCGACGGCGAGTTGGCCTCGCTTTCAGTAGCGACGCTGTTGCCCGAGGGGCCGGGTGGCTCGCTGGCCACCGTCCCGACCAACGCCGACCTCAACGCCGGGTTCGGAGACGAACCACGTACGGTCGCCGCGGCATGGGACGAGCTCGATCCCGACGACGAAGCGCAGCTCGCGGCATTCGGTGTCGACGTCGGCGCGATGCTGTCGATCACGATCGATCAGGTCGGTGTCTACGACCGGACCGCCCTCGCGGCGGCGCTGGCGCCGATCGATCAGGTCGAGGCAATGTTGCCCATCGCCGTGCTCGATAGCGATGCCATCGGCTCGGGTGTGGTCAGCGAAGAGGGGGAGCAAACGCTGCGGCGCAGCGAGGCGGTCGACGCGCTGGTGGCCGTCGACGAATTCTTGTCGCCGGTCGATCAGCACGCACTCGACGTGGCCGTGTGGACCGCGCTGGCTGCGGCGGCGCCGGTCGAGGGAGCGGATGCCGACGACGCTCAGGTGGTGCCGGCGTCATTTGACGAATTGCTCGACCGCCTGCTGGCCGGGACGGTCGTGGTGCGTGATCTGGCGCTCGCCGAGGTGCTGGCGTCGCCGCTCGACGATCCGGGCGGCGAGGTGGCGGTGATCGACCGTCGTGACGCGCTGTTGGTGTTCGGTCAGGTGTCGCCGACACGCGTGCTCACCCCGAACGCTGCGTTGACCTTCCGCGTGGTGTCGGACGTGACCGAAGGACAGCTCTCAGCGAGCGACGCGAAGTTCGAGTCGCTCCCCGAGATGATGCGCAATCTGATAGGCGAGCTGTTGTTCTTCCAGTCCAATCCGGTGTCGATCGACAGCGTGCCAGAGGGTGAGGAGGGGGCCGCCGTGGTGACCCGCGTCGAGGTCGCTCAGGAGCAGTTTCTCTCCGACGTCGAAGCGCTGTCGGCGTTGGTGTTCGGCGAGTCCGAGGTGGTGCTGGCCGACGAGGTGATCGAGGGCGTCGACGTTGTCGTCACTCTGGGAACCGGCTACCTCGACTTTCGAGCAGCGGTCGATGCCGGGGAGATCGTTGTCGATCTCCCAGAGACGGACGAGGCCGAGGAGCCAGCCGATGGCTGAGCGCGACGAGTCACGCGATCTGGCGTTGCTGGCGGCACGAGTCGCCGACGACAAGAAGGCCGACGACATCGTCGTGCTCGATGTGGGTGAGGTACTCGCGATCACCGGGTACTTCGTTGTGGCGTCGGCATCGAATCCTCGGCTGGTGCGCACGGTGGCCGAGTCGATTGAGGAAGCGACCAAGATCGAACTCGACCGTGCACCGGCGCGGGTCGAGGGCCTACGCGAGCAGCAATGGGTGCTGCTCGACTACGGCGACGTGGTGGTCCACGTGTTCCTCGCATCGGTGCGCGAGTTCTACGAGATCGAGCGCCTCTATCTCGACGTCGACCGTGTCGACTGGCGCGAGGATGCCGTCGCCGGCAATCCGGACGGCGACGACGCCTGACTGCCCGCTGTGCCACCGACGCGACGAGCGGCGGACGCCGGCCGGGGGAAGCCGGCGATGTCGAGTTCTGCCGTTAGTCCGACGCGGTGAGGAGAGCGGCAGCCGCTCCCGCAAGCGCCGACAGGCGGCGGCGGAACACCGCAACCGACGGCCGGTCTGATTTCAGGCCGGCTGGGGCGAGCGTCAGTAGATCGAGTGCTGCGCCAATGGTGCGTGTGTCGGCCTCGGTGCGTGTGCGGAGGAAGGTGCGCAGCGCACGCTGGGCGCGACGGGTTGCGGCCTGCGCGACCTCCTCGGCGAACTCGTGCTTGGCCTCCATCAGCTCGTCGCCGTGTGCGGTTGCCGCGAGGAGCCCCCATCCATCGCCGATTGATCGCTGGAGGTAGCCGTCGAGGCACTGCGCGAGCGATCCGGCGATGTCGAGCGCGGCGATCGATGCGTCGGCCTGATCGTCGAGCAGTGCGCCGAACGCCGCGCTGAAGAGGTCAGCGCGGTCATCGAAGTACTGGTACAGCGCAGGCCGCGAGACGCCAGCAGCCTTGGCGACGTCGGCCATCGACGTGCCGCGATAACCCTGCGCCGCGAACACGGGGATCGCAGCGCGTCGAATCAGATCGATGCGCTGCTCGCGGTTGGTTTCGGCGCTGGTGACAGCAGCGGATGTCGCGGTCATCAGGAAGAGCTTGACATATCGGTAGTGAAATGTCAGGCTCTCGATCGTCTGACATTTAGGAAACGAAATGTCAGGATCGGACCGACCGTACTGAGACAGGAGCCCCATGAGTGATCGACCGATTGAGAACCGCACCGTCTGTGTCACCGGAGCATCGAGTGGCTTCGGCCAGGCGATCGCCGAGCACCTCGGCTCCCTCGGGGCGCATGTGTTCTTGATGGGGCGGACCGCCGAGCCGATGGAAGAATCCGCTGCGACCATCCAGGCCGCGGGCGGCACTGCCGACGTCGCAACGTTCGACATCACCGACAGCGCGGCGCTGCAAGACTGGATTCAGGGTGCGGCAGACCGCACCGGGCGCCTCGATGTTCTGGTCAACAACGCGGGCCTCGGTGATTTCGGCTCGACGGTGATCGACGGCGAGCCCGAGATGTGGAAGAAGATGCTCGACGTCAACGTGTTGGCCTTGGCCATCGGGAGTCAGGCCGCAGTTCGGGCGATGCGGGCGACGAGCTCCGAGGGCAACATCATCAACATCTCCTCGGTGGCGGCGATTCGGCGCGACTCGGGGGTGTACGGGGCCACCAAGCACGCGGTGAACTGCATCAACGCGTCGCTACGCAACGAGCTAGAAGACGACCCGATTCGCGTTACGTCCATCATGCCGGGCGCGTTCGCCACGAACTTCGTGCGCCACGCCGATCCGTCCGTGATCCAGGGATTCGCTGCGATGGGCGGCATCACCGACTTCGAGGTCAACGAGGCGGGAACGTTCAGTCGCGACGAGATCGGTCAGGTGCAGGCGGCGCTCAACTCGCAGGTCGGCAATGTGCAGCACATCGCCAACGCCGTCGAGTACGTGATCACGCAGCCGATCGAGCTGAACATCGAGGAGCTCGTGATCCGCCCGCAGAAGAGCATCGTCTAGCGCCGGGCGGGTCACATCATGGTGTGAAGTCGGGCGGCGCGAGTTCGAAGTGGGCGAACTCGAAGCCGGGGGTGACCGTGCACCCGACGAGCGTCCAGTCGCCGAGCGGCTCTGCCGCCTGCCAATGATGCGGGGGCACGATCGCTTGTGGCCGATGCCCGTCGTCGTCGTCAAAACGGACGCTGCCGAGCGTGGTGGTGTGGACGTTGCCGTTCGCTGGGTCGGCGACGTGTAGGTGCAGCGGTGTGCCGCTGTGGAAGTGCCAGATCTCCGTGGCGTCGATGCGGTGCCAGTGTGATCGCTGGCCGGCAGCGAGGAGGAAGAGGATCGAGCTACCGATGTCTCGGCCATCCCTGCCGGAGGGTCCGCGCCACAGTTCCCGGTAGTACCCGCCCTCTGGATGCGAGTCCAATTTGAAGCGCTCGATGATGTGTTGTGCCGTCGAACCGTCAGTCGTCACGCCCGCAGCCTGCCACGCGACGCACCTCGGTTGGAGGCCTGTGCGGCGAGGGGTAGATTCGAGCGTTGCCGCGATGGCGACATCTCGGGGCTATAGCTCAGTTGGTAGAGCGCTTCCATGGCATGGAAGAGGTCAGGAGTTCGATTCTCCTTAGCTCCACAGGCAAAGCCCCAGCATAACCGCCATTTCTGGACCGGTTCGGATGGGGCTCTCATCGTCTTTCGGGGCGGCTCGTGCCAGTTCGTGCCAATTCCGGCTACTGTCCGTGTTCATGGGGCGTGCTGCGTACGGGGCAGGGAGCGTCGTCGACAAGGGCGGCGGCCGCTACCAATTGCGCTGGTCAGAGGGCCGCGATCCGTTCACCGGTGAGCATCGACGCAAGGCGGAGACGATCACCGCGCCGACGTTGACCGCAGCCCGCGCGGAGCTGGCCAAGCGTGTTGCGGCGCGGGGGACCAGGTCGGAGATGACGGTTGGTCAGCTGATCGACGTGGCGCTCGAGCAGCTCCCGGTCACCGACGTCACCCGGGACACCTACCGGTACGGGCTCGCCCACATCCCTGACATCGCCCGCGGCTGGGTCGCGGCTGAGGTGTCGGTGGTGGACGCCCGCACGATCATGGACGGGCTCGCCGACCGTCACTCGCCGGCGATGGTGCAGAAGATTCACGGCGCGTTGATGTCGGTGTGGCGTGAGGCGAAGTTGGCCGGCTGGGTGACGACGAATCCGTGGCGCGGTCAGCGTCGCCCGTCGGTGCCGGCATCGGCCGGCAACCCGCTCACCGACGAGGAGGTGGTCAAGCTCCGCAAGGCGTGCAAGCTCGACGTCGATCGTGCGTGGATCGATCTGCATCTCGCGACGGGGGCGCGTCCGGGCGAGGCGGTCGGTGTGCGGTGGTCGGCGATCGACGCCGTCGAGCTCGTGGTGACGATCGTCGACGCGAAGCACGACGACCGGCCGCGGTTCGTGGCGGTCGACAAGGCGACGATGAAGTCGATCGACAGGTGGCGGCGCGCGCAGAAGAAACGCGCGCTTGGTGTCGGCGTTCCGCTCGACGATGACCCGTGGCTGCTGTCGAGTGACGAGGCTTCGAGCGTGCCGTGGCGTCGTGCGTACGCCGGCGGGTTCCGTTGGCGGAAGTTGCGCGACGCGGCGGGGATCCGGTCAGAGTTGCGGTTGTACGACCTGAGGCACACTCACAATTCGTGGCTGACGGCGGCGGGGATCGATGAGGCGACCCGCGGGTTGCGGATTGGAAACACGCCGTCGACGAATCTGCGCACCTACTCGCACGCGTTGCGTGACCGCGAGGCCGCGGCCGTGGTTGCGGATCGGCTTTCGGGTGGTTCGGCCTGATGGTCTGACCGATGAGGTTCGACGTCGTTCGGACCTTCACGAACTCTTGTCGTCGGTGGGGCAAAAGACTCGGGCGGTCGTGACGTTGCGGCCCCTACGATCATGGTGAGGGGTCGGGGGACTCTCCACCTGCCCATCGTCATCGTGTTCCGCTCGGCGGTGACACCCTCGCTTCAAGATGGTCCGTGCCATAGATGCCGGACACGAAACGAGGAGCAGCGGGCGCGATGACGGGCGAGTGGGTTGAAGTCGAGGAGATGATCGGCCAGTTGCGGATGGCTACTGCACGGCTTCGATCGCTGATCGCAATGCGAGACGAAGCTCGTCAAGATCTTCTTGCACGTCCATCTCAACACCCGTCATCACGACCTCCAGCGCCTCGCCGATCGTCACTACGGCCTGTCGTAGTAGATCTAGACGAGCATCGCCGTCATCAGGCGGGGTGACCCCGTACATGGCGAGAACTTCGCCGTTCGCTTCGTAGAGCTCGTCGAGCCTTGCGAGTTTCCGACGGTCGGGGCTGGTTTGGCCCGACTCCCATGAGCTGACGGACGCCTTGTCGATGTCGAACTCGGCGCCGACGTGCCGCTGTAGCAAGCCCGCGTTGCGGCGAAGTTCCTTCAGTCGTTGGCCGCGCTCCACGTCGTTCATCCTTATCCAGGGCCTCCCACCAGGGAGAGTAAAGAGTTACTTGACTCTCGTCGAATAGTTGGGTAACACTTGACTATGTGATCAAGTTGCCCTTAACCTTCGTTCTCGTGGATCGAGCACCGAAGACCCCTGGAGATGCCACACGCAAGGAGATCGGTGGCCGAATCCGCGAGCAGCGCGTGTTCCTCGGATTGACGCAAGCTGAGGTTGCGGAGCCTCTCCAAGTCACCAAGGCCGCGGTTTCCGACTGGGAACGCGGTGTGTCGTTGCCCCGCCAACATCTCCAGGTCGCTTTGGCGGAGAAGCTGAACATGTCGTGGTCGGTGCTATTCCGTCCGAGCGTCGGGGTGAGCTGAGATGGCCGCTCGAGCGTGGACGATCCCGCAGTTGGCGGAGCACTACCAGGTCGACCCGTCGGGTCTGTACCGGTACGTCCGGGAGAAGCGGCTGCGGAAGGCGCCTGGGTTCGTGAAGTCGGTGCGGATCTCGGAGGGTGAGCGGATCCGGTTCTTCGGTCCTGACGCTCCTGTTGATGGCGAGGTCGCCTGATGAGTGTGGAGTGGGCGAGCGAGTCGGAGGTGTGTCCGGTGTTGAGTCGGGATCGTCATCACGTGCGCAATGTGCGCCGGTTGGTGCGTCGACCTCGCCCGGAGTTCTATGACCGTGAGAACGAGTCAGATGTTGAGTCGTCGGCCGACGGGATCGATGGCTCAGTGGGGCGGTTGGCCGACGGGCGCCGCTCGACGTCACCTCCCGAGCTGCGAGGTTCATCCGCGGAACGGCGCGGTGACGTCAAGGGCGAACTACCGCTACCGGGTTGCTCCGGGACGGATGGTTCGTCGCTCCCGGGGGGCGCGGCCTGCTACGCCGCGCTGGGTACCCACTCCGGGGGCGTTGATCTCGAGTCGCGTCGGATAACCGGCGACTCGTTGACCTCGGTGGTGCCGGTGGTTCCGTCCGCCCGCCCCACTGGTGCTGCCGAGGTCGCTCCTCGCGGGCGTGAGGTTGTGGTGTTGGAGCTGTGGCAGGCGGAAATCGTCGCCAACGTGCTGCGGGCGGTTGATGCGGGTGAGGTGTTGCCTCCGTCGGCGTGTCGTGAGGCGCGGGCGATGGTGGAGCATCCGTCGTCGAGGCCGTCGGCGTGACCTGGTTCGTGGTCGGGTTCCTTGTCGGTGTTGGGTCGGTGTTCGCGGGTTCGACCCTGGTCGTTTGGGCACTGTTTCGGGCTGCTGATGACGGGGTGGAGTTCTGATGCTTGCTCCGCACAGCCGTGTCGAGTGCGACGACGCCTACTTCGTCGTGCAGTACCGGCACGACAACGGCGATTGGTATCGGGCGTCGAAGAAGCAGCACACGTTTTTGGCGTCGGCGCAATCGGAGGCCGCGTCGTACGCAACGCGTCACTCGGTGCGTGTGATCGAGGTTCGTGAGCACTGGTCGGTGGTGGAGTGATGCCGCGGTTGACGGATACCGAGTTCCTGATCGCTGCTGCGGTGGTCGTGGCGTTGTTCGTGTTCGTGGTGTGGGTGACGTCGCCGGCGCGTCGTCGTGGGGTGCCGTGGCATAAGCGTCCGCCTTCGTAGGTCTCGGCGTGACTGGTTCATCGGAGTGGCCGGGTCATGCATTACCGCCCTCTGCCGGGAAGCGACGCCGAGCAGCAGGGGCCTTTGTCGGGTGGGTGGTCAAACCCGGCACCTGAGTTCGCAAGTTCATCGATGGAGGGAAAGGGGATCGGGATGGCCGATCAGACGACCGAGGACGACGCTGTCGTGCACGAGTTGGAGGCGGTGCCGGCGCCGAAGGTGTCGTTCGCTGAGTGGCTCGCAGGTCACCGGGGTGGTGCGCTCAACGACCTGTTGACGTTGGAGCTCGCTGAGATCGCGCAGTCGGTTCAGCTGGAGGGCAAGAACGGCAAGTTGCAGTTGTCGATCACGTTGAAGCCGGAGTCGAACGGTGTCGTGGTGGTCGAGGACGTGAAGGCGACTCCGCCGAAGCCGAACCCGTCGAGTTTCTGCTTCGTCGATGAGGACGGGTCGTTGACGACCCGGGATCCGAAACAACCCCAGTTGCCCGGGGTGGGCGACTGATTGAGCCCTGGGAGGGGATCACTGATGACCGAAGAGAACACCATCGTGGAGGCGCCGCGCTCGGCGGACACGCTGACGACCGGCACGCTCGAGGAGGCGGTCGCCAACGCGACGGCCGCCCAGGTTCCGTACGAGGTCGGCACGCACGGCCTGTTTGTGCACCGTCCGGAGGGCTTCGCGATCGACCGGTTCGATGTCCGCGAGTTCGAGGACACGCCACGCCGTGTTGAGCAAACACAGAAGATCGTCGGCTGCGACTCGTTGCAGCGCTACCTGGCACCGCACCAGTCGGACAACACCCGCGCCTATCTGCGCGACGTGTACGGACGTGGCCGCGAAATGCTCGCCGGCGACACCGATCTGTGCACGGTGATCATCGACGACAACGAGGATGACAATGTCCCCTCTGCCCGGGCTCACCGCGCGGTGTTGGTGTTGCGCCCGACCGCGGCGGCGCGCCGCTGGGCAAAGGCCCTTTCAGGTCAGCTGAATCAGGAGCAGTTCCTCAACGTCGTCGCCGATGGCATGTCGGAGATCGCGGAGCCTGACGGCGCCCAGTTGCACGATCTCATCTCGAACCTCCATGCGATCCGTCGGGCCGAGGTGGAGTCGATCGTTCGTACTGGCGGCGAGGGCACGATCCAGCTCAAGGAGAACGTGCAGCTGTCCGCCGGCAACGGGAACAAGGTGCCGTTCCCCGAGTCGATGGAGATCGTCCTGACGCCGTTCGCAGCGCACGGGAACGTGATCAGCGTGACGGTGAAGATTCAGCCCGACGCGCGCGGGGACGCGGTGCTGTTCTCTCTGACCGCGCCGGGTCTCGATGATGCGCTCGCTGCGCTCGTCTCCGACGTCGCGACGGAGATCAAGGAGCGCACCGAGATCTCGCCGTACTGGACGCCATGAGCGCGCCAGTTGGTGCGTCCCGGCATCTGTTCTCGGCGAAGGTGTTCGGCTGGCGCCGCGGCGAGAGCAGCAAGGCGGTCCTGTACCTCGCCGGGCCACGTCCCGGCGGTGACGAGGCGTTCGACCTCGCTCGCGACGAGCTGCTCGACGAGGGCTACATGGTGATCTCTCCGGTCGACCTCGCTCGCAAGAACCTGTCGATCTCGGAGGAGTGGTTGTCGCGCTATGCGATGGACGCCTTGTTGTGGGTCGATCAGGTGATCACGCTCGGAGGCTGGGAGACCTGCGATCACGCTCAGTTCGAGATCACGTTGGCCGCGCGCATCGACATTGAGGTCATCCGGTTCGCCGACCGCGAGCCGGAGGACGTGGCCGCGTGGCTCGTGGCGCTGCCCCGCGAGTTGGTCGCCGAGGAGGCGGCGTGACCCGGACGAGCAAGTGGCGGTCGTTCTCTAAGCCGCGTCGTCGTCGCACCACTACTGATGTGGTTCGTACGTCGGCTGCTGCTGAGAAGCGTCGTCGTCGCGAAGTCCGCCGGTTGGGTGAGGTGGCCGCGGGCGGGTGGTCCTGATGGGGGAGCGCACTGCGATCGGTTGGACGGATCACACGTTCAATCCGTGGTGGGGGTGTGAGCGGGTGTCTCCTGCGTGCCAGTTCTGTTACGCCGAGGCGTTCGCCAAGCGGACCGGTCATCCTGTGTGGGGGAAGTCGGCGCCGCGCCGGTTCTTCTCGGACCGGCATTGGAACGAGCCGCGCAAGTGGCACGCGAAGGCAGAGCGCGACGGCGTTCGTCGACGCGTGTTCTGTGCGTCGATGGCGGACGTGTTCGAGGACCGCGACGACCTGGTTGAGCATCGGGAGCGCCTGTTCGACCTGATCGCCGAGACACCGCATCTCGATTGGCTGCTGCTGACGAAGCGGCCGAACGTTGCCTTCCGGGTGTTCAACGAGATCGGTTGGCAGACGGGCGAGTCGCCAGACGTTGCCTGGCATGGGCCGTCCAACGTGTGGATCGGCACCACGGTCGAGGACCAACAACGCGCTGAGGAACGCATCCCTTGGCTGACGGAGATCGCCTCTCCGGTTCGGTTCCTTTCATGTGAGCCTCTGCTCGGCCCGGTCGATCTCACCTCGATCAACGTGTTGCGCCAGGAGCCCGACGACTGGCCACAGCTTCGTGTGGATGGTCTCGCTGGTGCCGCGACGAATGGTGATGTTCTTCCGTTGTCGATCGACTGGGTGATCTGCGGCGGCGAGTCGGGTCCGAAGCACCGTCCACTGGACCTCGCCCACGCGCGCTCTCTGCGCGACCAGTGCACCGAGAACGAGAACCCGATCGACGGTTCGAGCGATCCGGTGCCGTTCTTCTTCAAGCAGGTCGGTGGCCGTACACCGGCTGCGGGCGGCGACCTGCTCGACGGTGTCGAGTGGAAGCAGTTCCCCGGGGTCGCGGTCTGATCGATGCGTTGGTTCGTTGTGCTTTCTGTGTTGGCTGCGTTGGTCGTTCCGATCGCGCGCGCCGCACTCGGGGGTGCACGGTGAAGTTGCGCGCCGGTCAGAGCGTCACGATGAGGGCGGATCAACAGTTCAGGCCTGGGCAGACCGTGACGGTTGTCGCCTTGATCGACGACATCCATGTGCGGGTCGATTGGGGCGAGACGATCATCCCGATTGCTTCGATCGATTGTCCGGGCGTGGAGCCTGAGCCAGCGGAGCCCACTGAGTTCGAGTTGGCGCTTCGAGAGCTGTATCGGGGCACGAAGCCTCACCATCGTCAGGCCGCGCTGCGTGAACTCGTTCTTGCAGGCGAGGACGGGTTGACCGACTTCGAGTTGGAGAAGAGGACGCAGATCAAGCAGACGTCGATCGGCAAGCGTCGGTGGGACATTCAGAACCGCGGGATGGTCGTTGACACCAACCGCAAGCGCCCCTCGGACACCAACAGTCCGTCGACTGTGCGGTGTGTGACGCGGCTCGGTCGCCGGGTGTGGGCCGAGTTCCTGTTGCGCGAGAAGGAGAGGCAGGCGTCGTGAGGCCGGAAGAGGCGACGATGTTGGCCGGCAAGATCGGTGAGACGTGGCGCTACGGGCCAACGAAGGATGTGTGGCGCGAGGAGTTGCTCGAGCTGGACGTCGGCCGCGCGAACACCGCCTACGTGAAGCTGCGCCGGTCGGAGACATCAGCACCGACGATCGCTCTGTTCTTCGCCACGTATCGGGCGTTGCGCACTGAGGATGCGAGCACCCGTGAGGACTGCCCGGTGTGCGATGACACGGGTTGGGTGGACGCTGCACCGTCGATGCTGCCCGACGGGCGACCGGTGCGCGGCGTGGCGCCGTGTGGTTCATGTCGCCGTGGCCGGGAGATGGAGCACACCTATCGCCGTATCCGGGCAGCCAACGACAGGACCGGTGTGGCGTCGTGAGGAACACTCCGTTGAGGCCAGTGTCGGAGAAGCGCCGCAAGTTGCAGAGGGTCCGTGCCTCGGTGAAGCAGCAGGTGACGGCGCGTGATCGCAACGAGTGCCAAGCGGCGCGCCATTCGATGGTGATCGGGTTCGAGTGTCGTGGCCAGCACACGGTGCACGAACTGGTCCGGCGCGCCCAGTGGCGCGACGGCATCTACGTCGTGGAGAACTGCGTCCTGATCTGCGCTGCGCATCACGACTGGGTGCACGCTCACCCTGAAGCGGCGCACGATGTCGGGTTGTTGATGCGGTTGCATGAGCGTCCGGTTGAGTGGGAGCGGATCGCTGACGAGGTGCTGGGCCGATGAGCGGCTACCGGATCGCGTTGCGGCCTGACGATCGGTCTGCTGACCCGTTGGATTGTCGGACGCGACTCGACGACATCGTGGTGAAGGACGTCGTGCTGTTCCGGGCGGAGCAGCTGGACGCGTCGACGTGGTGGGTGTGCTGCTACCTCGGTCCGGACGGTGACGATCGGATTACGTGGACGGTGCGGGCGGCCGCGCGTCCGAAGCGTCTGGATTGGACGGGTTACGAGTACCCGGAGGGAGACGTGGTGTACGAGCACCAGGTCGTGGAGCGCGCTCGGGCGCGTCGTGAGTTCTACGCGGGTCTGTGGTCGCTGGAGCGACCGGAAGGTGAGGAGTGATGGGCGAGACAGCCGCGCTTGAGCGCGTCGTTGACTACGGGCTCGGCAGCTACAAGGGGAAACCGCTGGTGCTCGTCAATCGTGACATCACGATTTATCACCGCCACGACCACAGCGGTCGACTCGACGACACCACCTTCACTGAGGACTTCGTGCGGAACGATTGGGACGCGCGTCCGTGCAAGGTGTGCTTCCCGTGAGCGCGTCGTTTGAGCCGACGCGTGATGACGTGGTCGAGCTGCTCGGCCAGGTGTACAAGCCCGAGGGCGTCGAGATCTGGTTGGCGTCTCCGAATCGGCTGCTGGACGGTCGGGTGCCGACAGTGTTGCTCGAGGAGGGTGACTACGACGCGGTGTACGACGTTGTTGAGCAGCTTGTGACGGGCGGGTACGCATGAGCGCGCCGTTGCAGTTCGCGCCGGGTGATGTGATCTGCCGCAACCTCGACGATGGGGTGGTGACGCGGCGGATCGTGGCGACGGCGAGCAGTGCGCGTGGTCAGGGTGCGTACGAGGCGGAGTTGATCGCGTGCACGAGTGATTGGCAGCCGCGGTCGCGGTTCCTGACGGCTCCGTTCGTTCATCGCCACTACCGGAAGGTCGAGCTGTGACACAGAGAACGGCGCTTGTCTCGGGTAACAGGAGTGAATCCGTCCCTCTATGCCCCGAAGCAGCCCAACGGGCGGCAATGACCGATGCCGAGTTCTGGGAGCACGTCTTCGGCTGGGAGTCGTTCAGCGGCGAGTCGTATGTCGTCGATCTCTGGGCGATCTGGTGCTGCCGCTGCGGTCGGACCGTAGAGGTCGACACAGACACGGCGCACGAGCGTGAACGTGACGCCTTCTGCGACGACTGCGCCGATGAGCACCACGACGACCTGGAAGCCGAGTGATGAGCCAGAGAACGTTTCCTCTTGCCTCGCACACCCAAGGAGAACCGACATGAGCGCCGAGGAAAGCGAGTTGAGGGTCGCCTACGAGTCCCCCACCGCCACCCTCTACCAGGGCAGTGCATCCTTCCTCGGAGAGACTGTGGCCAGGCATTCGACAGATCTCCTCGTCACCGATCCGCCGTATGGTCGGGCCTTCGTTTCGGGATATCGCTCGGAGCCTCGGCCCGCCATCGAAGGCGATCATGCGGCCGATATGCGGAGTGTCGCTGGCATTGTGGCGAGCGCCTGCGAGCGTGTTCGCCCCTTCCGTCACGTCTACGTGTTCGGCCCCGAGCACCTCACCGAAGGGCTACCCCTCGGCGGGAAGTGTGAGCTGATCTGGGACAAGTCCATGATCGGCATGGGCAATCTGGAGTTGCCGTGGGGGCCGCAGCACGAGCCGATCACGTTCGGCGTCTACGTACCTGACACCCACAACCGTGAGGCCGGACGGGGGCGACTCGCAGCCCGGATGCGGTCGGGGTCGGTGTTGCGTTACCAGCGGCCGAACAGTCGGGGCACCAAGCGTCATCCGAACGAGAAGCCCGTCCTGCTGCTGCGGGAGTTGATCGAGTCGTCGTCGTCGCTTGGCGACGTGGTGTTTGACCCGTTCGCTGGGTCGGGGTCGACGCTCGTCGCAGCCGTGCTGGCTGGCCGCCGAGCGATCGGCATCGAGGTCGACGAGAACTACGTCGGCGTTGCCGTTGAACGTTTGAAGTGGGCGCACGCCGTCGCCACGGAGATGAAGTCGGGGGTCGGAGCATGACTGTGCCTCCTCTTCCCTCGGATAGCAGCAGAGAACCCGAGCAGTGGCCCACGGTCGACGACTACGACCGCTACATGCGGGGCTTCGACGATGGCGCTCTGAACGTCATCGAGGCGCTGCTGACCGTTCCTGACGAGCAGTTGCCTGCCGTGGTGCGAAACATGGCCGACCGTCGTGGGGTCTCCCCATGACACCCCAGACAATCGACCTTCCCTCGGGTACCAACGCGCTTCGTGGTGTGCCTGTGCGTGAGGTGTCGCGTCGTCGGTGTGTGGCGTGTCGTGGTGAGCGACTGTCGTCGCTGCCTTCTCCGCCGTTGACGATTGATCTGTGTGTGATGCACACCGAGCTGCTCCGCGCACTGCATGGGGCGGCGGGACGGAGGACGTCGTGAACGACTCAGAGTGCTTGACCTGCGCCGAGGGCGCTGGTGTCGAGGGCGAGTGTCCGATGTCGGAGCGGCCGTGCGGCCATCACTGCAATTGCGTGTGGGTCCATGACTGCTGTCATTGGTGCGGAGCCGAGGTCAATGACGACGGTGTGCTCGTCCCGAACTATGCGCCTGTCGAGCCGTCGGTGGTGCCGTCGTGACCATCTTCGAGCACCGCCCGCATGAGACACCGATCGGGCTGGTCTATTGCCTGCCCGAGTTCTGGATTCATGGCCCACCGCCGCCCGGTGTCGGGGACACCGTCGAGCGCATCGATGAGAAGTGGCAGGGCAAGGGCGTCCCGGTGATGCGGTTGCCGGAGATCGTCGAGGAGCGCTATCGGGTCGTCAACACACTGCCGATCGTCGGTCCGCACTTTCAGCGCACCGAGGTGCGCGAGTTCGTGCAGGTGCTGCGTAGCGGTGTTCGGTTCGTGCGACGTGTCGACGACAAGCCAGCGTCCATAGCCAGGGTCGAGTTGCCTGACGCGGTGCCTGGTGGGACTGCGTTGATCGTGGAGGCAGCGTGACCATCCCGATCAACTCCGACCACGTCCGTGGTGAGGGGACATGGTGGTTCGCCGACATCGGTCTCGGCCCTGACGCTGACCGGATCCGCGCTATCGCCGACGAGATCGGCGTCGATCTCGCCGTGTGTGGTCGTGGAGCGAAGCAGCGGTTGGTTGCTGGGCTCCGACGAATCGAGGCCGCGCTATGAGCCTTGTCGGCTTCAAGGGTCGGAATCATCCGCAGCAGGTTGCGAGCACTGGCCGCGATGTCGATACGGACGACAGGGCAACGACGGCGGAGGTGTTCGGACCGCTCGATGCGGAGTTCGGTCCGTTCACGATCGACGTGGCGGCTGCGGCTCACAACACGAAGTGCTCGCGCTACTTCGACGCCCGGCGTGATGGTTTGGCGCAGTCCTGGTCGGGTGAGGTGGTGTGGTGTAACCCGCCGTATTCGGCGATTGAGCCGTGGGTGCGTAAGGCGTGGCACGAAACCCACCGCGGTGATTGCCAGCGCGTGGTGTTGTTGTTGCCGGCGAACCGGACGGAG
>JBCCVW010000011.1:0-41300 GCA_039194665.1 Actinomycetota bacterium
CCGATCGCCGCCATCAGGTCTGGTCCGAGCCGTCCGTTGGAGATCGATTCGAGGTCGTACGCGGCGCCGGCGTCGTCGACTAGGACGGCGCGGTTGTCGAGGTTGGCGAGGCGGAAGCTCATGTGGTCATCATTCCAGTCGTTTCGAGTAGCGAGTCGATTGTGGCGGTGTCCCTGGCCACCGCAGCGATGCGGCGATCGGGTCGTACGACCACGAACGCCCCGTCGTCGAGCAGTCCGGGGTAGGCGGCGCTCGGGACGTCGGTCGATTGCAGCACCCGGGCGATGCGACGTGGCAGGTCGACGCCGTCGTCGTCGATGAGGAGCAGCCAGCTGTCGGGCAGCGGTGCGATCGGGGTGCGCGGCGCCGGCAACACGCCGCCGACCAGCGGGTGGGCGCCGACGAAGGTCGCTCCGGACAGCTGTGGGAACGGACGCTGGCCATACCCGGAGTCGAGTGCGGCGACGCCGTCGTGGGCGATGGCTTGCATGAGCTGCCCGGCGTCGACTGCGTGCGCCACCTGCCCACTGGCGTGGGGCCGACGCTCGGCGTCGTAGGTGTCGAGCAGCGTGTCGTGCGCAAGGCCGCTTGCGACCGCGGCAAGCTTCCAGCTGAGGTTCTCGGCGTCGCGCATACCGGTGCACATGCCCTGGCCGTTGAACGGCGGCATCTGGTGCGCTGAGTCCCCGGCCAAGAACACTCGCCCATCGCGAAAGCGCTCGGCAATCGTGGCGTGAAACCGATACACCGCAGCTCGATCAACACGGAGTTGGTCGGCGCTGCCCCATGGTGCCAACAGCTCAGCGATCCGCTCTTCGACGAGCATTTCCTCGCGCGTCTCGTGGCGATGGAGTTGGAACTCCCACCGACGATGCACGTCCGGACCCGGGACGAAGGTGTGCACCCGCGCGGCGTCGCAGAACTGACGCGCTCCTGCCGGAAGATCCACCGTTGGATCGAGCAGCGTCGTGTCGACCACCAGCCAGGTCTGGTCAAAGCCCTCGTCGACCATCGCGATGCCGCGCTGCGCACGGATCTCGCTCTTGGCGCCGTCCGACGCCACCACCCAGCGCGCCGTGAGCGCGTCGCTGTCAGCGAGTTCGATCTGCGCGCCGCTGTCGCCATCGATGACTCGTGTCGCGGAGATGCCGAGGCGCATATCGACGCCGGCGTCGGTCGCAGCGATGCGTAGGGCACGTTCGAGGGCCGGCTGGTTGAACGTCACCACCGGCGGCAGGCCCAGCGAACCGACGGTTCCGGGAGGCATCTCCATGCCGACCACCACCTCACCCGCAGCATCGACGAAATCGGCGGCGGTGAGCGGCGTGGAACATGCCGCGAGTTCGGTCGCGAGTCCTGCCCGTTCGAAGAGTTGCTGGATCTCATCGTCCATACCGATTGCCCGCGGGAGCGGGTACACCTCGGTGCTGCGGTCGATGGCGATGACCGAGAGGCCACGCTGCGCGCAGCGCAGCGCTGTCATCACCCCGACGGGTCCACAGCCCACGACTACAACGTCGGCATCGACATCGGCATCGACATCGGCATCGACATCGGCATCGGCATCGGCATCGCCAATGGCGTCGGGAGCGGCGTCGTCGGCGGGGCCGGTGGCAGGGCGAGAAGGAGGCATGGCGTAGCGATTGGACACACGATTATGTATCGCTCGATCAAACTTATATCAGTCGTTGCAATTCTCGGTCAAGGGGTCGTAGGTTGCCGGCGTGGTGCTCGCAGACGACGCTCCGGCTCCAGGCCGGTCGCGGCGCAACCGCGGCTCCGATGTGGTGCGCGACGCGCTCATCGACGCTGCGATCACCGCGTTCGCGGCGCACGGATTTGACGGTGCATCCACCCGCGCCATCGCTGACGACGCCGCTGCGCATCAGTCGCAGATCAAGTACCACTTCTCGTCGAAGGCTGATCTGTGGAAGCGCTGCATGGAGCAGTTGCTCGGCGAACTCGATGAGGCGATCGCCGCTGCATTGGTCGAGGTTTTGTCACGCGCACCCGGGCCGGCGACGGACGTTGAGGTGATGGAGGCGACCATTCGCGGCGTCGTCTACCTGGCAGCGCAGCGTCCGGAGCTGAATCGGATCATGATGCACGAGGCAACCAGTCCGGGCGAGCGACTGCAGTGGTTGGTCGAGACACACCTCGGTCCGCGCCAGGTCGCCCTCGCGTCGACGTGGGAGGCGCTGTCTCGCCGTGGTGTCACGACGCCGATCGAGGTCGACGCGGTGTACCACACACTGATCGGAGCGGCGTCGCTGCTGTACGCCAACGCGCCCGAGGCGGAGCTGATGGGCCTCGACGCGCCGGCGTTGGTCGAGGGTCACGCCGACGCGCTCGTTGCGCTCTTCCTCCCTGGTCGCTGAGCGGTCATCATTGCTGTACGCCTGCCGCCGGCGTTTCGACCGTTGCTGGCGCTACACGGTGACGAGACGGAGCACGCCAACCACCGTCGCGGCGACGGCGATGAGCAAGAACGCCGTCCGAGAGCGGTCCCCAGTGCCGGCCAGCGCCGCCCATGCCGACAGTGCCAACCCGACGGCGAACAGGACGAGCGCAGCCTGGAACTCGACGCTTCTGGTGCTCTCGCGCAACCCCTCCGCTGCTGCTTCATCAGCGTCTAGCTGCGCAGCGAACCCGGCATCGAGGACTGGGTCGTCGGCGGCGAGCTCGGCCACGTCGTCGAAGCCGTCGCACACGTCGTCCGCGGCGTCGGTCACGAGCGCCAGTAAGCAGATGCGGTCGGCAGCGAGCCCGTCGGCATTGAGCTCCTCTTGCAGCGCGTCGACTCCCTGGGCGAAGAAGAAATTGGCATCGGTCAGCGCTCGGCTTGCTGATGCGTAGTTGTCGTTCGAGTTGGACGCAGACTGCGACGACAGGAACGTCGACACAGCAACGAGGACCGTGCACAACGCCGTGAGCCCCGCTGCGACACCCGTGCCTCGCCACCACGGCGGGGATCCGTCCGCCGGTACGGCGTCGTCGCTCATCGAGCGCGACTTTAGGGGTGCCGCGACACCTCGGCGTCAGTCAGCAGCGGGAGCGGCTCGAGGCCGAGTAGCGAGCGGTACGTCGAGTGGTAGTGGTGCAGCGCTGGCTCGTTGCGGCCGAACAGTGAGAACTCGATGTGGCCGGACTCGGCGGTGCGTTGCTGGCTGGCCGACATCCAGTAGTCCTCGTCGCGAATGATGTTGGCGAAGCCCTCGGCGATGAGCCGCTGCAGTTCGACCTCTTCGCTCTCCAGGCCGATCTGGCGCTTGGCCTCTTCGGGGTCGTCGAAGTACTCCTCGGCCGACACCCCCGGCCGGAGATAGAAGCCGATCCGCGAGGTGTGCTTGCCCGGGTGCCCGCGATCGGGGATCGCGCGGACCAGGTAGGCACCGTTCTCGAATGGCATCAAGATCGTGTTGGGGAACAACCAATACACCGGCAGGCCGGCCACGGTGATGTCCCACTCCGCTTCGGGGAGCAAGCGCATCTCGTCGATCGCGCGCTTCGTCAAGACCATCCGGTGGTTGATCCCGAACGTGTCGTAACACTGCACGTTGCCGTGGAACATGTTGTACAGCGTGTCCTTGTGCAGGGCCGCGAAGTGATAGGTCTCGCCGAACGTGTCCATGGCCAACTTCCAGTTGCAGTCGACGTCGTAGCTGTCGCTGTCGAGATACGACAGTTCGCCGTAGTTCCACTCGGCCAGTTCGGCGGCGAAGTCGTCGGGAAACATGGTGCTCGGGTCGATGGTGCCGTCCACATCGGGGTGCACGTACAACAGGCCGTTCCACTCGAGCGCGGGCAGTTCGATCAAGCTGAGGCACTCGGTGTCGACCTCGCCGAAATGGTCCTTCTTGGGGAGGCCGACGAGCGCGCCGGCCGTGTCGTAGGTCCAGGCGTGGAACGGGCACACGAGGCGCCGCGACGTGCCGCGCGGTTCCTCGACGAGCATCGCGCCGCGGTGGCGACACGAGTTGATGAAGGCGTGGAACGAACCGTCAGCGGCGCGCGTCGCAACGACCGGGGGTCCGAGATCGTTGGTGGTGATGAACGATCCGGGTTCGGGCAGATCGCCGGAGAGCCCGACGAGTTGTGGGCGCGACGCGAAGAACTCGTTCCATTCACGTTCGGCGAGCGCGTCGTCGGTGTATGCCGACACGGGGTTCTTGCGCAACCCGCCGGCGTCGACGTTGGTCCCCGAATCGATACGAGCCAGCAGCTCCTTGATCAGTCGGACTTGTTCCCCATGACGCATTATTAGAGTGGACTACAAATTTAGAGAGTTGTCAACCGCGCGTGGATCGGTCAGACTGCGAGCGGTGAGCGGCCTGCGCGAACGCAACAAGGCGATCCGTGTCGAGGCCATTCTCGACGCCGCCGTGGATCTGCTCGGGCGCGACCACCTGCACGAGGTGACGACGGAACAGATTGCCGCGCAGGCCGGCGTGTCGCCGGCGACGGTGTACAACCTCGTTGGCACACGCGACGAGCTGTTGCGCGCCCTGGTCCATCGGGTGGTGGATGATCTCGTCGAGGCAGTTGCCCGGGCCACGGCGAGCGACGACGACCCGATCGCCGTCGCCCACCTCATCGTCGACCACTCGGTCAACGCATTCACGGCCCACTCCCGGGCGTACCGCCAGATCGTTGGGGCCGGACGCGGCGCCGACGACGCTGCCGAGATGGACTGGGTCGACCCATCGCAGCTGCAGGTTGCGGCGCTCCGCCAGGCGCAGGAGATCGGTGTGCTGCGTGCCGATGTCGATCCCGAGCCGCTCGGTCGGCAGGTCTACATTTCCTGGATGGGCGCGATGGGTCAGTGGGCCCAGGGTGTGCTCGACGACCACGGGTTTGCGGTCGCCACGCGTCACGGTTTGCTGACCGTGCTCGCCGCTGCTGCGGCAGAGCCGCACCGCAGCGAGTTCCTCGGCCAACTCGACGACCTCGGCGTCGACCTCGCCACCCGCTGGCGCTCCTGAACGCGACCACACGCCTCCGATCACCCCGAAATCCTGTCGAATTCCGGCGCGCGGCGCCGGATTTGGACAGAAGAACGGAGGGGCGCTGGGGCCGTCCACCGAAATCCTGTCGAATCGACGCGCCAGCCGCGGGAATATGCACACAGAACCGTCTGGATCAGGTCACGGCGCTGAGTTTGTCCGGGTTGACGATTCCGTAGATCCGGCTCACCCGGTCGCCATCGGTCTCGATCGAGAACACCTGGAACGGACGACCATCGTGCGACACGACCAACGCGGCGCGCTCATTGATACGTTCGAACCCGAAGTCGAGCTCGCCTGGTGCTTGCTCCACCATGCGCGCCGCAAGATTGACAAACAGTCGGGCGACGCGGTCGGGGCCGACGACCGGCAACCGGGCGGCACGGTGATCGGGGCCACCGTCGCTGATGTGTACGACGTCGGCGGTGAGAAGCAGCTTCACTTCGTCGATGTCGGCGCTCAACACCGCATCGACCAATCGGCGACAGACGGCCAACTCATCGTCGGATGTCGTGCCGTGACCGGGTTCGGGTCGGAGGGCGCGCAGCTTCGAGCGACCGCGGCTGGCCAACTGCCGACAGTGTGCCTCGTCCTTGTCGAGCATCGACGCGACCTCACGAAACGAGAAGTCGTACACGTCGTGCAGCAGGTGCGCCGCCCGCTCGTACGGCGTCAGCTGCTCCATGAGGTGCAGGTAGCCGATGGTCAACGACTCGTCGAGTTCGGCCATCGCCGCCGGTCCGTCGTCGTCCGTGCGGACCGGCTCGGGCAGCCATGGCCCGGTGTACACCTCGCGCTGGGCACGCGCGGAGCGCAGTCGATCGAGCGAGGCGCGCGTGGTCATCGTCGTCAGATACGCGGCCGGGTTGTCGACCGTCGACCGGTCGGCGCCGATCCACCGCTCGAATACGTCCTGCAGCACATCTTCGGCGTCGCTCATCGAGCCGAGGAGGCGGTAGGCCACGCCGAGCAGCCGGCGTCGCTCGCCGACGTACAGTTCGGCGGGGTCGACGGCGGTCATGCCGCCATCGTCGCGGATCGGTCGGTGAGCACGCGGCCGACGCCCCCGATCGCATCCTCGGCCGACGCGGCAGCGGCATCGGCCAGCAGGCCCCGGTCGCCGACCCAGTCACCGACGAGAAACGTGCGCTGTCGGTCGGGCGCAGTCGTGGGTGGCCGGCCGGACAGTCCGCCGTTCGCGGCTGTCGGCATCCCACCGGCGACGGGGACGCAGTGCAGGTATCGCTCCATCACGACGTCGCTGTCGTCCACGCCCGCCTCACGACCGAAGGATCGGAGCTGCTCGCGAGACGTGCGTACGTCGACGTCTTCGTCGGGTTGCCGGTAGCGAGCGACGGATAACACGCTGTGGCCAGCGGGTGCGATCCCCGCGGCGATCGAGTGGACCGAGGCGTAGAGCGCGCGGTCGAGGCCGAAGCGCGTCGGTGTCCCGACGTTCCCGCGCAGGCCGATGTCGAGAGTTGCGGCCTCGACGGGTGGGCCTGCCGCACGTACGAGTGCGCCGTCGGTGTCGAGAAGACGGTCGGCAACGGCGGGCAGGCCGGCGGCGATGATCGTCGTGCCGGCGTTGAGTCGACGACCGTCGGACGTCGTGACAATCGTCGCCCCGTCGTCCTCGGTGACCGCGATCACCTCGCCAGCGACGTGCTGAACATCGGGCCCGAGGGTGGCCCGGAGTCCGTCGGCGATCGAGGCCCAACCGCGATCGACGTAGATCACACCGGTGTCGGCAGCGAGGCGCAATTGCTCGACGGCGGCGTCAGCGCTGGCGATGTCCGAGGCTGCGTTGTAGGTGACCAGGTTGAGCAATCCCCAGAGCGTTGTCCGCAGCTCCGGGTGACCAGCGGCGACATCGTCGAGCCAGGCGTCGACCGTCGTTGTCGCTAGCTCCTCGGCGTTGAAGCGCGGAAGTTGCGCGGTCATGAATCGGGCCAACCGGGGTTTCGACCGGGCGGGAAGCAATCGCGTGCGCAGCACCGTCGAAGGCGTGCCCGGCATCGCGCCCACCCGTTGACCCACGGTGCCGACGCCCAGCTTCGGGACAGCGCCGGTGGGCGCGATGCCGAGCGACGACAGGATCCGCGAGAGGTGGCCGGCCCGATACAACGCGTGCGGCCCGCGATTGAGCGCGAACCCCTCGTGTTGTCGCGTCTCTGCCCGGCCTGGTGTGTGGCGCGTGTCGAACAGACGAACGCGTAACCCACGAGATGCGGCGAGCGCGGCGGCGGTCAGCCCGCCGATGCCACAGCCCACGATGTTGACGTCGATGCCGTCGCTGGTGTGGTCGGTGTTGCGGTCGGTGATGGGATTGATGTCGTCGCTGGTGTGGTCGGTCATGCACACTCGACGATCCAGCCCTGCAGAACGCGACATCCCCTCCCAGAAAACCTGTCGAATCCCGGCGCGAGGCGCGGGATTTTGCGCACAGAACCACGCTCGGATTACGAGCCAGCGAGGCCGAGTAGGTACGCCCGCACCGCAGCATCGTCGGTCATGCCAGCGGCTCGCTGCAACGTCGGGTGCGCATCGTCGTCGCCCAGCCGGCGGAGCGCATGACCGCGAACGGCCCACCACGGCTGGTACTCGGCGGCTTCGTCGGCGATTTCATCCAGGCGGCGCAGGGCGGCTTCGGGACCGTCGGCTTCCAATGCGGCACCGGCGGCGGCAACGCGGGCGCCCACGGTCGGTGAGATCAGCAGCAGCGTGTCATAGAGCCCACGGATCGTCCGCCAATCGGTCGATCCGGTGTGTCGGCGCTGCATGTGCACGCTTTGGATGTGCGCTTCGAGACCGAACGGACCGACGAACCCGGCACGGGCCGCTCGAGCGAGCGCAGCATCGGCCTCATCGATCAACGCTGCGTCCCACTGCTTCGTGTCGTGGGCGGCGAGGGGTACGAACTGGCCCATTCCGCCGCGAGACGCCGGGCGGCGGGCCTCGGTGTACAGCACCAGCGCCAACAGGCCGAGGGTCTCGGGATGATCGGGGAGCAGCTCGTTCGCCATCCGCGTCAGCCGGATCGCCTCCGTGGTCACCTGGGCGCGCGGCGGATCGTCCCCCGCCCGGCCGGCTGTGTAGCCGCCATAGATCGCGTCGAGCACTGCGTCGAGGCGGTCGGGGAGTTCGTCGGCGTCGGGGATGCGGAATCCGATTCCGGCGTCGCGAATCTTGCGCTTGGCCCGGACGAGCCGTTGTCCCAGCGTCGATGGTGCGACCAGGAATGCCGACGCCATCCGGGCGACGTCGAGACCGAGCACGGTTTGCAGCATCAGCGGGGTGCGAACTCGCGGTTCGATCGCCGGATGGGCGCACGCAAAGAGGAGCTCGAGTCGCTTGTCGGCGATGGCGCCGGCGTGGGCGTCGTCGAGTCGCTCATCGGCGAGCATCGCCAACCCCGGTTGGGCGCGTCGTGCGGTCGTCGATCGTCGCACCTCGTCGATCGCCCGTCGTCGAGCCGTAGTCAGCAGCCAGGCGTCCGGAGCATCGGGGACACCGCGCGTGGGCCACGTGCGGAGCGCGGCCTCGAACGCGTCGCTCAGGGCATCTTCGGCTGCGGCGACATCGCCGGTCTGCGCAGCGACCAGCGCCACCAGACGGCCGTACGACGTGCGCGCTGCGTCGAGGGCCGCCTGATGGACGCCGTCGGGGTGTGCGGTCACATCTCCAGCAGTGGCCGAACCTCGGTGCCAGCGTCCGCTGACGATGGGCACTTGGCAGCCCACTCGAGTGCGGTGTCGAGGTCCGGGACATCGATCAGGAACCAACCGCCGAGGTGTTCCTTGCTGTCGGGATACGGCCCGTCTTGCACTTGGCGTTCACCGTTGACGAGCTTCACCGCTGTGGCCGTGCCCGGCGGCTGGGTGGCGGCACCGCCCTCAGTGATCCCCGCTTCGGAGATGGCTGCGCCGTAGGCCATCCATGCGCCCCAGTACTCGTCGGAGCGAGCAGGGTCGGTGCGCGCAGCGAACGCATCGTCGGATTCGTAAGCGAGCAGGACGTACTTCATGTGGTTTCCTCCGTCGTGGTAGTTGATCGTGACCGGTTGGTCGCCGAACAGACGGACGACACCCCCCGATTTCGACATCCCGCCCCAGATTCTCCCGAATTGTTCGCGGATTCCGGCGCGAGGCGCGCAGAATCCCCAGGATTTGGGTGAGCGCTAGCGGTGTTCTGCGATGGCGACGCTGCTGGTCAACGCGCTGGTCAGTGCGGCGGCGAATCGTTCGACGCCAGCTGGGGAGGCGGTGGCGAACGAGGCCACCAACCCGGGTGCTCCCGGGGTCAGGCGGTACCGGCTCAGCGGCGGGACGTCGACGCCACCCGCACGCAGGTGCCGGCTGAGCGCGGCGTCGTCGACGGTGCCGGGCAGTAGCACGGTGAGGTGTAGCCCGCCGGCCGCGCCGGGAATCGAACACCCCGGCACCGCCTCGAGTGCCGCGACCATGACGGCCCGCCGCTGCCGGTACGTGGTGCGTCGGCGGCGGATGATCTGGTCGTAGCGGCCACGGTCGATCAGGGCGGCGAGCGCGTGCTGCTGCACCACGTCCGGCGTGGCGAATTCGTCGGCCACGCGTTGACCGACCGGTGCGGCAATGTTGGGTGGGAGCGTCATCCACCCGAGGCGAAGGCCGGGCGCCAGGGTCTTGCTGACCGAACTGGTCAGCGCCGTGACGTCGGGCGCGACACCTTGGATTGCACCCACTGGCTTGCGGTCGTAGCGGAACTCTGCGTCGTAGTCGTCTTCCACGATCAGTCGCCCCGGGCGAGCGCGGGCCCACTCGACCAGTGCGGCTCGACGTTCGGGGAGCAGCACCCCACCCAACGGATAGTGATGTGCCGGCGTGACGACCACCACGTCGGCGTCGAGGTCGGCGATCCGCCCGACGTGTGCTCCGTCCTCGTCGACCGGAATCGGTACCACCTGCGCTCCCGCCGCGCCGAGCGCAACCCGTTGGGTGTAGGCCCCGGGATCCTCGACGGCGAAGACGGGAGTGCGGGCATGCATGGTGGTCAGCGCCCCGGCGAGTATCCGGAGCGCCGCACTGACGCCGGTGGTCACGAGCACGTTTCCGCTCTCGATGTCGGCAGCTCGGGTCCGTGCCAGGTAGCGGGCGAGGGCGTGACGGAGCACTGGCGCGCCCTGACCGTCGCCGTAGCCGAGGTCGCGGACGTCGAGCGCGTCGAGCGCGTCGCTCCAGCTCCGTCGCCAGGCGCGCGCCGGGAAGTTTGCGAGGTCCGGTACGCCCGGCTGCAGATCGACGTCGATCGGCACTTCGAGATCGCTGTTCGGCGATGTTTGCGGAGCGGCTGGTTCGATCGTCGCTCTGGCCGCGACCCGTGTACCGTCACCGACCCGGGCGGCGAGGTAGCCCTCGGCGATCAGCTGGTCGAAGGCGTCGACGACAACGTTGCGCGACCAACCGAACTCCTCGGCGAGGGTGCGTGTGGCTGGCATCCGATCACCCGGCGTGAGCCGACCGGCGCGGATCGCGTCGCGGATCGCCCCTTGCAGTCGGCCGGACTTCGTGGGCTCTGCGCGGAGCGCGACCTCGAGCATCACGGCGGTGGCATCTGAGCCGCTCGCCATCGGGCCATCGTAGGCCGCCGCTGCATGATTGGACCCATCGGAATAACTACCAATGGCCCTTCTCAAGGGTCCGATCGATCCCTACCGTGTTCGCTATGACCTCGCTTGTCGCCGCTTCCCATCCCGCAGTTGCCGGCGCGCACGCACGTTCGTGCGCAGTGGCCGCCGATGCGCTCGAGGCACCCGGCTGGCGGTGGCTCGCTCGGCTCGGAGTGATGGCGGAGTCGGTCGGAATGGACCAGATCGCCGACGACTTGTTGGTGGTGATCGAGGCCCTCGGGCGGGCAGGCATCGACACGGTGGCCTCCGAGGTGATGCTCGACCAGCAGGCTCCCGAGGTGGTGCGCCAGCGGGCGCTCGACCGGGCGAGCCTCCTGCTCAGGGCCGAGCGCATCGCCCGCTGACCAACCGCATTCTTCTGACCGGCCCTACGATCTGGATGTGCTCGTTGCGCGCCCGCTGACACTCACCCGCTCTCGTCGAGGCGGCTGACGATGGCGCGTGTCGAGCGGAGTCTGGTGGCCAAATGGCAGCGGGGTGCCGACGGATGGACTGAGCGCCGCGCTCCCGACCGGTTGATCGTCGAAGAGCCATTGACGATCGAACTCGATGGGACACGCGTCACGTCGACCATGCGTACACCTGGCCATGACTTCGAGCTGGCTGCTGGCTTCTGTTGGAGCGATGGGCTGCTCGGCGATGCGCCGATCGAGCGCATCCGTTACTGCGGCGGCGCCTGTGACGACGGAGGCGAGAAGGACTACCACACGGTGCGTGTCGACACCGGTGGCCGCGCGGCGACACCCACGGCCAGGCTGGGCAACGTCTCGTCGAGCTGCGGGTGGTGCGGCAGCGAGCATCTCGACGACTTGTGTACGCGCCTCGATGCGTTGCCGCCGACGCCACGAATGGCGGCTGACGTGATCGGGGTCATCCCCGACCGGGTCTCGGCTCGACAGTCGTTGTTCGCCAAGACCGGCGCCGTCCACGGCGCAGCGGCGTTCGACGCCGACGGTGGCATCAGCCTGGTTCGTGAGGACGTCGGCCGTCACAACGCTGTCGACAAGGTGATTGGCCGGATGCTGCTCGATGACCAATTGGCGCCGCACGGAACCGCACCGCACAGCATGGGTCTGTTCGTCAGCGGTCGAGCGAGTATCGAGATGGTGCAGAAGGCGTGGTCGGCCGGGTTCGGGACCCTCGTCGCGGTGAGCGCGCCCACCGCGCTCGCCGTCGAGGCGGCACACCGCAGTGGGATGATGCTCGTGGGCTTCACCCGCGACGACGCGTTCAACGTGTACGCGCCGTAACGACTAGCGGACCCCACGGCGCTGCAGCCGGAGCACCGCACTGTCGACGCGTGGGCGCGGTGAGAAGGCGCTGCGGGGGATACGCATCGCCACCTGGGGATGCCAACGCGGTTGCCATCGTCGTGCTGCCGGCGCACTAGCGCCGGCCCAGCGGGCGGCGACCGCGGTCGGCACGATGATGTGTGCCGAACGGAGTCGGCTTCCGGGCGACACCAGCCTGCGCAGCAGCGGACTCGACACGCCGAATGGTGGGTTGGCGACCACGTGGAACGAACGCGTCGGCAGTCGGAGGTCGGCGGCATCGGCGCGCACGACCGTGACCCGGTCGCCGAATCGACCGCGCAGCGTTTCAGCGCGCGCCGGATGGAGCTCGACTGCGATCACCCGCATGCCGGCGTCGAGGAGCGAGCCCGTGAGCACGCCGTGGCCAGCCCCGATGTCGAGAACGAGCGCGCCAGGCCGGAGATCGGCGGCCGCGACGAGCCGATCAGCCCACGCCGGCTGGAGCTGGTGCCATCCCCAGCGTCGTCGTGACGAGGCCACGACGACGCACCACCATGAAGAAGTTCATCAACCCAGTGCAGCACGCCGACGCTGCCGCGCGAAAGTGAGTTTCTCCCCGATGCGTGATCGCGATCACGGTCGAGGCGGCGATGCACGCGGACGATCGCCGTGTGCGTCGCTTGTTGTTGTTCGTGCCTGCCGTGATTGCCGCGACCGTCGGTGTGGCCTGGATCGGGCCGTCGATCGCCGACACGGAGGCGCCCGGTCGTGTCGGCGTTGCGCCGCTGGCGGCCGCTGCGTTGCGGGCACCGTCGATCGAGTCACCCGTTGCGGCGGTGCCGGTGCCGAATGCCGAAGCGATCGACGCAGTTGCCGAGACCTCAACAGCTGCCACCTCATCCGTTCCGCCGACGCCACCCGATGTGCGGCGGACCGAGTCTGCGCCGCTGGCGACGCCGCCGAAGGAGCCGAGCGAGACGGCGGTGGCTGCCAGGGCGTCGGTGCAGTCAGATCGGCTGACCCCGCCGACCTCCCCACCTGGGCTGGTCCGCCCATCGGTGGCCTTGTACGGCGACAGTCTCGCTTGGGAGGCACGCCACGCGTTCAATTTCGTGCTCGCCGAGCGTCCGGAGGTGAGCGTCGAGCAGCGCACCTTCGGTGGCACTGCGATCTGCGATTGGCACGACACCATGACCGAAGACGCCGTTGCCGTGCATCCCGGACTGGTCGTGATCGCGTTCAGCGGAAACAACTTCACACCATGCATGGCCGACGACGCCGGCCAGCCGCTGACTGGAGCGGCGCTCGTCGAACGGTACGCCAGTGACGCCGCCGTGGTCGTCGACATGTTCGCTGTCCACGGCGTCGAGGTGGTGTTCGCCGGAGCACCGATTCCAGCGAGCCATACCCTCGCCGTGCCGTCGATCGCTGCTCAGGTGAACGAGCGTTATCGAGCCCTCGCCGCCCAACACCCGCACGTGGGCTACACCGATGCCGGTGCGGCCGTGCTCACCGACGACGGTCGCTGGACGGCGACGCTGCCGTGCCTACCTGCCGAGCCGTGTGCTGGTGTCGATCAGGCCGGCAACGGCGTCAACGTGGTCCGTGCCCCCGATGGTTTGCACTTTTGCCCGTCGGCACCTGATGCGGCGCGCGGTGTCACCGGGGAGTGCCCGGAATGGTCGAGCGGTGCGTTTCGGTTCGGTGCCGCGTTGGCTCAGCCGGTGATCGAGCGGTGGTGACCTGCGCTGTCAACTGGAGCGCCGTGGCGCATTGCAGCGGAGGCGAGCGGCGGGCGCGTGGAGCGCGGCGGCCTAACGAGCAAGTGCGGCTGCCACGCGTTCGGCCATCAGTTCGGCGCTGTACCGGTCGAGCCGGAACGACTCCACACCCAGCGGCACCAGGCGCGACTCGGCGGCCGCAGGTGTCGCCGCCAGCGTTGGATACTGGTCGAGCGCCGCATCGATCGCCGGTTGCTCCGCGAAGACGAACAACACCGTGGCATCGCCGAACGTGTCGGGGATCAGTTCTGGCGACACGCTCACCACGTCGCTCCGCGTCGCCGCGCCCGCCTCGCCTTCGAGTTGACCGCCTTCCGGCGATACGACGTCGAGGCCCATGGCGCTGAGTAATTGGCCCTGCGGGGACTCGGCGGTGAAGACGTTCACACCCTGCTCGCTGATGACCGCTGCGACGACCGGCTTGGAGGTATCGATGTCCGTGGCGAGTTCGGCGACAACGTCGTCGAACTGATCGACGACCTCGGTGGCGCGACTCTGCTGGCCAACGATCGGACCGAGAATCGCTGCGAGCTCTTGCCAGCTCAACGCCGAGTAGTCGAGCACGACCGTCGGAGCGACTTCGCTGAGCAGTTCGTAGACCTCGTCGGTGACCGCGTCACGGCCGAACGAGTTGCCGATGATGACATCGGGCCGCGCGGCGGCGATCGCTTCGATGTTGACTTCGGTGCCTTCGATCGGCTCGACGCCGGCGCTCGTGGCAACCTCGCCCCACTGCAGGAGGAATCCTCGATCGTCAGAGAGCGGCGAGTCCGGCGACAGTACCTGGGCGACCACTCCGCTGCGCGGCGCCTTCGACGCGTCGCAGCACCGGCAGCTGCTGGAGCTGTTGGGGATGATCGAGCAGCGGGCGGCCGCGTCGCCGCTCGAGCGGTAGCAGACGTCGATTGTCGACGTCTGCGGGCGCTACCGCGCTGGCGCCGCCGACGTTGCCGACGGCGACTCGTCGTCGGCCGAACCGGCGTCGTCGATGTGGATCGTCGGCAAGATCTTGTCGAGCCACCCCGGCATCCACCATGCGGCGCCGCCGAGGAACCGCATCACACCCGGCACGATCGTCAGTCGAACGATGAACGCGTCGAGCAGGATGCCGAGGCCGAGCGGCAAGCCGATCATCTTGACGACCACCGCCGGATTGGTGACGAACGACAAGAAAACCGCGGTCATGATCAGCGCCGCCGACGCGATAACGCGCGCCGTCGTGGTCGTTCCGACCACCACGGATTGCTCGGCGTCGCCGGTGCGGTCGTACTCCTCGCGAATTCGGCTCAAGAGCAACACCTCGTAGTCGGTCGAGAGTCCGAACAACACGGCGAACACGATCACGGGGACGAACGACTCGATCACCACGGTCTCTGGCACCCCGACGATGCCGTTGCCCCACCCCCACTGGAATACCGCAACCATGATCCCGTAGGCGGCGAGGAACATCAGCACGTTGAGCAGCACGGCCTTGAGTGGTACGAGGACCGATCGGAACACCGTCATCAGCAAGATGAACGCCGCGAGCAGTACGACACCGATGAACAGCACCAACCGGTCGCTGATGCGATCGGTGAGATCGATCAGCACAGCGGTTTCCCCGCCGACGAATACCTCGTCCGGATTGATGTCGGTGCCGTCGAGCGTGTTGGGGATGACCTCCTGCCGGAGTGTGCGCGTGAGGTCTTGGGTCTCCGAGGAACTGGGCGCTCCCGTCGGCGTGACCTCGATGACCGCGGCACTGCCACCTTGGTTGGGGATGGGTCCCAACGCGCTGGCGACCCCGTCGGTGCGATTGATCGCGATGACGAGTTCGGCCAGCGCTTCGATCTGCGCTCGGTCGAGGCCGAGGTTGAGGCTGTCGAGTCGGCTCTCGATGTCCGACACCGTCTCGCCTGCGAGGGGATTGCTCGACGCATCGCCGGCGACGGTCGTGCCCGTCGCGTCGGTGTTGTCGCTCGTTGCGGTCGTGTCCGTTGCGTCGGTCGTGTCCGTCGGAGCCGTGGTGGCGGTCGTCGTCGATGGCGTGGTCGTGGTCGTCGTCGTGGAACCGGATGTGGTGGCCGTCGTCGAGTCGCTCGCGGTCGAGCCGGGGGAGAGATCGATGGCGACGAGCAGCGGCCCGTTGGCCCCAGGGCCGAAGCCCTCGGCGATCAGGTCGTACGCCTCGCGTTCGGTGGTGCCTTCCGGATCGTCGCCGTCATCGATGAACCCCAGATCGGCCGACAGAGCCGGGAGCGCGATCGCGCCGAGTACCACGACGCCCAGGGGCACGAGCAGGCCCCTGGCGTGCACGCTGGTGCGCGACCAACGGGCCCAGAACGCAGTGGGGTCGGCTGGGTCGACTTCGCTGCGCTTCTTGATGAACGGGAGGCGGATCGATTCGATGTGTCGCCCGGCCATGCCGATGAACGCAGGGAGCAGCGTGAGTGCGGCGAGCACCGTGAACATCACGAACATCGCGGACGTCAGTCCGAGGGTCGAGAGGTAGGGCACCCCGAACACGGTGAGTGCGATAACGGCGATCGAGATCGTGACGCCGGCGAACAGCACCGCGCGGCCGGCGGTGTTGACCGCCGCACCGGTGGCGGTGACGACGTCGTCGCCCGATGCTCGATCTTGGAGATACCGGTTGAGAATGAGCAGCGAGTAGTCGACGCCGACGCCGAGGCCAATCATCGTGCCGAAGGTGACGTTGATGCCGCCGATGGTGAAGAAGTGCTCGAGAATCGCCAGTGTCGTCGCGCTGACGACGAGCGCGAACAGCGCGGTGCCGAGTGGCAACCCCATCGCCACCACCGAACCGAACGACAAGAGCAGGATGATCGCCGCGAGGCCGAGGCCGATCTCGTCGGCGTACTCCGAGATTCCGGGTGGTACCGGGTCTTGGATGTCGATCAGCGGTCCGCTGAATTGCACATTGAGCCCAGCGCTGACCGCCGGCTGTGCGGCTTGCTCGATCTCGTCGAACGCATCGTTCGACACGTCGGCGAGCGTGGTGTCGAACGTGACGGTGGAGAATCCGATCGTCTTGTCGCTCGACAGGGCGATGAAGTCGTTGGGTGCCTTGGTCGGGTCGCTCGCCGACGAGACGCCGTCGATCTTGCCCAGGTTGTCGACGGCGCTCTCGATCGCCGACGTGTTCGAGCTGCTGGTGAGTTCGCTGCCGTCGGTGGCCTGATACACCACCTTCACGCTGGCGTTGACGAAACGCGGGAAGTCCTCGGTGAGGAGGTCTTCAGCCTGCTGCGACTCGGTGCCCGGAATGCTGAAGTTGTTCTGCGTCTCACCCGGCAGCGCCGACGAGGCGACGATCAGCCCCACGATGAGCGCGACCCAGCCTCCGAAGAACCACCACTTGTGCTTCGCGGCTGCGGTGCCGATCGTCTTCAGCATGTTGCTCCCGTGGGTAGTGCGCCGCGGTTGGGCGGTCGCGGATTCATCGGCCTGTCGGCGTCGGTCTTGAGTCTTGCTTGACGAACCACTCCACGCGCGTCATGGTCGGGCGCGTCATGTTCACCCGCGTCATGTTCGGAGCGTCATTTCCGGGACGATTCGCTGAGCTGGGCACGGCTGGTTCGCAGGGGCAATGAGTATCGTCGCCGACGGTGAAGGGCGGCGAGGCGGTGGTGCCGATCGGGAGCTGGCCGTGGATCGACCGCGGCGAGGCGCAGCGGCTGCTCGGTGCTGCCCTGCGGCGTGAGCAGCCGCGGATCATCGTGACCGGTTCGCTGGGCGTCGGCAAGACGGCGCTGGTCGACCGGGTGCTGGGGAATCGACGGTCGGCGCCGGAGCGCAGCGTGGTACGGGTGCGCGGCCGATTTCCGGATCGGGTGTACGGCGCACTGGTCCCGCTGCTGCCGGCCGGCGTCGAGCCGGCGCCAACCGACTGGCAGTTCACCCAGCAGATCCGTCGCTTCGTCACCGGATCCGGTGACGACCTGCCCGCCCTCGGGGTGGTCGACGATCTTCATCTGCTCGACGCAGCGTCGCTGGCGGTCGTGGTCTCGCTGGTCGACGACGACGGGTGCGGACTCGTCGCCACCTCCGAGGCGGCGGCACCGGTCGAGCTCGCAGGTGTCGTCGACGAGCTGGCCGTGCGTCCCCTCGACGACGAGCAGGTCGATGCGATGGTGCGTGCCCGGGTCGGTGTGCTCGATGGACGGAGCATGCGCACGATCCGCGCACACGTCGAAGGCAACCCGCTCGTGATCCGCCAGCTCGTCGATGGCGCCCTCGACGACGGTCGCTTCGTCGAGCGCAGCGGCGTGGTCGTTGCCGACCTCACCGGTGCCGACACGGAGTCGCTCGAGCGCGTCGTTCGGCGCCGTCGCGCCGCCCTCGGACGCGACGCCGAAGAAACCCTCGACCTGCTCGCGTTCGCCGAGGCGATGCCCATCGATGGTCTCGACGGCGGTGGTTTGGCCGAACTCGACGATCTCGGTTGGTTCGATCGGAGCACTCGACGCCTGGCCCTGCCGCTCGGTGTGATCCGCGCGACGTCGGTGCGCAATGAGCGCGAGCTCAGCGCCCTCGCCGTTGCCGCGATCGAACGCTCGGGTGCCGACGTGGAGCTGCATGAGTTGGTGCGCTGGGAGATCCTCGCTGGCCGTTCGGTCGACGACGAGCAGATCCTCTCGTCGGCGGCTGAGATGGCACGCCGCTGGCGCGTTGCCGAGGCCCGTCAGATGGTCGCCGCGATCCCCGCACCGTCGATCGAGGCTCGGCTGCTCCTCGCCGATCTCGACGCCCGTAGTGGTGACTTGCACGCCGCCCACCGGGCGTTCGTGGTTGCGGCGGAAGACGCCAGATCCCAGCGCGAGATCGGATTGGCTACCGCGAACTTGGGCGAGTTCATCGCACTCCGTTTGGGCGACGTGCGAGGCGGGCTGGCGATTGCCACCGCCGGACTGCAGCGGATCGATGATCCGTCGGCGTTCGTCGAGTTGGCCGCTCGTCAGGTGATGATTGCGGTGCTGGCTGGCGACGTTGATTCTGCTCATGCCACGAGGAGCGCGGTTCGGGAGATCGGCGCACGTGCCGACGCGGGACCCCGAGCCCGGTTTCTGGCCAACACGACGTACTTCGATGTGATGGCCGGCGACTTGTCGCCGGACCCCGCAGTTGATGCGGCGGCCCGGGTCCTCGCCCAGCTCGATGACGATCATCGTGCGCCGGCCGCGAGAACGCGCTTGCTGCTGACCGAGCACCTGCGACTACTACACCGTGGCGAACTGCTGAGCGCGGCCGCGCTCGTAGACGCCGAGCTCGCTCACGACCGCCTTGGATCGGCGTCTCGCGGCTCGTGGATCGTCACCCGTGCGGAGGTGCAGCGGCTGAGCGGCCGCCCGGGTGATGCTCGTCGGACACTGGTCGCCGCGCTCGAGTATCTGGCGCTCGACGACGACCTGGGCATGGCCGACATCGCGCGCGCCGAGCTGGCCGGCGTGCTTGCGGATCTCGGCGAGCTGACGCGGGCACGCGAGGCCGCGGCCGAGGTTGTCGCTCACGATCCGCGTGTCGCCGCGCGGCTCGCCCGCGCCGAGGTGCGAATGGTCGAGGGTGACCGTGACGACATCGCCGCTCGTTTGGCCGGAGGTGTTGCCGAGACCGGGTTCACCGTGTGGGCCGCCGACGTCGCGTGCGAGGCGATCCGCGTTGGTCCGGCGCCGTTGTCGGTGGCGCTCGCCCGCGACGTGGGAGCCGAGATCGACAGTGAGCTCCTCGCCGCCCTCATCCGATTGGGTGAGGCCACCATCGACGACGATCTCCTCGTCGTTCACGAGTGTGCATCGACGCTCTTCGAGATGGGCTACGCCACGTACGGCGCCGACGCAGTGGCACTGGCCATGGACCTTGCCGCCCGCTCTGGCCAGCGATTCCTGTCGCCGCTGGCCGAACGCGCCCGCGCTGCGGCGCGCGACATTCCCCGACTCCGCGAGGTGCTGGGTCTGATTCCACCATCGCCGACCGACGTGCTGACCGAGCGCGAACGACAAATCGTCGAGCTCGCGGCCAGCGGGCGATCCTCCAAGGACATCGGCCGCGACCTTGGAATCTCTTCGCGCACGGTCGACAACCACCTCGGGGCGGCGTACCGAAAGCTCGGCATCGGTTCGCGCCACGAGCTACCGGCGAGCATGCGTCCCGCAGAGGGCTAGGGAGCGAGACCGTCCGCCCGGTCGGTCGGGCGCGCCTACGATCGCCATGATGTCGTCGGCATTCCGTCGCCCGTCGTGGGACCTGCTAGCACTCGAGCAGCGCGCTCCGTTCGAGTTCGGCGCGTTCCTTGCGTCGTCGCCGCTGTTGCGCATGATCGGACGCGGCGACGAGCACCCGGTGCTGGTATTGCCGGGTTTCACTGCGTCCGATGCCAGCACTCGTCCGCTGCGCGATGTCTTGCGCAGTCAGGGCTATTGGGCACACCGCTGGCGTCTTGGACGCAACCTCGGCCCTACCGTGGAAATCATCGAGGGCATGCGCGCCCGCGTGGTCGAGCTCTCCGATCGTCACCAACGGCCGGTGTCGATCGTCGGCTGGAGCCTTGGTGGCATCTACGCACGAGCGCTTGCTCGCGGCATGCCCGACCGTGTGCGTTTGGTCATCACGCTCGGCAGTCCGTTCCGGATGCGTCCCGCCGATCGTTCGAACGCGTCGGGCCTCTACACCCGGTTGCGCGAACTGCACATCGAGCCGCCCGCCGAACTGCTCGTCCCCGAGGAGGAGCTGCCGCCGCTGTCGGTGCCGAGCAGCGCGATCTACTCGCGCACGGACGGCATCGTCGATTGGCGGGCGTGCATCGATGCGCCGGGCCCGCACCGCGAGAACATCGAGGTGCGCGGCGCCCACTACGGACTCGGCTTCAATCCCGCAGTGGTGTACGCAATCTCCGACCGGTTGGCCCAGGGTCCCGACGATTGGCGTCCCTTCGAAGCTCCCGTATGGTTGCGCGCCGCCTTCCCTCGGCCGGCCTACTGGTCGCCGTCGGCGGCCTGAACCGTCGCCGACCGCCAGCAGTACTCTCGATTTCGTGGGGTATCGCCATCGACGCGAGGACATTCTCGCAGGCGCGGTCGACGCCGTACTCGATGACGGCATCGGACAGCTGACGTTCGGTCGGCTCGCGGCGCGGCTGGGGATCAACGATCGAACGATCGTGTATTACTTCCCCAACAAGGACGCGTTGGTCACCGAGGCGCTGATGGCGCTGGGCGTGAGATTGCAGGCAGGACTCGAGGCCAGCTTCAACGAGCCGTCGGCCGACCATCGCGCGCTGGTGCAGACGGCATGGCCGACGCTCGCCCGCGACGAGATGGACCCGGTGTTCGCCGTGATGTTCGAACTCAACGGACTTGCGGTGGCGGGTCGCGAACCGTACGCCGCGTTGGCGCCGCAGCTGGCGCGTGCGTTCGTTGCATGGCTCGAGCCGTTCATCGATGGCGACGCGGAATATCGACTCGTCGAGGCGCGTGCAGCGGTCGTGGTGGTCGACGCGCTACTGCTCGCCCGCCAGCTGCTCGGCCCGGAGGTCGCCGACGAGCTGCTCATGCGGCTGACCGATCCCGGCACACAGTGAACACCGACGCATCCTGTTGGCGACATCGTGATCGCGACATCGTGACGGGAGTCGACGATGTGGCAGCGATCATCGCCGATCGAGCGCTGCCGACCGGGCGCACGCTGGTCGGCCTCGTCGGCCCGCCCGGCGCGGGCAAATCAACAGTCGCCGCCGAGCTCGCACAACGCCTCAGCGCGGTGGTCGTGCCGATGGATGGCTGGCATCTGCCGCTGAGTGAGGTGCAGGCGATGGGCCGAGCGGATCGGCGCGGCGCACCTGACACGTTCGACGCCGACGGGTTCGTCGAAGCCGTGCGTGCGCTGCGGGCGGCCGATACGGGCATGCGAGTGCCGGACTTCTCACGCATCACCCACGATCCGGTCGTCGACGCGATCGCAGTGCCGGTCGACACCACCCTCGTCATCGTCGAAGGCAACTACCTCTTGTTGGAGGACTCGCCTTGGGATGAGCTCGCGGGGCTGTTCGACCTCACGATCTACGTCGACGCCGATGACGCTCAGCGCGAGCAAGGGCTCCTCGATCGCCACGTTGCCGGCGGGATGACGCCGAGCGCGGCGGTTCGGTTTGTCGGCGACTCCGATGGACGCAACGCCGAGTTGGTGCGTGCCACCAAGCCGCGTGCCGACATCGTGTTGACCAACCGCTGGTAATGGCCTGCGCTACGGGCCGAAGCTGGCTTCGATGCCGTCGAGCACGATCGCCAGACCCGTCTCGAACTCGTCGCCGAACTCGTACCCGGCCGCGAGGGCGTGGTCGCGCATGAAGTCTTCGAGGTGGGGGTACTGCCCGGCTGGCATCTGCTCGCCAACGTCGTCGGCCAGCTCGGCCATCTCGTCACCTCCGGTCGCAGGCAGATTTGCTTGTTGCAGCGCGAATCCGTAGACGTACGCGTCGGTCAGCGCGATCGAGTGGGCGGTGCCGGGCAGGTCGAACCCGTGATGCCGGTGGATGCCGATCATCGTGTCGTGATGGCGCAACGTGGCGGGCCCTGGGTGTCGACGCGAGTCGATCAGCGGCGCCGCCCATCGATGCCGTACGAGTGCATCCCGCGCCGATCTGGCCCGCCGTTCCACGCCTGGCCGCCACGGTTCGTCCACCCGCGGGAGTTCGATTTCGGCGACGACCGCGTCGACCATCCCGTCGATGATCGCCTCTTTGTTGGCGACGTAGTGGTAGATCGTCATCGGCTTGGTGCCGAGGTGCTCGGCAAGTTTGCGCATCGTCAGCGCGTCGACACCGATGCCGTCCGCCAGCTCGACGGCACCAGCCACGACTCGAGCATGGTCGATCTTTGGCGTGGGGTTCTCGCGCACGATTCGTACAAAGTACCAACCGCTGGCCAATTGGTCGGCAGCGCAGTCGATACACCGGGTCACCGGGCGTCGTCGTGCGCGTCGTCATGATGCGGATCGCTGAGGAGCAGCGTCGACCCGATACGCACGAAGTGACCCCCGAAGGCCTCCTGCAGTCGCTTCTCGGTGAGCACCTCATCGGGTGGGCCGAATGCAACGGCGTGCGTGGCGAGGAGCAGTACGAGATCGCAGCGCTGTGCGTCCTGGAAGTTGTGCGTGCTCATCAGCATCGTGCGACCGCCCAGCTTCTCCTCGTCGAGTACGTCGAGGATGATCGACCGCGATGCCACATCGAGTCCAGTGAGGGGTTCGTCGAGCAGCAGGATGGGTGCTTCCTGGGTCAGTCCCTGAGCGACCAACACCCGCTGCCGCTGTCCGCCGGACAGGTCGTGAATCGGCCGGTCGCCGAAATCGTCGATAGCCAGTCGGCTCATCGCCGCGTGGACGGTCGCCCAGTCCGCCGGGCGAAATCGGCGCAGCGCCCCGAGGGTCGCGTAGCGCCCCATCGCCACGGCATCGCGCACGGTAATCGGAACGCTTTTGTCGATGTCGGTCGACTGCATCACCATCGCTGGCCGTCCGTCGACCTGCACCGTTCCCGACGTTGGCGCAACGATTCCCGCCAACGTCTTGAGCAGCGTCGACTTCCCGCATCCGTTCGGCCCGATGATCGCCACCGAGGTGCCCGGCGGCACGTCGATCGTGACCTCGTCAAGCGCCAACACGCTGCCATAGGCGACGCTCAGACCGTTCGTGCCAACGTGGCTCACAGCTCGACGCTACCTGTGCGCGTGAGAGTGGGTATCATTCCAGCCTGCGGTTTATCGGTCGCCCTGCGTTGCGATGCCCCAACGGTGCGCATAGCGTGGAAAACGATAATCGTTCTCATTTCGCTTGATCCTCGGAGGATTCCACATGTCGAAGGGCACGCCCTTTGCTTCACGCCGCTCTGTTCGCCTCGCCGCTGTCTCCGCCGCGTTTGTCCTCGTCGCTGCCGCGTGTGGCGACGACGACGACAGCAGCAGTTCGCCCGAGGAGAACTCCGGCGAAACCGAAGCCGCCGGGCAAGCGTCAGGCGACGTGCCGACGATCACGGTGACCACGAACGTCTTGGGCGACGTGGTGTCGAACCTGGTGTGCGATGCCGCCGAGGTCGTCACGCTGATGCCGGTCGGCGCCGATCCGCACGACTTCCAGATCTCTGCCCAAGAGGCCGCACAGCTGCGTGAGGCCGACGTGATCATCGTCAACGGCGCCAACTTCGAAGAAGGTCTCACCTCGGCGATCGAGTCGGCCGAGTCCGACGGCATTCCCGTGTACGAGGCGATCAGCACCGTGCAGACCATCGAGTTCGGCGAGGGCGGCGGCCACGACCATGGCGACGAGCACTCCGACGAACACGACGACGACCATGGCGACGAGGAGCACTCCGACGAGCACGACGACGACCACGGTGACGAGGAGCACTCCGACGAGCACGACGACGACCACGGTGACGAGGAGCACTCCGACGAGCACGACGACGACCACGGTGACGAGGAGCACTCCGACGAGGACCATGAGGATCATGGTGACGAGGAGCACTCCGACGAAGACCATGAAGACCATGACGACGACCATGGTGATGAGGAGCACTCCGACAAGGAGCACGACGATCACGACGGGCACGACGACCACGAGGGCCACGACCACAGCGGCGACGACCCCCACTTCTTCACCGACGTCGGCCAGATGATCCTCGCCGCCGAGGGGATCACGGCGATGCTCGTCGAGATGGACGGCATCGACAGCGCAGCGGTCGAAGAGTGCTCAGCCGCCTACATGGCCGAGCTGACCACCACAGACGGAGACGTCGAGGCCATGTACGCGGCCATTCCGGCCGATCAACGGATCCTGGTCACCAATCACGAGGCGTTCGGCTACCTCGCCGACCGCCACGACTTCGAGGTGGTTGGCACGGTGATCCCGAGCGGTAGCACCAGCGGCGCGGCAAGCGCCGGTGAACTCGCCGAGCTGGCCGAGACCATCGAGGCCGAAGGCGTGCCCGCGATCTTTGGTGACACGTCGGCGCCGACCGAGGTTGCCGAAGCGTTGGCCGCCGAGGTTGGTGGCGACGTGCAGGTCGTCGAGCTCTACACCGAGTCGCTGGGTGAGCCCGGCAGCGAGGGTGAGACCTACATCGCAATGGTCGTCACCAACGCCGAGCGCATCTCTGGCTCCCTGGCGTGATGTGCGGCGCCGAGTGGGACTAACACTCGGGAGCCGATGACCTGGCTGACGGAGGTTTTCGAGCCTTCGTTCATGCAGCGTGCGCTCATCGCCAGCTTGCTGGCGGTGGCGATCACGTCGCTGGTTGGTACGTGGGTCGTCCTGCGCGGGTTGGCGTTCCTTGGTGATGCCATCTCGCACGGGGTGGTCCCGGGCCTCGCACTTGCGGTGTTGTGGGGCTTCAGCCTCATCATCGGAGCACTCGCTGCGGCGCTGATCATGGCGATCGCCGTCGCCCTCGTGTCGAGCCGAACGACCGTACGCGAAGACACGGGCATCGGCCTGCTCTTCGTCGGCATGCTCTCGCTCGGCGTGGTCATCGTGTCGCGCACTCGCGCATTCGCGACGGAGGTGACGTCGCTGCTCTTCGGCGACGTGCTCGGGGTGACATGGGACGACGTTCGGATGCAGGTCATCGCGCTGGTCATCGTGGTGGTGGTCAGCGTGGTGATGTTCCGGCCGTTCATGGCGCTCACGTTCAACCGCGACAAGGCATTGACGCTTGGGATGCGCCCCGGCGTGTCGCACATCGTGCTGATGGCGCTCCTTGCCGTCAGCATCGTCGCCAGCTTCGAGACCGTGGGAACGTTGCTCGTGTTCGGGCTGCTCATCGGGCCGCCCGCCACCGCCGGATTGCTCGTCCGGCGAGTGCCCACCATGATCGTGCTCTCGATGCTGTTCGGGGCGCTGGCGGTGGTGGCCGGTCTCGTGGTGAGCTTTCACTACAGCACCGCTGGCGGCGCCACGATGGCGCTGTTCAGCGTGCTCATCTTCTTCATCGTGCTCGCAGCTCGTGAGATCGCGACCGCGCTGAGCTCGACGCCTGCAGTGGCTCGCTGAGCTACCGTCGGCATCGCCGATGGCTCAGAGTGAACGTACCGACGACGGCGACGACCCAGCGGACGCGGCGATCGCCGCTCGTGAACGCAGCCCCGACCGCGTCGCGGCGTTCGTCGATGCGGTGTTCGCCATCGTGATCACGATCCTCGTGCTCGAGATCGGTGTGCCGTCGGACCTATCCGAGCAGTCGTTCCGGCAGGCCCTGGACGAGATCGGGCCGACGCTCATCGCGTGGATCATCAGCTTCTTCCTCGTCGGCATGTACTGGGTGTGGCACCGCGACCTGTTCAATCGACTGCGTGCGGTGAACCGCGACGTGGTGTGGCTCAACTTGGTGTTTCTCGTCCCGGTGTCGCTCATTCCGTTCGCCTCGGCGGTGCTCGGCGACTACCACGATGACCCGATCGCGCTGCGCCTCTACGGGCTGGTGCTCATCGCGGTGAGCCTGACCAAGATCGCGCTGTACTGGTACATCCATCGGCGCCCGTATCTGCTGCTCACGGCAGCGAGCGACCGAGCTTTTCGCATCGGCCTCGCGATCTCGGCGGCGCCGATCGCGCTGTACGTGCTGGCCATGGCGTTGGCCGATGTCGCCCATCAGCTCAGCTTGGTCGTCTTCCTCGCTGTGCCCGGTTCGTACTTCCTGTTGGTCACGCTCTTACGTGAGCGGCCGGCGACGGCGGACGCAGCCGACCAGTTCTCGTAGCGTTCGGGCGCCCTAGTGGGCGTGCTCGATCCCGCGCAGGCGAGTGCGGCCGGAGACCCCGGAGAAGATGTAGGCGAGCACGAACAACGCGGCGCCGGTGAGCACGATCGTGGGACCCGACGCGATGTCGAGGTGATAGCTGAGGTTCATGCCAACTGCGCCGGTGATCGCGCCGATCACGGTGGCGATGATCAGCATCGTCGAGAAGCGGGAGGTGAGGAGCCGGGCGATCACCGCCGGCACGACGAGTGCGGCGGCGATCAAGGTGACCCCCATGACGTTCATCGTGACCAGGATCGAGGCGGCGAGCAGCAGCATCAGTACCGCATCGGTGAGCGTGACGCGCACGCCGGAGATCTCGGCGACCTCGGGATTGAAGGTCACGAACAGCAGCCGGCGATACGACACGACGATCGTGGCGACGGTCAAGGCCGTGACGGCAACGATGAGCCACACGTCGCCGATAGTCACACCGAGCACGTTGCCGAACAGCGCCGCTTCGGCGTTGCGTTGCGTCGTGCCGAACACCTGCACCAAGGCGAGCCCGAGGGCGAATGAGGCGGTGGTGACCACACCGATCGCCGCATCGGATCCAACGGGCCGTCGTCGAGTGATCCCGCCGATCATCAATGCCGTCGCCAGGCCCCACACGCCGGCCCCGAGAAACACATTGACGCCGAGCAGCGATGCAGCAGCGAAGCCGCCGAAGATCGAGTGCGACAGACCGTGTCCGATGTAGCTCATCGACCGCAGCACGACGTAGCAGCCGATCAACCCGCACAGCGCGCCGGCGACGGTGGCCACGATCAGGCCGTTGCGGAAGAACTCGAACTCGTACGGCCGGAGGAGCTCGTCGATCGAGATGGCAATCATGAGGCCACTTCGATCGAGTCGGGGTCGACCGTGTCGGGATCGCCAGCGTCCGGAGCGATCCGGGTAGGAGATGCCGCATCCAGCGCCCCCGGCCCGAAGGTGTCATCGGTCGGCGCGTCGACGACCACCGGCATGCCAGCGTGCTGCAAGACCTGCATCGGCGAGCCGTACGTGGCCTCGAGGTTGGCAGGAGTGAGCACGTCGGTCGGCCGACCAGCGCCGATCACCGTGCGGTTGAGGCAGATCACGTGCGGCAGGTGCGCAGCGATGCCGTTGAGATCGTGGGTGGTGATGAGCACGGCCATCCCTGAACGCCTGAGTTCGTCGAGGAGATGGAGTACCTCGTGGCGCGTCTTCACGTCGAGACCGCTCGTCGGTTCGTCGAGGAGGAGCACGTCGGCGTCGGTCATCAGCGCCCGTGCCAAGAACATGCGTTGTTGTTGCCCGCCCGACAGTGCGCGGATGTGTCGATCGGCGAGATCGGCGATCCCCAGGCGGTCGAGCACATCGAGCAACTTGGCCCGCTCGTCGCGTCGCTCCGCGCGCGTCGACCAGAACCGAGTCAACGGTCGCGTGCGGGCCATCAGCACGCACTCGGTGACGGTCACGGGAAAGTCCCAGTCGACCTTCTCGAGCTGCGGCACGAAGCCGAAGCTCAGACCAGGTGTTCGTTCGACGGTGCCCTGGACGGGGTCCATCGCTCCTGAGATCGCTCTCAGCAGCGTGGACTTACCCGAGCCAGACGGTCCGACGACACCGACGAAGTCGCCGCGGCGGATATCGAGATCGATGTCCTCGAGGACCTTGGAGCCGTCGTACGAGCAGGTGACACCGCGGGTACTGAGAATCGGACGGTCGGCGTGCATCAGGAGCTACTGGGTATACGTCACTGGGGATACGTGGCACTGTCGGGGGCTGCGCCGCAGACCTCGAACGACTCTAGGGCCGCCGGATCGCCACCGAGGGCCTCGGTCATCGTGATGTAGTTCGATCGCATCAGTCCGACCCACGAATGGTCTTCGTCGCCGGGGGCGCCCGGGAGGTCGTCGTCGCGGAGCGTGTCGACGTAGGTGCCGCCGGCCTCGCTGGCGATCTGGTCGAGCACGGGCGAGGGGAAGACTTCGGACCCGAACAGCGCCGGCACGCCGGTGTCGCGGACCTGGTCGATGAGGTCGGCGACCTCGCTCGGAGACGGATCACCGAAGTCGGCTGGCTGCACCGCGCCGATCACTTCGAAGCCGTAGTTCTCGGCAAAGTAGGCGTACGCGTCGTGATACGTGAGGAGTTGCTTGTTCTCCTCCGGAATCGTCTCGAACGCGGCGCGCATCGCCGCGTCGAGTTCATCGACGCACTCGGAGAAGGTGTCGTAGTTGGCGGCGTAGGTGTCGGCGTTGTCGGGATCGACCTCGCTCATCGTGTCGCGGATGATCGCTGCGTAGTTGAGCGCGAGCGACGGGTCGGTCCACAGGTGAGGGTTGGGCTTGCCCTCGTCCTCGGGGAACGAGAAGTCGTACTTGTACTCGTCGGGGGTGATCGTGTCGTCACCGAGTTCGATCAGCTGTGTGGCGTCGGGCTTGTTGGCCAACGCGAGTTCTTTGGTCGGCTCCTCGAGTACCAGGCCATTGATGAAGATCACATTGGCCTCGCTGACGAGCTCGGCCACGCTCGGCTGCGGTTCGAAGGTGTGCGAGTTGGTGCCTTCGGGCACGATGCCCTCGATCGTCGCCTGCTCGCCGATGATGTTGGCCGCAATCGAGGTAATCGGTGCCACGGTGGTGGCCACCAGCAGCGCGCCAGACTCGGCGGCTGCGCCGTCTTCGCCGGCTGCAGTGACGGCAGTGGTGTCGTCGCTCGCATCGTCATCGTCGGAGCCACAGGCGGCGAGCACCAGTCCGCCGACGACGGTGGCGGCGAGCATCCGACGGCGGGCGGACGTCGAGCGGGAGGGAAGGTGAGGAGTGTTCACTCGCCGTACGGTATCCGCTATTGCGAACAGCTCGCACGACCGTGCTCGTCGCAATTTCGATACGCTTCGGCGATGGACGATCGGTCCGCGGCAGCCCTCGACCGGCTCCGACGCGCCGGAGGGCGGGTGACGCCGCAGCGACGCATCGTGATCGAAGCGCTGAGTACGGCCGGCCCGCACCCGTCCGCTGATGAGATCGCGGCGCACGTCGCCGACACCGCGCCGGAGGTCCATCTCTCTACGGTGTACCGCACACTCAGCACACTTGCTGAGCTGGGCGTGATCACGCATGTCCATCTCGATCACGGGCGATCCGTGTATCACTTCGTCGGTTCCGACGGAGCACATCTGGTGTGCCGGGGCTGCGGGGTGGTCGCCCATCTTCCCGCCGACACGTTTCACTCGGTCAGACGCGAGGTCGCAGAGGCCACCGGCTTTGCGCTCGGCCACGGCCACTTTGCATGGTCGGGCAGCTGCCCCGAGTGCGCGCCCGCTGAGAGCTGACGAGCGTTTCTGTGTCGGCGAAGATCGGTGCGCCAGCGATGTCTGCTGACACATGTCGCTAGGCGATGAAGAGCTACAGCTGGAGGCCTCGGGTGGCGGCGCCGTCGACGAGGATGTTGGCGCCCGTCACGAAGCTGGCGCGCGGGCTGGCGATGAACGTGACCACGTCGGCGATCTCTTCGGGACGGGCCATCCGGCCGAGCGGGTTCTCGCGCATCACCGATGCGAAGTACTTGGGGTGCTCCTGCTCGATGCGCTCCCAAGACCCGCCGGGAAAGTAGGTGTCGCCTGGAGACACGGCGTTGACGCGAATGCCGCGACTCGCCACCTCCAGCGCCGTCGACTTGGCCAGGCTGACGGTCGCCGCCTTGAACGCGGCGTACCCCGCGATCTGCGGCCATCCTGCGTTGCCGGCGCGCGAGGCGATGTACACGACGTTGGCGTCGGTGTGATCGCGCATGTGGGTCAGCCCAGTCCGGACCAGTGACTGCGCGCCAACGATGTCCACGTCGAGCAGCGCCTGGTAATCGTGTGCTGCGAGGGCGCTGACGTTGGACACGACGATGTCCATGCCGCCGAGCCGGTCGGCAGCCCAGTCCACGAAGGCCGCTGCCGCGCCGTCCTCGGCCATGTCGGTAGGTCGATGGTGCACCTCACCGACGTCGCTCAGCTCGGTGGCGGTCGACGCAAGGGCGTCTTCGCCGCGGGCGCAGACCGCAATCCGCGCGCCCTCGTTGAGCATGCTCGCGGCAATCGCCCGGCCGATGCCTTTGCTGGCACCCGTCACGATCACCCGCTTGCCCGAGAGTCCCAGGTCCATGCGACGCTCCCTACCGGAAGCCGACCGGTTGACGGGTGGCGTAACCGGCTTCGAGACGGGCGACCTGATCGTCGGTGAGCTCGACGTCGAGGGCGGCGACCGCGTCATCGATGTGGTGTGGCTTGGTGGCACCGATGATCGGGGCGTCGACGCCTGGCATACTCAGCACCCACGCCAATGCAACCTGCGCGCGACTGGTGCCGTGCTCGTCGGCGACGGCGGCGACCTCGTGGACGATCGCTCGGTCACCGTCGACGTACAGCGTGGCGCCGAATTCGTCGGTCTCTGAACGAGTGGTCGTGGTGTCCCACTCGCGGGTCAGCTTGCCGCGCGCCAGCGGGCTCCACGGGATCACGCCGATGCCCTGGTCGCGGCACAGCGGCAGCATCTCGCGCTCCTCCTCGCGGTGCAGCAGGTTGTAGTGGTTCTGCATCGACACGAAGCGGGTCCATCCGTGCTGCTCGGCGACGAACAGGGCCTTGGCGAACTGCCATGCCCACATCGACGAGGCACCGAGGTAGCGCACCTTGCCTGCCTTGACGACGTCGTGCAGCGCTTCGAGTGTCTCTTCGATTGGCGTGAATGGGTCCCATCGGTGGATCTGGTAGAGGTCGACGTAGTCCGTGCCGAGACGGCGCAAGCTGGCATCGATTTCGGTCATCACCGCCTTGCGCGACAGACCTGCCGCATTGCGTTCGCCCGGGCGCATCGGACCGCACAGCTTGGTGGCGATCACCAGCTCGTCGCGTTTGCCCATCTCGTTCAGCGCTCGGCCGACGATCTCCTCGCTCGATCCGAGCGAGTACACGTTCGCGGTGTCGAAGAAGTTGATGCCCGCGTCGAGCGCTTGGCGGATGAACGGCCGACTGGCCTCCTCATCGAGCGACCACGGATGGGTGCCTTGATCGGGCGCCCCGTAGCTCATGCAGCCGAGGCAAATCCGCGAGACCTCGAGGCCGGTCGATCCGAGTCGTGTGTACTCCATCTCGTCGACCATACGCTCGGACCATGAGCGATGCGATCGCGGAGGCGGCAGCGCGCCGGTGGGACGAGTTGCTGGCGATTCATCCGGAGACGCGACGTGCCCTCGCCGATGGCCAACAGCAGGCGGGCCTCACGGCGCACGGCCATGCCCTCTGCTCGGTGGCTCGTCCGGCGTTCATCTCCAGCGCCGAGTTCGAACGGCAACGATCGGCGGTCGCCGATGTCGTCGGCGCGCTGCGTCGAGCGCGCGATGTGGTCGTGGCGCACCCCGAGCGGGAAACGCTGCTCGGGCAGTTCGCGAGCTGGATCGATGAGTTGACTGCGCTCGAGGTCCCCGACGTCGACCATGGCGACGCGATCCGCCTCGACGGATTTGGAGTCCACCATCTGCACTTCGTGGAGGCCAACGCCGACCTCCCCGGCGGCGCTGGTCACGCCGACGCGCTGGCCGAGCTGTTCGAGACGACGCCGGTCTGGCCGACGTTTGCGGAGGAGTTCCAGCCGCACATCGTGCGGATGCTCCCGCCGATGATCGCCACGCTGGTTTCGAGCTGGCAACGGTGGGGGCGAGGTGACGGCGACGGCCCCCAGCTGGCGATCGTCTCGTGGAGCGGTCGCAACGAGGTGACCGACGCGACCGTCGATTCGACGCTCCGAGCAGCCCTCTCCTCAGGGATCGATGCATGGCACGCCGAGCCGGCCGAACTCGAATGGCGGGCGGACCGACTGTATGCCGACGGCCGACCGTGCGACCTCGTGTTCCGGGCCATGCTCACCCCGTGGGTGCTCGACGGGCTCGACGAGCTCGCCCCGCTGATCGCCGCATTGCGCGACGACGCGGTGTGCATGGTCAACTCGTTCCGTGCGGAGCTGATGGGCAACAAGGCGCTGTTCGCGCTGCTCACCGATCCATCGATCGACCTCGGTCTCACCGCAGTCCAGCGGCGCGCCGTCGACGAACACGTGCCGTGGGGGCGCATCCTGCGGGATCACCGTACAACCGACCCCGATGGTGGGGAGATCGACTTGACCTCGTGGGTCGAGACACAACGCGCGCAATTGGTGATCAAACCGACCCACGAAGCTGCTGGGCGCGGCGTCGTGTTGGGCTGGGAGGTCGACGCCGCTGCGTGGCGCGAGGCGATCGAGGGCGGGCTTGACGGCGACCACATCGTCCAGGCGCGCGTCGAGATGCCCGTCGAACGATTTCCGCTCATCGTGGGCGGCGAGGCGGACCTGGTGACCGACACCGACCCGTTCGTGTTCGATGGCCAACTCGCCACCTTCTTCAGCCGACTGAGTGGCGCCGGCATCACCAACGTGTCGTCGGGGGCCTCGCTCGTGCCGACTGTGATCGTGGCAAGCTAGAGCGATGTCGCCCGACGACGAGCATGTCGAGGACGCGGTGAGTCTCGACGATCTCCCCCAACCCGCAGGCGCCGACAACTACAACAGCGACGGGCGCCTGAAGAAGAAGTTCTACGAGGCGGAACTGCAACGGTTGCAGGAGGAACTGGTCAAGCTGCAGTACTGGGTGCAGCGTGAGGGCCTGCGCGTGCTGATCATCTTCGAGGGACGTGGGTCGGCCGGCAAGGGCGGGGTGATCAAGCGCATCAGCGAGCGCACCAGCCCGCGCATCGTGCGTACCGAGGCGCTGCCCAAACCCACCGAACGCGAGCAGACCCAGTGGTATTTCCAGCGGTACGTGCCGTTGTTGCCGTCGGGCGGTGAGATCGTGCTCTTCGATCGCAGCTGGTACAACCGCTCGAACGTCGAATGGGTGATGGGGTTCTGCACCGCAGAACAACATCAGGAGTTTCTCCGTACCTGCCCCGAGTTCGAGCGGATGCTCGTGCGGTCGGGCATCCACCTGCTCAAGTACTGGTTCTCGGTGAGCTACGAGGAACAAGAGCGCCGGTTCGCCGCGCGCAACGAAGAGCCGGTGAAGCGGTGGAAGTTGTCGGAGATGGATCTCGAAGAACACCGCCGCTACGTGCGCTACTCGATGGCCAAGGACACGACGTTCCAGTACACCGACATCAAGCAGGCGCCGTGGTACGTCGTGCCGTCCGACGACAAGCGGCGGGCACGACTGAACTGCATCAGCCACATCCTCTCGAAGATCCCCTACAAGGACATCGTGCCCGACTCCGTGGAGCTTCCCACGCGCATCGACGAGCCGTACATCCGGCCGCCACAGAGCGACCAGACGTTCGTCGATCTTGTCTACTGACACATCCGCTGACGCCCCGTCCGGTGGCAGCTCGCTCGCCCCGATGGTCGACACTGGCGCCATGGCCGAGCTGCAAATGACCCCCGACGAACGCCAAACCTTTCTCGCCGAGCTTCACGTCGGCGTACTGGGAATCGAACGCGCCGACGGACCGCCGCTGGTGGTCCCGGTCTGGTACGACTACGCGCCCGGCGGCGACGTCGAGGTGTACACCGGCGCCGACTCGATCAAGGGACGTCTCGCGGCGGCGGCAGGTCGCGGATCGTTGTGTGCCCAGCAGGAGTCGCTGCCCTACAAGTACGTCACGGTCGAGGGACCCGTCACCATCGAGCCGCTCGTGGACGACGATCTCGAGAAACTTGCCGCGATGGCGATTCGGTACCTCGGTGAGGAACTCGGCCGTGGTTACACGAGCGGGCAGAGCGTCGAGGGGCAGGTGCGGCTGCGTCTCACGCCCGAACGCTGGTGGAACGTCGACTACGCCAAGCAGTTCTGAACCAAACAGTTCTGAGCTGAACGGTGATGACGTGGCCGAGGCCGAATCGCGCGGACTCGGCGGCTCAACGTCGTAGTCGCTACGTTCGCCCTAGGAACTCACGAGAGGACAACCGATGAAGATCTCCACCACCATCGGGTTCAACGGCAACCCCCAACAGCTGGCGCAGCAGGCCAAGGATCTCGAATCGGCGGGTGTCGACCTGTTGTGGGGTGCGGAAATCTACGGCTATGACCTCGTCTCCACGCTTGCCTATCTGGCGGCCGAGACCTCGACCGTGCAGCTGATGACGGGCATCATCCCGCTCTATTCGCGCAGTCCGTCGCTGATCGCACAGACGGCGGCGACGCTCGACGCGCTGTCGGAGGGCCGCTTTGTCCTCGGGCTGGGCTCGTCGGGGCCGCAGGTGATCGAGGGATGGCACGGCGTGCCGTTCGAGAAACCCTTGGCCCGCACGCGCGACACGATCGACATCTGTCGGAAGGTGTGGAGCGGGGAGAAGGTGGCCCACGACGGGCGGGTGTACAGCCTCCCATTGCCGGAGGGCGGCACTGGTCTCGGCAAGCCGATCAAGTTCATGAACCGTCCGCCGGATCACGACATCCCGATCGCCCTGGCGACGATCGGGCCGAAGAACGTCGAGCTCACCGCCGAGGTCGCCGACATCTGGCAGACGATTCACTTCGTTCCCGATCGCTTCCAACAGGTCTGGGGCGACTCGCTCGCGGCCGGTACCGCGAAGCGTCCAGCCGACAAGGCGCCGCTCGAGATTCTCGCCGGCGGCACCGTGGCGCTCGGCTCCGGCCCGCACGTCGACGAGGCGCGCGAGGCGGCGCGCGGCCTCATCGGCTTCTACGTCGGTGGGATGGGCGCCAAGTCGAAGAACTTCTACAACGATCTGTTCAAGCGGTACGGCTGGGAGCAGGAGGCCGAAGAGATCCAGGACCTCTTCCTGTCCGGCAAGCGCGGCGAAGCGATCGCAGCAGTGCCGGACGAGTACATCGATCTGTCGGCCCTGATCGGCGACGAGGGCCACGTGCGCGAGCGCATTCAGGTGTTCAAGGACGTCGGCGTGTCGTATCTCAATGTGCAGCCACACGGCCCCGACCCGTTGGCCACCATCGAGAAGGTCAAGGCCTGGTCCGAATAGCCGGGCCGGTTCGATCGTGAGCAAGATTCCGGCCGACGATCCGCGGGCCAACTACAAAGCGAGCGACACGGCGGTCGACCATGGAGAGCTGCGCGAGTTTCTCGCCGGCAAACACCGGTGGGTGCTGTCGACGACGCGGCGCGACGGTCGCCCGCAGATGAGCCTGGTGACCGGCGGCATGCTGGCCGACGGGCGCCTCGCCATCTCCACCTACCCCGAGCGGGTGAAGGCGCGCAATGTGCGTCGCAACCCGCACGTATCGGTGGCGGTGATGGGTTCGGAGTTCAACGACGCGTGGGTGCAGATCGACGGCGACGGTGTGGTCGGTGACCTGCCAGCGGCCGGCGACGACTTCGTCGAGTACTACCGCTCGATCTCGGGCGAACACCCCGACTGGGACGAGTACCGGGCGGCGATGGCTGAACAGGGCAAGTGCCTCATCCTGGTCACGCCAACGCGCTGGAGCCCAGTGAGCAAGGGCGGCTTTCCGCCCTCGTTGTTCGAGGACTGACCCTGTCCCTGTTCCTGAGACTCGATCGGAGATCGTGATGGCACTATCGGACCACGTCGACCTGCCGCGCTTCATGGAGGGCGTCGATCGGCGCAACCCCGGGCAGCCCGAGTTCGTGCAAGCCGTGCACGAGGTGGCCGCTGACGTGTTCCCATGGATCATTCAGCACGACCTCGAGGAATACCTGGAGTACCAGATCCTGCGGCGCATCGCGGAGCCCGATCGGGTCGTGAGTTTCCGCGTGTGTTGGGAAGACGACAACCACAACATCCGTGTGCAGCGCGGGTGGCGGGTGCAGAACAACAACGCCATCGGCCCGTACAAGGGCGGTCTGCGGTTCCACCCGTCGGTCACCGAGAGCGTGCTCAAGTTTCTCGCCTTCGAGCAAACGTTCAAGAACAGCCTCACCGGACTGCCGATGGGCGGCGGCAAGGGTGGCGCCAACTTCAATCCGAAGGGCAAGAGCGATCACGAGGTGATGCGCTTTTGCCAGTCGTTCATGACCGAGCTGTATCGCCACGTTGGTCACGACGTCGATGTGCCAGCCGGCGACATCGGCGTGGGCGCCCGTGAGATCGGCTACATGTTCGGCCAGTACAAGCGGATCACCAACCAGTTCACGGGCGTACTCACGGGAAAGGCGCTGGAGTTCGGCGGCAGCGAGATCCGCACCGAGGCGACCGGTTACGGCGTCGTGTACTTCTTGGCGAACATGCTCGAGTATCGCAACCGCTCGATCGAGGGCATGCGCTGCGCGATCTCGGGCTCCGGCAACGTGGCGCTCTATGCCGCCGAGAAGGTGCTCCAGCTCGGCGGCAACGTGCACACGTTCTCCGACTCGGGAGGCTTCGTGTTCGACCCAGACGGTGTCGACGAGGAGAAGCTCGCGTGGACCAAGGAGCTGAAACAGGAGCGGCGAGGACGCATCTCCGAGTACGCCGACCGGTTTCCTGCCGCTACGTATCACGCCGATCAGCGGCCGTGGTCGGTGGCGTGCGACGTCGCCCTGCCGTGTGCAACGCAAAACGAACTCAGTGGCGACGATGCCCGCCAACTGGTCGCCAACGGATGCATCGCCGTCGCCGAAGGGGCCAATATGCCCACCGACGCCGACGGCATCGAGGTGTTCCAGGAAGCGGGAACGTGGTTCGCTCCCGGTAAGGCGGCCAATGCCGGCGGCGTCGGAGTGTCTGGGCTGGAGATGAGCCAGAACTCCGCTCGGCTGTCGTGGGAAGAAGACGAGGTCGAGCGGCTGCTCGTAGAGATCATGGCGGGCATTCACGCCAGGTGCGTCGAGCACGGGCGCGTCGCCGACACGGGTGAGATCAACTACGTGCGCGGCGCGAACATCGCCGGCTTCGTCAAAGTGGCCGACGCGATGCTCGCGTTCGGTGTGGTGTGAACCGTCACGTTCAACCGCAGCACGATCAACGGGGGCACGACCACCGTTCGATCACGGGTTGTCACGGGTGATCAGGTGGACGTCTCCGAATTCGTGCCACCGATACCGTGCGTCGACCGCCCCGTCGTACGCGGCTTGCAGTGCATCGGGAGCTGCGATTGCTGCCAGCATCTGCAGGTGGGATGCCTCCGGTTCGTGCCAGCCGGTGAGAAGTCCGTCAACTGATACGGCACTGCGTTCGGGCGTGACGATCACGTCGGTCCAGCCAGCGCCGGGGTGGATCTCGCCACGGTCATCGACGACCGACTCGAGGGCGCGCACCACGGTGGTTCCGATGGCGATCACCCGACCGCCGTCACGTCGGGTGTGGTTGACCAGGCGAGCGGTGGCGGCCGGCACCTCGAAACGTTCGGGATAGGGGGTCTCATGTGCTTCGAGCGACGACACGCCGGTGTGCAGTGTGAGCGGTGCGAGGTGCACACCTGCAGCGACGAGATCGACCACCGTCGACTTCGTGAACGGCCGGCTCGCCGACGGCATCTCTGCCGACCCGGGTCGGCGGCCGAACACGGTGCGGTACGTATCGAGTGGCCAGTCGCGGCGGACGTAGTCGTAGCGGATCGGCCGGCCGTGTGCCGCAAGAAAGCTCGCCAGTGGGGTCGAGCGGTCCCAGTCGAGGTGGGCGATCCACAAGCGCTGTGAGCCGTCGAGGCGGTGGAGCAGATCGATTGCCATGCCGCCGACGACGTCGAGGCGTTCGCCGCTGCGATCTGTCGGGTCGGGCGACGTGGTGCCGTCCTCACGCAGGCATCGTGCCTCCACGAGCCACACCGACGCCGGCAACTCGGTCGACACGTGGATTCTCACCGGGCGGCCACGAGAATCGATGGCATCCAATGCTGCGGCCATGGCGGTCGAGTCGTTCACCACGAGCAGGTCGCCTGGATCGAGGAGCGCCGGCAGCTCGGAAAACATGTGATGCGTCGGGTCGTTGCTGCCGATCGAGGCCATCAGTCGCACGTCGCTGCGGGTCGCGCCGGGCGTCGCTTCGACCGGTTCGCGCGCCGACAGCTCGCTGTCGAGTTGAAAGTGGATCGGTGGTGTGCGCAGCGCGGTCATGCCGACACGACTCGCTGCTGCGCACCCAGATCCTGGACGACATAACGACCAGATGGCGGACGCTCGTAGATCAGCCGCAACAAGCCCGGTGCTGCCACGTCGGGCAGCGGGCGGTCGGAGATGTCCTCGCCCGGAAACGCTGCTTGGTGCATGTCGGTGCGCAAGTCGCCCGGATCTGCGGCGTACACGGCGATCGTCGGTTCCTCGGCGGCGAGCACTCGGGTCCACTGATCGAGTGCGGCCTTCGAGGTGCCGTAGGGGCCCCACGTCGGGTATCCCTCGACGGCGGCGTCGGAGCTGATGTTGATCAGCACCCCGTCGGTGGAGCGGAGCGCGGGGAGCAGCGCGACGGTCAGCGCGTGTGGCGCGAACACGTTGGTGTTCATCACCTCGTGCAATTCGGCCTCGTCGTGCTCGGCCAGCGGTCGCAGCGGTGTCGCCCCGAGTGTCGAGGCGTTGTTGATCAATAGGTCGACGGTTGGACCGGCCGCACCGACGAGGTCACGCCGGTGGGCAGCATCGTTGACATCGCCGGCGATCGTGATCAGCCGCGGCGTCGCGGGGAGTGTGGTCAGCGCAGCACCATCTCGGGCGTCGGTGACGACCTTCCAGCCTCGACGAAGCAACGTCTCGGTCATGACGCGCCCGAGTCCCTTGGACCCGCCGGTGATGACTGCAGTTGGTGTGTTGAGTGTGTCGTTGTTGGTCGTGGGGGTCATGAGTCGACCGTACGACTTCAAGTGAACTTGAAGTCAAGCGGTATTCGTCTCATCGAGACGATGGCCTCCGACCCGCCTGAACCCAGCACAAGAGAACAGGATGGGCCGATGGCCGGCCCTGTCCTCTACGAGGAACGCGACGACATCGCGATCATCACGCTCAATCGTCCCGAGAAGAAGAACACATTGACCGATGCCGTGATCCAAGGTGTCGCCGACAGCATCGACGCCGCAACGAAATCGTCCGATGTGGCCGCGATCGTGCTGCGCGGTGCGGGTGACACGTTCACGGCCGGCTACGACCTGACCGATGGCGGCGACTGGACCATGCCCTACGGAGCAGAGTCGCCCGCCCCTCGCCCCGGAGCGTGGGATCCGGTTCGCGACTACCAGTTCATGGGCAACAACGTCCGCCGGTTCATGAAGATCTGGGAGTGCCCCAAACCGGTACTCGGCGAAGTGAAGGGCTGGGCGGTCGGCGGGGCCACCGACATGGTGCTGTGTGCCGATCTGTTGTTCATGGCGTCCGACGCGCACATCGGGTACGCGCCGAGCCGCATCTTCGGCACGCCGACCACCAACCTGTGGGTGTACCGGCTCGGGTTGGAACACGCCAAGCAGTTCATCCTCACCGGGCGGGCGATCGACGCCGACACGGCCTACCGCATCGGGCTGGTGTCGTACGTGTGTGAGCCCGACGACCTTGCCGCGACGATCGAAGCCGAGGCCCGCCGGTTCGCACATATTCCGGCCAATCAACTTGCGCTGAACAAGATGCTGATCAACCAGGCGTTCGAGAACATGGGACTGCGCACGAGTCAGATGCTCGGCACGTTTTTCGATGGCGTCACCCGGCACACCGAAGAGGCGTATCGGTGGACCGAGGCGTTTCGCGAGAAGGGATTCCGCGAGGTGATACGCGACCGTGACGCGCCTTGGGAGGATTACGGCGAGCGGCCATGATGGGGGCGTGAGGATGATCGCTGCGGTCGTCGCTGCCACTCTTGCCCTACTGGGAACGGCGTGCGACGAGGATGAGGACCGGATCAGCACGGCCGACGAACTCGCCCCGCCGGGTGTGGTCGGCGACGACCTCCCCGTCGAGCTGATCATCTACAGCACCGACGGTGATTCGATCACCGGGGTCGACGTTTCGCCGAACCTCGCTGCGTCGGCGGTGATGCTCGACTCGACCGATGCCGAAGTCGACTCGATCCAGCTGCCGCAAGACGAGTTCTATCCGCTCGCGCTCGGCACGAGTGCCATCGTGTTGCAGGACCTCGCCCGCGATCTGGAGATCGGCGATCGTTTCGAGATCACGCTCACGTTCGACAAGGCCGACGACAAGATCGTTCCGATCACCGTCGTTGCCGGCGGGTAGCCGGTCCACGGATCGTTTGGTGGCAGATGCGCGGCCACCTGTCGCGTCCAAATCTGCCGTCAAACGGATTTCTTTGGGGAAGGGTGTAAGGGGCATACAGGTCGTTCGTCAGGTCTGGTGACGCCGGGAACAGCCCGGCCAACCGAAAGGATCGACCAATGAAGACCGCAATCGGCACCATGGTGCTGCTCCCCCTCGGATTTACCGTCGCCGGCGCCTACATCTGGGCGACGATGCCCGAAGCACAGCTCCTCGGCATGATCTGGGCCGTCGTCGGCGTGGGTCTGCTGCTGTTCTTCGGCCTGCTCATCTTCGTGCTCGGCCGGAAAGCTGCCCGCACCCAGGCGGTGCGCGAGAGCGGGATCGCCGCTACCGCCGTGATCGCCGATATGAGCGATACCGGGCTGCTCGTGAACCATCAGCCGCAGATGCAGCTGGAGCTCGACGTTCACGTGCCCGGCGTAGAGCCGTACCGCCACTCGATGCGCAAGGTCGTACCGCTGTCGATGCTCGGCCTGTTGCGTCCCGGGGCAACGATCGCCGTGTACGTCGACCGCGACGACCCGGCAAACGTGGTGTTCGAAGCATCAGGTCGCCTGCTCGTCGCCGGCTGAGTCGATCCCCGGCGATCGGTGGGAGATTAGCGGGAACGCCTGCCGCCAAAAAGGCCCCCCACCCGTCGGGCGCGCGCC
>JBCCVW010000012.1:0-38821 GCA_039194665.1 Actinomycetota bacterium
GGTGCCCGGAGCGTCGCCCGCGCCGGCACCGTCGGCGTCGGCCGCAAGCGCAGCGGTGATCGCCGCGCCAAGGGCGATGCCCTGTTTGGGGTGCACATCGACGGCGACCGGCCGGCCGAGTTCGGCGCCCACGAGCTGGGCCACGACGGGGATCCGCGACGATCCGCCGACGAGCAACACCGCCGATACGTCGTCGGCTTCCACCCCGGCCGAGCGCAGCGCCCTCCGCAGCGCCGTGATCGAGTCGGCGAGCGACGGGCGAATCATCGCTTCGAACTCGGCGCGCGTGAGCCGTACCTCGGTCTGCACCGTTGGCAGCATGACGGGGATCGACACGTCGGTGTCGGACGACAGCGCCTCTTTGGCGTCGACACACTCTGCCCGCAGACGGGTGACGGCGGCGATGTGCGTCGGATCGTCGGGATCGAGCTCGTCGAACGATCCGCCGAGCGCGTCGACCACGTGGCGGAACACCGCCTCGTCGAAGTCGACCCCTCCGAGCCGCTCGACGCCTTGCGGCTCACCGAGGATCTCGAACCCGTCGGGGGTCTTGCGCAACACCGCAGCGTCGAACGTCCCGCCTCCGAGGTCGTACACCGCGATGGTCGAACCGGTGTCGACGCGTTCTTGCGAGGCGTAGGAGATCGCTGCGGCCTCCGGCTCGGTCACCACCGTGGCGTCATCGAGGTCGGCGAGAGCGATCGCCTGACCGAGCAGATCCTTCTTGTAATCGCCCCAGTTGGCCGGGTGCGAGATGGCGATACCAGCGGGTGCTGCGCCTTCTCGTTCGGCGACGCGGTCGACGACTGAGCGCAGCAGTTTGCCGGTCAGCGAGTCGGCCGAATACGGCGTTCCACCGACGATGATCGGCGTCGGATCGCCGATACGCCTCTTGAACTCGCGGGCGACCCGGCCGGGCTCGGTGGTACCGCGACGATTGGCCGCTTCGCCGGTGAGCACCTCCTCGTCGTCACGCAGGAACACGACCGACGGGATCACGGGCGAACGAGTCCCCAAGTCGACGATGCGGGCGGTCCCGTCGCGCCAGGTGGCAGCAGCGGTGTACGTGGTGCCGAGGTCGATCCCCAGGTAGTAGGTCATCGGTGGTTGGTCATCGTCATGTCCGCCGCCCGCAAGCTCGGGTCACTCTAGCCATCGTCGCTCGACCCGGTCATGACGTGGTTCGCTAGGTTCGCGCCGGATGAGCGATGGCCAGCGCCCCATCGACGCAGCCGCGGAAACGGTCCAGCGAGGGATCACAGCTGCGACGGCGTACGGCCGAGCGGATCTCGCCGACCACTTGCAAGACGTCGCCACGAAGCTCGCCAGCCCAGGTGTGTCCGTGCTCGTCATCGGCGAGTTCAAGCAGGGCAAGTCGACGCTCGTCAACGCCCTGCTCAACGTCGATCACTGTCCGGTCGACGACGACATCGCCACTGCGATTCCGACTGTGACCAGCTACGGCGACCAGACGCTCGCCCGCGCCCACTGGGACCTTCAGGATCAACCGCCGGACGAGCGGGCGTCGCTGCCCGCCGATGTCGACATCGCCAACCGCACCGAGGAGCACGGCGACCACACCAGCGTGGCAATGGATGAGGTCGAGTCGCTGGTCACCGCGCCGCCTGCCGACGACGGTCGTCGGTTGCGCACCATCGAGGTCGCCGTACCTCGACGTCTGCTGCAGAACGGACTCAGTCTGGTCGACACGCCCGGAATCGGCGGGATCGAGTCGGCGCACGCCGAGGCGTCGCTCGGCACCCTGGCGACCGCGCACGCCGCAGTGTTCGTATCCGATGCCAGCCAAGAGCTCACGCGCAGCGAGCTGGACCTGATTCGTCGAGGCACCGAGCTCACCGACCATGCAGTGCTCGCGCTGACCAAGACCGACCTGTACCGGGAGTGGCCCAAGATCCGTGACCTGAACGCCGGCCACCTGTCCGACGCCGGGATCGAGATCGACATCGTGCCCATGTCGGCGGTCCAGCGCCGTCGGGCGGTCGCCGCCAACGACGCCGAGCTCAACCGGCGATCGGGGTACCCGACCCTCGCCGATTACCTGCGGGCCACCGTGGTCGCCGACGCCGAAGCTCGTGCCGTGGTGTCCGCCGGCGCAGCGGTGACGCGTGTGGTCGAGCAACTCACGGCAGTGTTCGAGAGCGAACGAGCCGTGCTGGTCGATCCATCCACGATCGAGGGCGCCCGCGTCACTCTGCAGGAAGCGAGCGACCGAGCGGCGGCGGTGCGCTCCGGTGCAGCCCGGTGGCAGACCGCGCTCAACGACGGTGTCCAAGACCTCAACGGCGACATCGACCACGATCTGCGCAGCCGATTTCGGGAGATCAACAAGCAGGTCGAAGAACGGCTCGACGACGAGGACCCCGCCCAGGTGTGGGACGAGTTCGAGCCGTGGCTGCGGCGTGTCGCTGCCGAAGCGGTGGCGAGCAACTATCGGCTGCTCCACGAACGGGCCGAGCAGCTGGCCCGCGCCGTCGGCGAGTTGTTCATGCTCGACGAACAGGCTTCGTTGATCGATCTCGACCTGCCGGCGCCGACCGACTTCATCGGCACCGTCGACATCGACGCCGACGACCCGACGACCGCTCCCGGCGCGGTCTCCCAGGCGCTCGGTGCGTTGCGCGGCAGCTACGGCGGGATGATGATGTTCGGGATGCTCGGCACCGTGGTCGGGATCACCATGATCCTTCCGGTCACGCTCGGCCTCGGTGCAGTGATGGGCGCGAAGCAGATTCGCGACGATCGCGGCCGGGCGTTGACCCAACGCAGGCAGCAGGCGCGCCAGGTGGCCCGAACGTTCGTCGACGAGGTCAGCTTCGCTGTATCCAAAGAGAGTCGGGACCTCCTCCGGCGGGTGCATCGGGATCTGCGCGACACCTACGCCGAGCGCGCCCAGGAACTCGTGGCGTCGGCGCAGTCGGCGCTCGACGCAGCCAACCGGGCCAGTACCGCCGACGAGTCGACGCGCACCGCACGCCTGGCCGACGTCGAGGCCGAGCTGGCGCGGCTTGCGGCGCTGGCCGACCGCGCCGCGCGACTCGATGGCAAACATGACGGTGATCGGCATGACAGGTAGCCCAACGTGACGCTGGCCGCCGACACTGCCGCGTTGCTCGACGTGGCGGTCGACGAGCTCGGTGCCCATCACCCCGAGCTCGTCACTGCCCGGCAGCGGCTCGCCGAGCCATTGCGGGTGGCGATCGCAGGCAAGGTGAAAGCCGGAAAGTCGACGCTGCTCAATGCGCTCGTCGGCGAGCAACTCGCACCCACCGACGCCGGCGAATGCACGCGCATCGTCACCTGGTATCGCAACGGACACACCTACCGCGTCGACGCCGTGTTGGCCGACAACAGTCGCCGCCAATTGCGTTTCGATCGCGCCGACGGCGCCATCGAGGTTGACCTCGGCGACCTCACTGCGGACGACATCGCATCGCTCGACGTGCTGTGGCCCAGCTCCCGGCTGGCCGAGATCACCTTGATCGACACGCCAGGGATCGAGTCGATTCACGCCGACGTGTCGCAGCGGTCGGTCGACTTTCTCACGGGCGACGAGACGACCGATTCGGCCGACGCAGTGCTGTATCTGATGCGCCATGCGCATCGCGACGACGTGCGGTTTCTCGAGTCGTTCCACGATCGAGAGGTGGCCCACGGGACGCCTGTGAACTCGATCGGCGTGTTGTCGCGCGCCGATGAGATCGGGTCGTGTCGTCGCGACGCGATGACATCGGCCCGTCGGATCGCCGACCGCTATCGGCGCGAACCGAAGTTGCGTCGGCTGTGTCAGACCGTGGTGCCGGTGGCGGGGCTGCTGGCCCAAGGGGCGGCGACGCTGCGCGAGCTGGAGTTCCGCCAGATGGCGACCCTGGCTTCGCAGTCGGACGAGTCGCTACGGCTCCACGACGTCGGTGACTTCATCCGCGACGATCCCCGACTGCCGATCACGGCGATCGAGCGCGAGGACCTGCTCGATCGGCTGGGTCTCTTCGGCATCCGTGTCGGCATCGACGTGCTGCGCCGTGGTACGGCGACGACGGCGGACACGCTGGCAAGGCGTCTGTTCGATGCCAGCGGGCTACCCGAGCTCCGCCAAGCGCTCCTGACACGGTTCGCGGCGCGCGCCGACGCATTGCGTGCCCGCTCCAGCCTGGCGGTGTTGGAGCGAGTCCTCCTCGACGCGCCAGCCGCCCCGGTGGGGCTCGCGGCGGGTCACGAACGGCTGGTGGCCGGCGCGCATGAGTTCGCCGAGCTGCGTCTGTTGAACGAGTTGCACCTCGGCATGGTCAGCTTTCGCGACGACGATCTCGATGCTGCCGAGGCGATGCTCACCGGGGCAACACCGCAGGCTCGGCTGGGAATCGACGACGCGGCCGGGCTGGCCGACGTGCGCAACGCAGCGGGCGACATGCTCGACAGGTGGCGTTCCAAGTCGGAGAGCCCGATGGCCAGCCAGGGCCAGCGCGACGCTTCGCGGGTGATCGTGCGCTCGCTGGAAGGCCTGATCACTGCGGCGTCTCCACCATCGAGTGACTGAGCCGTCATCCACCGACCGCGGGCGTGTGCTGACTACCGTCGCGCGTCGCGGGCGCATCGCCGCGCCCCGGGAGGAGAATCATGATTCGCATGCTGCTCGGAGCACTCGTCGTGTTCCTGATCGCCACGTTCCCTGCGACGTGGCTGTTGATGCTGTTCCTCGGCAACGTCGGGTTGGCGCTCGGCTACTGGGGCACGTTGCCACTCGGCATCCTGGTGTCGGTGCTGCTCGGTAGCGCCACCGCCCCAACGTTCGTCGTCCGCGCCTAACCCGCCCCACACCACCACCACCACCACCACGACCACTTAAGAGAGAGAATTCACCATGTCACTCGCCACCATCGCCGTCGAATGGGGTACCGGTCAGGTGCTCTGGTCGATCATCTGGCTGTTCTTGTTCGTCTTGTGGATCTGGATGCTGATCTTCCTGTTCGGCGACATCATCCGCAGCGACGACCTGTCCGGCTGGGCCAAAGCGCTGTGGGTGCTGTTCATCATCGTGTTGCCGTTCATCGGCATCCTCGCCTACCTGATCGTGCGCGGCGGCTCGATGGCCGACCGCCAGATCCGCGAGGCCAAAGCCGACGAAGCCGCCTTCGCCAGCTATGTCCGGGCCACCGCCGGCACCGGCACCCAGGCCGACGAACTCACCAAGCTCGCCGGGCTGCACGACTCCGGCAAGCTCGACGACGCCGAGTACGCAGCCGCCAAGGCCAAAGTCCTGCAGAACTGATCCATGTAACGGTGGTGTCTGACACCACCGTTACACCACGATCACGGCATGGCCCGCCGGGGGACACGCACCTCGGGCATCTCGTCGGCGTGCATCATCTCGTCGTCAGCTTCGGCGTCGGCGTACGCATTCGACCCCCACCAGGCGGTGGCACCGTGCAGCACCACGCTCAACGCCACGGTGATCAACGCCGTGTCGGCGATGATCGCTGCGCCATCGAGGTCGGACTCGTCGACGATGGCGATCGTCAAGATGATCGTGGCCAAGCCGCGAGGACCGAACCATCCGAGGTACAGCATCGACGGGCGATCGAGCCCGCTGCCGATCGACGCCACGACCACCGACACGAGCCGCAGCGCTCCGAGGCTGATCAGTGCGTACACCACTTCTCTCGCGGTCACACTCGTCAGCGTTGGCCCGAGGAATGCGCCGAACAGCATGAAGCTGAGCATGGTCAGCGCGTCGCCGCCCGCCTCGGCGAGTTCGTGGACATCGCGGACCCCGCCGTCGGCACCGTCCTCCACAGCGTCGTCCTCATCACTGGCACCTGCCGCCGCGGACAGCCGGCACACCCGACCGAACATCAGCCCGGCGACCCAGGCGGCGATGAACCCTGAACCGCCGAGCGCACTGGTGAAGGCATACGTGCCGAGGGCGAGCGCAACAACGGAGATCTCCAACCAGTAAAACACCGCGGTACGCCGCCGCGACGCGGTATCGATCGCCCAGGCGCCGACGTACCCGACCGCGACGCCGACGACGACGGCGATGCCCACCTCGGGCACGAGCTCGTCGAGGAATGCGCCGACCGAGAGCGACCCTTCGGCGGCTTCGGCGGCTTCGAGGAATACGACGAACACGGGGAGCGCAACGCCGTCGTTCAGCCCGCTCTCGACGTTGAGCGCCTGACGGATCTTCAACGGCACGCGCGGATTGGCCACGACCGCCTTGCCGAGTGCCGCATCGGTCGGAGCGAGCATCGTGGCCAACACCGCCGCCTCCCACACTTCGAGTTCGGTCAGGAGCAGCAACGCCACTCCCCAACCGAGGCCGATCATCAGGGGCAGTCCGATCCCGAGAAGACGCCCAGGGAGGGCCGCCTCCTCACGCCAGTGCGACGAGTTGATGGCTCCAGCGTCAGTGAACAAGACGAGCGCCAACGTGACGGTGAGCACGAGATTGATCGTGTCGATGTCGGCAGCGATGTCGAGGATGTCGAAAACCTCCGGCCCGATCAGTAGGCCAACGGCACTGAACAACATCGGGCCGGTGATCGGCGAATGCTCGAGCCGCCGCGAGAACAAGCCGTACACCAGGATCGCCGCAGCGACGATCGCCGCCGTGTACTCCATGGACTCCCCCTCTCGGTGGCTGACGCTCGCAGTCTGCCCCCACTGCGCTACGGGCGGCCGCATTCTAGGTAGGGGTGCGGTGGGCAACTAGCCTCGCCCGGCGTGACGGACGCCCCGACGACAGCGCCGCGCCGACGCCGCGGTGTGTCGATGGCGACGCGCCTCGCGGCCACCGTGCTGGGTGTGGCGTTCGTATCGTTGCTGGTGGCCACGCTCGTCGGGGTCAACGCCGGTCAGCGCCTCGGAACGACGATCTACGAAGAGCGGCTCGAAGCTGTGCAGTCGTCTGGGGCGATCGATGTCGCGTTCCGACTCGACTCCTTGGGGCGCATGTCGAAGGCACTCGGCGGGAGTCCCCAGGCCGCCGCAGCGATCGAGTTGTTCGGCGCTCAACTGAACATCATCGACGAAGAAGAGGTCGTGGCGCGGGGCAACGTCGAAGAGCTGATCGCGCTGATCGAAGAGCAGTACCTCGAGCCGTTGCGGGCCAGCGGCGAGAACGTACAGGTACGCGACGTCGCCAGCGAGAGTCCCGGGGCGGTGTACCTCCAGGTCGAGTACTCGTTGCCCACCGACACCTTCGACGATCCAATTCTGATCGACGACGCCGGTGACGGCAGCGACTGGACCGCAACGCACAGCGTGGTCCACCCGGTGTATCGCGACGTCGTGCACGAGCTCGATCTCCTCGACCTGCTCCTCGTCGATCTCGATGGGCGTGTCGTGTACTCGGCGGCCAAGCGACCCGACCTGGGAACCAGCCTGGCGGTCGGACCGTTCAGCGGGTCGGTCGTCGCGCGTGCGGCGACCGCTGCCTTGGACGAGCCCGACGACGATCTCGTGGTGACCGACCTCGACTTCTACAACGCCGCCCCCGGCGTGCCGATCGGCGTCGCCGCCAGCCCCGTGCGCGATGCGAACGGCGTGATCGGGGCGATCGTGTTGACCTACGACGGGCGGGTGTACACCGACGACCTCACGCTGGTCACCGAGGTGGCGACGGTCGACGAGGACTTCGTCGGCTCCGACCTGTACCTGATCGGTGCCGATGGCACCACGCGCAGCGACCCCCAGCCGTACATCGAGTCACCCCGAACCTTCCTCGACGAGTCGGTTGCCGCCGGTGTGCTCAGTGACGACGAGCGAGAGCGGATCGAGGCGAACGGCACCACGATCCTCGTCCAGCCAGCCGTCGACGCGACATACAACGACGCCCTCGACGGCGACACCGACATCTCCGAACGCAACAGCATGACGGGTACGGAGGTGGCGGGTGCCGTCGCCCCGGTGCCCAGCGATCTCGTCGAGTGGTACATCGTCGCCGAGATCGGCGTGGAATCCGCGCAGGCGGCAACGCAAGACTTCCGCGACGTCCTCATCGTCGGCTCGGCGATCTTCGTCCTCGTGGTGGCCTTTGCCGCGGTGGCGTGGGCCAACAACGTGATGCGCCCAGTGCGCATGATCTCCGAGCGTCTCGTCCGACGCGAGGATCAGAACCCGCTCGAGATTCCCGACCGCAGCCCCGTCGAGTTCCATCGACTGGCTGCCAGCTTCCGTTCGATGGCCCGATCGCTACGACGCCAGCGCAACGACCTGGCGCAGGCGCGCGCCGATCGTCTCGACACGATGGAACAGATGCTGCCGGCGTCGGTCGCCAAGCGCATCGCCGATGGCAACGTCGAAGCCCTCGATGAGGTACCCAACGCGACCGTCCTCGTGATCGTCGTGCTGGGCTTGGCCGATCTGGCGGCGGCCGACGATGTAGAGCATGGCGCACAACGCGAGCTGATCGACCGGCTACACGCAGAGATCGACGACCTCGCATTCGAGTACGGCGTCGATCGCATCAAGGTGGTCGGCGACGCGTACTTCGGGTCGTGTGGCCACGACCGTCCGTACATCGACCACGCACCGCGGGTGATCTCGTTCGCACGCGACGTGATCGAGCTGCTGCGGGAGATCTCCGCCGACTCGCCGGCCGACCTGCACGGCGCGATCGGGGTCCACACCGGTCCGGTCACCGTCGGCCTCTCCGGCGGTGCCCGCCTCGTGTACGACGTATGGGGCGACACGGTGACGACGGCCCATCACCTGGCGCGCCGTGCGCATACCGACGAGATCCTGGCGTCGAGCGAGACCACCCGGGTGTTGCCCGACGAGATCGAAATTGCGCCGCTCGGCGCCGACCGCCGTACGAACGGGTCCACCGACGATGCCGCGTGGGTGGTCAGCCTCGAACCCGCCGAGGTCGACACATGATGAGTCGTCTGTTCAACGCCGAGACGCTGTGGGCGATTGCGGTCATCTTGCTCGTCCCGGTCGCCATCGTCGCGGCCGCCGAACTCGATGAGCGGCTCCGGCAACGCGAGTCGCCACTGCGCGACGCCGTGCTCACACTGCGCAACTGGGCGCTGCCGTTCTTTGCGGCGTGGGCGCTGCTCGTGCCGGTGCTCGCACTGCCGAACGAGGAGTGGTACGTCCGCATCGCGGCGAGCGGTCTGCTGTTGGCGTTGGGGGCGGTGGCCTCGCGCGTGTTGCGGATCGTGGTCGATGGGTACCGCCATCGACCGGTCGACGACACCCGACGCCCCGTTCCGCAGCTGCTGCTCGCATTGCCGCGGATTGGCCTCTACCTGTTGGTCGCCTGGATCTTCCTGGCCGGGATCTGGAACGTCGATCTCGGCGCCGCCCTCACGGCACTGGGCGTGACCTCACTCGTGGTGTCGCTCGCGTTGCAGGACACGTTGTCGGGTCTCGCCTCTGGCGTGCTGCTGCTGGGTGATCAGCCGTTCCGCGCCGGCGACTGGATCAGCAACGGCGACATCGAGGGCCGGGTGATCGACATCAACTGGCGCACCACGGTGATCCAAGACCGCGACGGCGATGTCGTCGTGATCCCCAACAGTGCGCTCGCCAGTGCGAACATCACGAACTACAGCTCGCCGAGCGAGCTGCACCGCGTGGTGGTGCCCGTCCAGGTGGCCTTCGTCAATCCGCCCACCTTGGCCAAGGCGATGCTGATCGACGCCGCGAAGTCGGTACCCGGGGTGCTCGAAGACCCTCCCCCAGGCGTGCTCGTGACGCAGATCGATGATCCGTTGATGGGGTACGAGGTCATCATGTGGGTCAACGACTACGCCATCGTGCCGCGCGTGAAGAGCGACTTCGGCACGTTGGTGTGGTATCAGTCGCATCGCCACAACGTGCCACTGCCCAGCCCTGCGCAAGACCTGTTTCTGCACGATGCGGCCGCATTGGCGTCCGCCGACGGTCCGAGCCTCGCCGACCTGCGCACCGATCTGCGCACGTCGCCGCTACTTGCACTCGTCGCCGACGACGATCTCGATCGACTGGCCCAACACGCACGGCGTGAGCGGTTCGCCGTCGGCGAGTTGATGGTGGCGTCGAACCGCGATGGCAGCGACTTCCTCGTGGTGCTCGACGGCCAGGCCCGTTTGATCCTCCTCGGCCCGGAGGGCGACGAGCACACCATTGCCGAGATCGGCCGCAGCGATGCACTCGGCCTGATCGAAGAGGAGCGCGACGACGATCTGGTCACCGCTGCGCGAGCGATGTCGGATTGCGAGGTCGTCGCGGTGGCAGCCGAGACGCTCGCCGAGATCGGCAGCCGCAACACCGAACTCGCCGCCGCGCTGAACCGCACCGCCGCCCTGCGTCGGCGTCGTGTCGCACGCGTGGCCAGGGCACGCGCGACGCAGCTGGCGTCCGGCTCGCGGCGCGAGGTGGAGCGATGAGCATCGACGCCACGAGCTCGACCGTCGCGACCGAGATCGTCGATGATGATCGCCGCGACATCGACGCCGACCCCGACGCGCTGATCGACGAGCTGTCGAAGCGTCCTCGTTGGAAGCGACCGCGACCGCTGAGCCGCAAGATCACCACGGCGCTGATCGTCACCTCGCTGTTGGCAGTGGCCACCTTTGGCGGGCTCAACTTCTTCGCCGCCTCCGATCTGCTCGTCGAAGGAACCGAGGACCAACTCGATGCGATCGCTGCGGCGCGGGCCAACTCGATCGGCGGTGGCGCCGAACGTCTCCTGAGCCGCGTCTCTGCCGCGTCGGCAGACCTCGGTGTGGTCCGCGCGCTCGAAGACTTCAACGCCGCCTACGAAGAACTCAACGACGACCCCCTGTCTCCCGACCAGTTCGCCGAGCTCGAGCAGTTCTACCAGGACGACATCCTCACGCGGCTCGAAGAGGTCGGTTTGGGCGGAGGAACGCTGACGGTCGACGAGGCGCTCCCACCGTCGAACGCCGGCCAGTACCTCCAGTACTACTACCGCGTTCCGGCCGGGGCCCTCGGCGATGCACCGGTCGATCCGGGCGACGGGTCCCAATACACCGCGCTCAACGTGGAGTACCAAGCGTTCCTCAGCTCGTTGTCGGAAGACATCGGCGGCGCCGACCTGTTGCTGATCTCCCAAGCGCAAGGTGGCGACATCGTCTACTCGGTCGACAAGCGGATCGACCTCGGCGCCAACCTGGTGGAGGGACCCTACGCCGACAACAACCTTGCGCAAGCCGTCACGACCACCTTGCCCCGGGTGCCGACCGGCGACGCGGTGCTCACCGATTTCCAGGTGTACATCCCCGCGGGCGGCGAGCCGATCGCGTTTGCGGTCAGCGCTGTTCGTAGCGATACCGAGATCATTGGCGCCCTTGCGATCGAGGTGCCGATCACGTCGATCAATGCGATCACGACCGCCAATGGGAACTGGGATCTCATCGGACTCAGCAACGGCGAGAGCTACATCGTGTCGGCCGATGGCATCCTCCAGAGTGAGAGTCGGCTGTGGATCGAAGACCCCGACGAGTACCTCGACCGCGTGCGCGGCAGCGAAGGCGGCGAACGGCTCGCCGAGCTGATCGAGATCTTCGACTCGCCAGTCGGCATCCAGCCAGTCGACACCGACGCGGTACGTACGGCCCTCGAGGGCGACGTGTTCAGCGGACCGACGACCAACTACCTCGGCCAGTCGACGTACGCGTCTGCGCAGGCGCTGCGCCTGCCAGGAACGCAGTGGGTGATCATCTCGGAGGTCAGTCAGAGCGACGCCACACGCCCGCTCTACGACTATCTGCTGCGGATCGTGTTGGTGATGGTGATCCTCGTGCCGGCGGCGGCGATCATCGGGATCGCGTTGGCTCGACGGCTCACACGGCCGATTGGACCAACCGTGCGCGCGGCCGAAACGATCGCCGCCGGCGAACGCCACCCCGACCTCGAGGAGGAGCGACGCGACGAGTTCGGCGACCTTGGTCGCCGTCTCAACCTGATGGCTCGCGACCTCGAGGTGCAAGAGGCGGCCCTGAGCGACGAATACGAACGGCGCCGGCAGCTGCTGCTCGCAGTGCTCCCGCCACACCTCGTGAGCGAAGGCGGTGAGGTCGACAGGGACACCGAAGACCACGACGAAGCGACCATGGTGTCGATCGGCATCAGCATCGTCGCCGGCGAGTTCGGTGTGGACGAAGAGGGCACCAACGCGTTGCACGCAGCCGCGGCGGTCGCCGAAGAGCTCGGCGAGTCGCACGACGCGCAGCGCATCCGCGTGGCCGCCGACCGATACCTGTTCGCGGTCGGCGCCGGCACCCCGGGCCCCGGCGCCGACAGCGCACTCGATTTCGTCAGCGATTTCGTGGCCCGCGCCGAGTCGCTGGCCACCGAGGCCGACACCGAGTTCGACCTGCACATCGGACTATCGACAGGCGCCGTCGCCACGGGTGTGCTCGACCAGGGCTCGCTGACCTTCGGCGCCTGGGGCGACCCGGTCCGTCGTGCACTGGCGATCAGCGCGCTGTCGCACGCCGACCAGGTGTTGGTCGACGAGTCGACCCGGGCACAGTCCACCGACGAGATGTGGCTCCTCGAACCGGCGACGGACATCGTCGACCTCGACGACGAACCGATGGATGTGTACAAGCTGGTTGGGCGCGTCGGCGTCGATCACTCGGAATGAACACCGACATCCGCGAGACCACGGAGTTCGCGTTCCTCGTCCTCGTCGTCACCATCATGGTGATGCCGATCTTGGCGCAGCGGCTCCGGCTGCCGCCGCTGATTGGCTTGCTGATCGGCGGGGTGCTGATCAGCCCGTCGGGCCTCGGCATTCTCGACGACCTCGGCGCCGTCAGCGCCGTCGGCGAGATCGGGTTGCTGTACTTGCTGTTCCTGGTGGGTATCGGCATCGACTTGAAGACCTTCGAGCGCTACCGCAACACAGCGATCGCCTTCGGACTCCTCACCGCCGCCTTTCCTGGAGTGCTCGGCGTGGCGATCGCCCGCATCGAAGGCTTCCCCTGGACCACCGCGTTCCTCATCGGTTCGTTTTGGATGTCGTTCACGCTCGTCGCCTATCCGACGGTGAAGAAGTTCGGGTTGGAACGCAACCCATCGATGGCCGCCACTGTCGGTGCATCGGCGATCACCGACACGATGAGCCTGGTCGCCCTGGGCATCCTCGTCGGCGTCGAACTGACCGAGGGCACCACGTGGGAGCTGATGGTGGAGATCGCCGTCGGACTCGCCGTCGTCCTGTTCTACTCCCTGGTGGCGTTGCGCGTGGTCGCCAAATGGTTCTTCGCCGGTCTGGGACAAGACCGCGAACTACGTTTCGTGATGGCCCTCGCCGGCTTCTTGTCGGCCGCGGTGGTCGCCGAAGCGATGAACATCGAGCCACTGCTCGGTGCGTTCTTCGCCGGCGTTGGCATGAACCGTCTCGTGCCGAACCAGAGCGCCTTGATGGGGCGCATCGAGTTCTTCGGCAACGCACTGTTCATCCCTGCCTTCCTCGTGTCGGTCGGCGTGCTCATCGACCCGTCGGTCGTGGCCAGCTGGGAGACGATCCGCCTCGGCGTGTTGTTCAGCGCGGCACTGATCGTCGGCAAGATCATCGCGGCGGTGATCTGCGGCCGGCTGTATCGCTTCGCCTGGGCCGACGTGGGGATGATGTTCAGCCTGTCGATCGCCCAGGCGGCCGCCACCCTGGCCGCCGCCGTGGTCGGGCTGAACGCCGGCTTTTTCGACGAGGCCGTGCTCAACGCGGTGATGGTCGTGGTGTTCATCAGCTTGATCATCTCCACCGCGGGCGCCAACTTCACCGGCGCACGGATGGAACCAACGATTGAGACCGGCCTGCGCCTGGGCGAAACGATCGTCGTCCCGGTCTCCGCCAGTTCGAGCGATCCCGGCACGCTCGACCTGGCCAGCCGTATCGCCAATAGCGACGGCGGGGTGTTGATCCCACTGATCGTCGCCGTCACGAGCGAGCCGCAGCGGATCGCCGATCGTCGCGCCGACCTCGACTCGATCAAACACACGCTCGGCCGGCTCGGGCTGACCAGCGATCCAGAGCTGCGCGTCGACCGCTCGGTCGCCGGCGGTGTGGATCGTTTGGCGTCCGAACGCAACGCGTCGCTCGTGTTGCTCACTCGCCCGGGACGACGCAACCTGCGCGAGCTGATGTTCGGAGGCACCAACGACGAGATCGCCGCGGCGATCGACCGCCCCGTCGCCGTGGTGTCGCTCACCGAATCACGGGCCCGGGCCAAGGAGATCCCCGCCCCGTCGGACACGACCGAAGAGCACCACGAGCACCACGAGACGCACGACGGGGTGCACCATGACGGTGAGCATCAACGGCTCGAGGACCACTCCGAGTGGTACGAGCGGGTGTTGTTCGCAGCCACCCCCGCCGACCTGTCACCCGGACTCTCCGCCGATACACGGCTCGCCCTCGAGCTGGCCTGCGACCTCGACGAGTCGACCCACCATCACCTCACCGTCGGCCCGCTGGGCGCCGACCACCTGAGCGGGCTCGACGTAGAACTCCCCGAGCGGGTGGACTACGTCGACGGCCCCGACGACCGCAACGAGTGGATCGACCAGCACGCCACGCCGCGCGACCTCGTCGTGGTGCCAGCGCGTGGCAATCCGTTCGCCACGCTCGACGTGCTCTACCGCGACGACCGCTCGATCGTGGCGGTGGCCTTCCGGCACGACGCCCGGTGGTATTCGACCACCGAAGCGTCGGTCGGGATCACGGTGCCGCGCTGACCGCCCCGCCAGTCGACGCACCCATGTCGATGTCGGGGTCGGTGTCGGGCTCGCCGTCCGCTCGATCGATTTCGCCGACGATCACCTGACGCAGCAGGAACACGCCGCCGAGCCAGAGCGCCACAACCACCAACGTCGACAACCACTGTCTCGGAGCCACCGGCGCGCCGAGCAAGTAGACGAGCAACACCACGATCGCGATCGCCCAGTAGGCGATCGGATTGGCAGCGATCGGCCGCAGCCAGCGACGCACGGTGCCCGCCGCGCGAGTCGGACCGATCAGCACCGCGTAGGCCAGGATCAGCACTCCCACGACGATGATCGTCCAGGCGATCTCGTCGAGTAGATCGGTGGCGATCAAGCCGACGGCGCGCACTGCGTTGCGCACCGTCGGTTCACTGCTGACCTGGTCGACCGCGTAGTTCACGGTCACGTTGCGCAGCAGGACCACGAGGATTCCAGCGATGGTGATTGCGATTCCAACACCGCGCAAGGCCTGCCGTCGCCACCCGCGTGCCAGGTACACCGCGCCGACGTACAAGCCGACCACCACGACGAACAGAATCACGCTCGTCAGCTCGATCACCTGCACTGCGCTCTGCACCTGATCGATCACATCGGTTTCGAACAACACGAGTTGGCCGGCATCGTCTGGGAGCCGATCACCGAGCCGCTCTTCGAGACCGAGGTCGATTCCCAACAGCCGCACGAACTCGCCAAGGTCGAGCACGACCTCGCCGTTGGTCGACTGGATCACCGACTCGTCGCCGCGCGCCACCGTGACGAATAGCGAGTGCGCCGTTTCGTTGACCTGCCGCCACAAGCCGGCTGCGGCCTCGGTCGCGAGCACGCGGTCGATCGCTTCGGGCGCGCCGCTGCGGATCAATGGAGCGACGAACCCGCCGAGACCTTCCAGCGCGTCGGGCAACTGGCTGTCGATTTGTTCGGCGAGATCGACTCCTGCGAACAACTCGTCGGCGATGTACTGCGACAGGGCCTCACGGATGTCGTCGTTCTCCAGGAGCTCGTCGGTGATCTCGACCCAGTTCTCGGTTTCCAATACCTGTTGCTCGACCCAGGCGTTGAGTGAGCTGAAGATGCCGATCACCGTGGCCAACACGATCATCGCCCAGATCACCCACTTGGGTGCGCCGCTCCGGCCGTCCGCTTCGTCGGCGGTGTTCGTGGTGCCGGTGTTGTCGAGCTCCACGGCGCGCGCGTGCTCAGGGTTGTCGTCGCTCATGTCGGTGCGTCCTTTCGCGCCGGCCGGCGCACCTCATCAGGTGCCGAGGATCTTCGCCTTGGCCGCCGCGAATTCCTCGTCGGTGAGGATCCCGTTGGCCTTCAGCTGGCCGAGCTTCTCGAGCTCGGCCATCATGTCAGTGCCGCCCGCTGCCGGCGCCGCAGGCGCCGCCTGCTGCGGCTGTTGCGGCTGTTGCGGCTGCTGTTGGGCCTGCATCGCGTCCATCTGCGCTTGCATGTCAGCCAGCTGCTGTTGTGACTCAAAGGCCGCCTGCTGGGCGGCCTGGTCGTCGGCCTTCTCTTGGGCCTTGTTCGCCTGGCGGCGCTGTGTGGCGCCGACCACCGTCGATGCGGTACCGGCGACGACCGCAGTGCGGGCCATCGTGCCCAGCAGTCCAGGGCGTCCCATACGTCGTCGCATGTCTGTCTCTCCTTGTTGTGCGTCGATCTGGATGTCGGATCAGGGTTGGGACTCGTCGAGTTCGGCCAGCAGCTCCTCGACCACCAGCCCGGGAACGCGAAAGTTGTTGGCCAGCACGCCGCCCGAGTCGACGATCTCATTGCGCAGCGTTTTCGACCAGGTGTGCTCGAACACGAGCATCAACGCCGAACTGTCGGGTTCCAGGCCATCGGCCAGTTCGAGCACGTCGTCATCGGAGATCAGCGACTCGATCTGATTCATCAGCTCGGTCAACTTGGCGGCGTCGGGGTTTGCTCCGGCCTCTTCGAACTCGACGAACGACACTGCGCCGTCCGCTTCCTTGGTGATCAACAGGCCGTCGACCACGGTGATCGTGCCGGCTTCGATCAACCGCTCGAGCTCGGGCAGGATTCTCCCGTTGAACTGGTTGCCAGGAAAGGCGATCACCAGGACTTCGATGGGGCCGAGGGCCATGTGTTGTCTCCCACTGCTGTCGGGCCGATTGCTGTCGGGCGTCTGCCGCCGCCGGGCACACCGCCCGGGGCGGACGGCACCCTACCTCGGGCATCGACGGACAGCGTGGTGCCGTCGGTCGGTCGGAGCAGGATCCTTGTGGATTGGGCTGCACCACCCCATACTTGATCGCCGCATGTGGCCGCGTCGCGGTCACCAACCAATACCGGCCGCAGGAGTGGCGGCTGAGAGGCCGCAGGAGCGGCCGCTGAGACCGGTCGCGCCAGCGGCCGCAAAGAAAGGGAGCGCAATGCTCGCAGCTGAATTCGGATCCGGTCAGGTCCTCTGGTCCCTGCTCTGGTTCTTCCTGTTCTTCATCTGGATCATGCTGATCTTCACGATCTTCGGCGACATCATCCGCAGCGATGATCTCTCCGGATGGGGCAAGGCCCTGTGGTCGATCGGCATCATCATCTTGCCGTTCATCGGCATCTTCTTGTACCTGATCGTGCGCGGCGGCGGCATGGCCGAGCGCAACCTCAACGCCGCCAAGCGTCAGCAGGAACAGATGGACACCTACATCCGCGACGTCGCGGGTGGCAGCGGCGGCACCAGCAACGCCGACGAGCTGGAGAAGCTGGCCAACCTGCATGCCAGCGGGAAACTCGACGACGCCGAGTACGCCGCGGCGAAGTCGAAGATCATCAACGCCTGATCACTCCGAACGGCCAGCACACACCGATCAGCCCAGTCTGATCAGCAGTGCCTGATCATCAGTGTTCAATCGGCCGGTGCTGCACAACGCGGCGCCGGCCGATTGCTGTTCTGAACTCGATCAGCGCCGAGTCACCCGGCGGCGCTACTCGGCATGGCTCGACACCAACACCGGGCACGGCGAGTTGCGTACCACGTGGTCGGATACCGAGCCGAGCACGGCGCGGCGGAACCCGCCGTGGCCGCTCGTGCCGAGCACGATCACATCGGCAGGCAAGAACGTCGCCAGGTCGACGATCTCGTGGCCGGCGTCGCCCACCCGCACCTCGGTTTCGATGGTGCCGTCGCCGCCGGTCTCCAGCGAGCCCTGCAGTTCGAGGTCGGCAACCAGCTCCTCGAGCATTCTGGTGGCGTCCTGTTTCTGGACATCGATCAGGTTCTGCCGCTCATCGAGCGACATCACTCCAGCGGCCATCCCGGTCCCCGTGACCAACGACGGATCGACCCCGGGGATCACCGTCACCAGCACCACGCGCTCGGCCGGCACGAGCAGCGAGCGCGCTCGATCGATCGCCTCACGCGCCAACGCCGACCCATCGGTGCAGAACAACACGGTCGTCATGCCGAAATTGTCGCGAAATCCCGCGCCGCGCGCCGGAATTCGACAGGATTTCGGCACGAGGCGAGGGGCTTCAGCGGTCCGACGGGCTGCAGGCTCTAGGTTGGCGGGCCGTGGCTGATCCGGATTGCGAACGGCGCGACGGCGGCTGGCTGGAACAAGACGTCAACGCCTGGACCTCGGCGGGGTACGTGGTGGTCGGCGTGGTGTTGGTCATCGAGGTGGTCCGCCGTCGGTTGCCGCGCAGCGTGTACGCCCTCGCGGGCTTGGCGATCGCCGAAGGAGCGGGGAGCATCGCCTTTCACGGCGCGCCCAACGACGCCTCGCAGCTGCTGCACGACGGGCCGCTCGTGGCGATGGTCGGATATCTCGCCGGATGGCACGCCGGCCGGCTGTTCGGATCGAGCGAGCGCGGCGCGCTGACCGGTGCAGCGCTCGGCCTCGTCTGGGGCGTCGTTGCGTGGGCGTTCTGGTCCGAGGGCATCAACGCCGGCGTCGGGATTGCCGCCGTCGTCACGATCGGCACGTCGCTCATCGCCTGGCGCCGGAAGATGCCCACGGTGTGGCACTGGCCGGTGCTGCTGTTCGGCGTGGTCGCCCTCGCTACGTGGGGACTGGGGCACGAGTCGAGCCCGTTGTGCGATCCCGACTCGGGCCTCCAGTGGCACGGGGTGTGGCATGTCTTGACCGCGGTGTTCCTCCTCGTGTGGGTCGACTCGGCCTACAGCGCCGACGATCCCGCTACGGCGCCTCGGCTGCTCCGGCGGGGAACCGACCGCACGCTCGGGCTATTGACGATCGTGCTCGTGCGCACTTTTCACCGCTCGGTCGACGTCGCCTGGCGCGAGCGAATGCCGCGCGACCGGCCCGTGCTGGTGGTGGCCAACCACGGCAACGGATTCGTCGATCCGATCGTGGTCGCCAGTGTGCTCGGACGACTCCCCCGATTCATCGCCAAGGCCGCATTGTGGAAGGTGGTGTTCGCCCGACCGTTCCTTGCGCTCGCCGGTGTGCTCCCCGTGTACCGGTCGTCCGATGGCGATCGGTCGAGCAACAACCGCTCGGTATTCGCCGCCTGTCATCGCGAGTTCGACGTTGGCGCCACCGTTGCGATCTTCCCCGAAGGCACAACGGGCGACCGTGCCGGCCTCGACCGAGTGAAGTCCGGCGCGGCGCGCATCGCCCTCGGTGGCGTCCCGACCGCACCCGATTTGGTGATCGTGCCGATCGGGCTGGCCTTCGAGAACCGTGTGGAAACGCGCAGCCGCGCCGTCGTCATATTCGGCGAACCGATCGAGGTCGCCGCGCAACCGGGTGCTCCTACCGACGAAGTTGTCGAACCCGACCGCGTTGCGGTCAATCACCTCACCGCAACGATCACCGATGCCCTCGAAGCGGTGTCGCCCTCGTTCGCCACCGTCGAAGAGCGCGAGATCCTGCGCGCCGCCGCTGCCGTCGAACTCGACGAGGCCGCGGGGCCGGCAGGGCCGAAGTTCGGCGAGGTCGAAGTCCTCGCACGGGAGTTGGCGACTCGCCCCGAACCGGTGCGGCGGAGGATCGTGGAGGCGTACCGCCGTTACGCCACGCGTCTGCAGCTGATCGGCATCGGCGAGGCTGAGGTGCGCCGCAACCGGCCATCGATGGCGCGCATCGTGCTGTCGCTGATCGGTGCGTTCTTCGGCGGCACGTTGCTGGCCCTCGCCACGTTGTGGTTCGTGCCGGCGATCGCCCTCACGGTGGCGATCACCGGCACCGTCAAGTCCACCGCCACGAAGGGCACGGTGCGCCTGCTGGTCGGGCTGGTCACCGGACTGGCAACGGTTGTCGTGGCCGGTGTCGTGCTCGCCGACGGCTGGGGTGCCGTGCTCGCCGGGCTGTTCGTCGGTGTGGGGGGCGTACTCGCGTTGGTGATCTGGCCACCGCTGATTCGGGTGGCGCTGACATTCGTCGGGTGGCTGCGCACCCGCGATCGCGCCGGGCCACTCGCTGCGGTGTTCTCCGAACGGGCCGAAGTCATCGAAACCGTGCGCGCCGCACTCGGCGCCGCGCCGGTCGCAGACACGACGGCGCCCACCACCTAGGTTGAACCGCTCGTGACGATGCGATCTCCGGACGAGCCGGCGTCGGCCGAACCGACGTCGACCCAACCAGCGTCGGCTCAACCAACCTCGGCCCAGCCAACATCGAGCAGGGTGCGCTACCGCCACCCGTACCCGTCGGAGGAGCTCGCGGCCGACCATCCCTTCGTCGAATTCGACCCAACTCGATACGAGCCCGAGGAAATGCGTCGGCGCGGTGAGGAATTCCGCACGCTGATGACGCGGCGCCGGAGCGTACGGATGTTCTCCGACCAACCGGTGCCCCGAGGGCTGATCGAGCTCGCTGTCGAGGCCGCATCGACCGCGCCGTCGGGGGCCCACAAGCAGCCGTGGCGATTCGTCGCCGTGTCCGATCCGGCGACGAAGGCCAGGATCCGCGAGGCGGCCGAAGCGGAGGAACGGATCAACTATCTCGACAACCGCATGAACGACGAGTGGCAGGAGGCGCTGGCTCCCCTCGGCACCGACCACCACAAGGAGTTCTTGGAGATCGCACCGTGGATCGTGGTGCTCTTCGAGCAGCGGTACGAGTCGCGTTCCGACGGCACGCAGCGCAAGAACTATTACGTCAAAGAAAGCGTCGGCATCGCTGCGGGAATGTTCATCACCGCGCTGCACTCGATGGGCCTGGCGACGCTGCCGCACACCCCATCGCCGATGGCCTTCCTCGCGCAGCTCCTCGACCGGCCAGCGAACGAGCGGGCGTTTGCCATGTTCCCGGTCGGGTATCCCTTGCCGGGCGTGCGCGTTCCGGACCTACGGCGCAAACCGCTCGACGACGTATTGGTCGTCATCGACTCGAGCAGCGATGACTGACGATCGCCAACCGTCCGACGACGAAACGACCGACGGCGCGTCGGCGCCCGATGACTCGGGCACCGATGTCACCGAATCGGCCGCGGAGCCGAACGAGGGGATCACCGACTTCGCTGCTGAACCGAGCGAAGCACTCACCGAGATGGTCACCGAGCCGGTGTCACGCGCCCGCCAGACACGGCGGATCGTGCTGCGCGTGGCATTCACGGTGCTCACACTGGCTGCGTCGTTCGCCTTGCTGGCGTTCGTGTTCGACGATCTCGACTGGAACGGCGTGGTCGATGCACTGCGATCGTTGCAAGACGCGGAGATCCTGGCGCTGATCAGCATGTGGGTGTTGTGGATCGGCGCGCAGGGTCTGCTGACCGCGTCGCTCGTCCCCAGGCTGCCGGTGCGTCGCGGTGTCGTCGCCTACCTCGGGCCCGCCGGCGTGACCTCGATCATCCCCGGCCCGAGCGATCTGCCCGTGCGCTATCAGATGTTCACCTCGTGGGGACGCTCGCCGACCGAAGCGACGTTGGCCGTCGCGGCTGGCGGGGTGTTCAGCATCGGGATCAAGCTCGTACTGCCCGTCGTCGCCGCGATCGGACTGGTGATCTCCGGCGCGCCGATCGACGGCACGTTGCGCACGGTGGTGATGATCGCGTTGGTGGTCGGCATCGGCTTGGTCATCGTGGCCGCGGTGCTCAGCCGCGAGTCGTTCACCGCCAAGGCGGGCACGGTCCTGTCGCCGGTGTGGGCGTTCGTGCTCCGGCTGCTGCGCCGCCCCGATCCACCAGACCTCGCCGAGCGGCTCGTCGCCGCCCGCGCCAACGCGCTGGAAATCCTGCGCGACCGCTGGCTGATCGCCACATGGGCAACCTTCCTCACCTCGTTGACCCGCTTCGCGTTGTTGCTGTTGGCGCTGCGTTTCACCGGCTTGTCCGATAGCGACCTCGCCTGGCCGCAGGTGTTCGTCGCCTTCGCGCTGGTGCAGGGCCTCACCGTGGTGCCGATCACCGCTGGTGACGCTGGGGTGACCGAGGTGGCATACATCGGCCTGCTCACCGCCGCTGCCGGCTCGCAGTTCGTCAACGAGATCACGGCCGGCATCTTGTTGTTCCGACTACTGACGTGGATCCTGATCGTGCCGATCGGCTTCGCCACCATCGGCGTGTGGCGCTACGGCCTGCGTCGCATGCAACGCGCCGTCTAACTCGCACTGTCACATCAGGTAACAACCGCACCGCTACAGGTGGCGGTTGCGTTCGAGCCAGCGGAAGGCGAAGAACCCCCACACCGGCGGCAGGTAGAAGACCGCCACGCGGTACAGGATCACGGCGGCGAAGGCCGCCTCTTCGCCCATGCCCGCCGATGTCAGCCCGAGGATCAACCCGCCTTCGGTCACGCCGATCCCGCCGGGGATCGGGAGGAGCCCGGCGAGGAGCGCCACGGTCATGTTGGTGAACAACACCGTCGTGTAGGAGACGTCGCCGTTGAACGCCCGCACCATTGCGGTGAGCGCGAGTGCGAAGACGAGCTCGGCCATCAGGTTGCCGCCGAAGATCATGGCCAGCCGGCGCGGCGAACGCAGCCCTTTCAAGACGTCCGCACCATCGCGCACCGCGCGTTTGACCCACTCGACGATGCGCCGGCGAGTGCGCGGGATCAAGAACACGGCAACCAGACCGATCAGCCCGGCGACGACGAACAGCGCCAGCAGGGAGAACCCGCCGCTGTCGTCGCCGCTCGACGACCCGAGATTGATCGTCGCCGGCGTGAGTACGAGCAACGACACGAGCAGCGTCGCCTGAACGATGAAGCCGGCAAATCCGTCGACCGCGCCGGTCGCCACCGCTCCGCCCGGCGGCACACCGTGGCGCTGGAAGAAGCGGATGTTCACCGCGATGCGCGCCGCCGAGCTGGGAATGGCGAGGTTGATGTAGGAGACGGCTAACTGCAGTGCGTATACCGGGCCGAGCGGCAGCGGCACGGGCGACGCGCCGAGCGTGGCGACCGCCTGGAACAGCCGGGGAATCTGGGCGAGCACGGCGGCGGTGGCGACGAGCCACCACATGGCCGTCGAGAACTCGTCGCCCAACCCCTGCGTGTCGATGCCTGTCGCCGCGCTGACCAGTGCGGCAAGCGCGATCAGCGGTAGCAACACGCTGATCACCGAGCCGACCGTGAATCGGCGCAACGGCACGAGCTCGGGCGGCGCTTCGCCCACCGCATCTGCGGTGGCGGAGCGCAACTCGTCCAGATCGAGCTTCGCCTCGCGCACGCGACGTCGCTGCGCCGATGTCAACGACGTCGGTTGGAGATACGGCAACATCGCCACCACGTCGCCGCTCTCGCGGGCGTCGACGAGCGACTCGGCCGCCCGTTCGTTGCCCGTGCGCAGGGCGATCGTGACCAGCGCCTGAGCGACGTCGGTGGCCTGCCGATCGGCCGAGGAGTTCACCGTCGCACTACGGAAGTTCTCGAGCCCGAGATTCCCGTCGCGACTCAGAAGGTGCTCGTCGTCGACCTGCCCGTGGGCGATGCCCTCGCCATGGAGGTCGGCGAGAAGCGCCCACAGTTCCTCCGCGATATCGTCATCGGCATCCGGCACGTCGACATCGGCGTCGACGTCACGCAGCGGGTCGTCGGGCGGATCGTCGCCACCCTCGTCGAGCTCGACCGCGGTCCGTTCCAACACGAGTACCGCATCGTCGGTGCGGGTCGGACCGGCCGTGACGACGTGGTCGGTGACGATGCCGGCACGCTCGGCGAGGAGCGTGATAAACGCTTCGTGCTCGACTTGTCGGCTGCGGGCGAAGCCGACCGGTGAGCCGGCGTTGCGGTACCACACACGGCGCCAGACCGTGGCGACGATCGCTGCGTCGTAGGCGTCGCGGCCGTACAGCTTGATCAGAAGGCGCCGCCCGTCGGCGCTGTCGGCGAACACGGCGAAGTTGCCCGCCTGTTGTCGGGCCGCCGCACCGAGCGCCACCACCGGCACACCGAGATCGTCCATCGCTGCGGCGACGTCGCCGAGGTTCGGGCGGCCGGCGCTCGATCCGACGATGAGGTGGACCAGCGCCGCAGCTGCTGCACCGACGAGGAGGCCGCCAAGCGCGCCCACCGCCGTGGTGTTGATCAACAGGAGTGCGCCGACGGCGGCGCCACCGAGCACCCATCTGCCGACGCGCCGCATCGGCTTGACCATGTGCGGCGACACGGTGATGATCACCGCCCCGGGGACCGCGAGGCGGAACGCGGGGAACGCAGCGAAGACTTCCCCCTCCATCAGCGACTTGCGCGTGACATCGCCGATCTGCGGCCAGCTGCCGTTGGTGACGCGCCACAGCACGAGCCAGATCACGCCGCCGACCACCACGGCGAGGAGCAGATCGCGCAAGATCGCCCACCGTCGAGCGGAGATCGTGGCGATCACGATGATGATCGACAGCACACCCGGCAGCTCGATGAGCACCTCCCAGAAGCCGCTCAGCAGCCCTGGCATATCGGCAACGAAGTTGGTGAACGCCTGTCCGAATCCGGGCTGCGGCTCGGCGCTGAATGCGAGGAGCACCAGCCCGACACCGGTGGCGGCGAGCAGCAGGACATCGGTGGCTCGTCGCGACCGCGGTTGGTCGCGGGCATCGACGAAGAGACGGATCCGGCCGCCCGTCGACAGCGGCAGATGGGTCCGGATCACGCCGGTTGCGGCACTCACCCCCATCGCCGGGATTGTGCCAGAGCTCGTCGAAGGGACCGGGGACCCGCTCGACACCAACGCTGCTCGGAGCGATCACGACATGCCAGAGTGGCGCCCATGAACGACGTTGTTGCCGGCATCCTCGCCGTGCTCACGGGCTTGGTGTTCTGCTACCGCGGCTACCTGGCGATGCGCATTGTGATCCCGATCTGGGGCGCGTTCGCCGGGTTCGCGCTCGGGGCCGGTCTCGCCGGCGGCGACGCAGGGTTTCTCGGAAACGCACTCAGCTGGATCGTCGGGATCGGGCTGGCGTTGTTGTTCGGGCTGATCGCCTACCTGTACTACGAGGTGGCAGTGATCCTCGGCATGATGGCGATCGGGTTCGTACTCGGGACCTCACTGATGGTGGCCATCGGGGTCACGTGGTCGTGGGTGATCACCTTGGTGGGCGTGATCCTGGCCATCGCACTGGCGGTCGTTGGCGTGATCGGTGACCTGCCGATGGTGCTGCTCACCGTGCTCACCGGGCTGGCGGGAGCGAGCACGGTAGTGCTCGGCTTGATGCTGCTGTTCAACGTGATCGACACCGGCGACCTGAACACAGCGGCCACGACCGAGGCGCTCGACGACGACTGGTGGTGGTACGTGATCTACCTCGCCCTCGCCCTGTCGGGGATGGTTGCCCAGTTCGCCGACACCGAACGGCGCCGGGAGACCCTGCGCGCCGCCTGGCGCAACTCCCCCACCGTGTAGATGGTGATCCGAAATTCTGCGAGTTCCCGGCGCCTCGCGCCGGATTACGACAGAATTTCCGAGGGACGTACAGCACCCTCCCAAATCCTGGCAATCTCCGGCGCGGCGCGCCGGATTACGACAGAATTTCCGGGGAGGGCTCAGCAGATCGGGCGGACGTACGGGTATGGGTTGACCGCCGAACCACCGCCGGGATGCACTTCGAAGTGCAAGTGCGGCACGTTGGCGTTGCCGGTCGAGCCGACGTAGCCGATCGTTTCGCCCGCCGACACGCTCCGCCCAGAACCGGCGTAGCTGCTCAGGTGGGCGTAGAAGTAGCGGTTGCCCGAGTTGCCGTGAACGTAGGCCGACAACCCGCCGAGCGGCGTCGAACGGAACGACACCGTGCCGCTTTCCACGGCGACCAACGGCGTGCCCGTCGGCGACATCATGTCGACGCCCTTGTGCGTGCGGCCGCCAGATCGCGGTGCGCCCCACGTGTCGGAGAACGCTCGCGGGCCCTGGACGGGGCAGACCAACCCGTTGCCCGACGGTGCTGGGGCGGGTGCGGGGGCTGGAGCCGGGGCGGGCGCCGGGGCCGGAGCTGGAGCCGGAGCCGGAGCCGGCGCTGGGTTGGCAGCAGGTGCCGACCCACCACCGGACGAGCCGCCCGAGGAACCTCCGGCGTCGTTCGACGCGCTGGAACTGTTCGACCCACCCGAGCTGGCCGAGCTGCCACCCGACGACGAGCCGGCGTTCGAGCTGCCGGCGCTCGCCTGCGCAGCCGCGGCGGCGGCTGCCTCGGCTTGTTCTTGCGCGAGTCGCGCCTGACGTTGCCGTTCGAGCTCGCGTTGCACCGCCACGTCACGCAAGCGTTGTTCTTCGATTTCCTGCAGGCGCACGATCTCCGCCTCGGCCGTGGCCTTGAGCTGCTCGTATGTGTCACGAGCATCTTCGGTCTGGTCGACCGTCCGCTCCAGCTCACGCTGGCGCTCCTCGACTTCGTCCATCGTGTTGGCGAAGTCGTCGAGCTCGACCGACGCGCTGCCCCGAGCGACGCTGGCGTAGACCTCGGCGGTCAGGACGTCACTGGTCGCATCGAAGTCGACCAGCAGCGGGTTGGCCGTGGTGCCGGCGCCGACGAACGTGCGTAGCGCACTGGTCGCGAGCGTGGAGCGCATCTCGTCCGCCTCGGCCTCGACTGCTGCCAGCCGATCTTCTGCCTTGCCGATCTCGACGGAGAGTTGATCGAGCTCGGACTCGGCGTCGAACATCGCCTGCGCGGCCTGGTTGGCCCGGTCGCGGGCCGCCTGGATTTCTCTCGCCGCTTGCTCGGCTTCGGCGTCTTGTGCCCCGACCGAACCCGGCACCACCACCGAGATCGCTACCGCAAGGGCCGCGCCGAACCCGACGACGGCGCGCGGCGCCCCACCTCGAAACATCGGCGCGAGACTAGTGGAATGTTGCAGTTTTGTGACGAACCTCCGCGAAACCGCAACGAAACAGTGCCGGGCAACGAATGCGCACCGGCGGGTCGCCGAGGCGCTCGACCACAACCCTTCCGCGTCTCCCCGAAATTCTGCACACACCCCGCGCCACGCGCCGGATTTCGCACACAGAACCGATGCGGACGCGGAAATTCTGCGGACTACCCGCGCGTCGCGCCGGAAATCCGCAGAATTTGCGTGAGCCTGGAGCTCGTCACTGGCATTGGGTGAGCCAGCTCAGGGAGTCGTCGGCGTTCACCGGGAGATTGATCTGCTGGGTCTGACGGCCGGCGGTGGTAGTGAGATCGACGGTGGCGGTGACCACATCGTCGAAACCGATGGGCCCCGAAGTCGTCTCGAGGACAAACGTCCCGCGGGAATCGATCGACACCAGGTCGATGTCGACGACCGTACCGACGGTGCGAGCCAGATAGTCGAGGCACACTGCCTCGCCGAAGTGCCCTGGCACGGCGGGCGCCAGGCTCTGGGCGAGTGCTGAAACATCGCCGTTGCGATGGCTCTCGACGAACTGTGAGAGCAGTGCCGACACCTCGGCGCGCAGCTCTTCGTCCGAGAGCGATTCGACGTAGCGGTACGAATGCAGGTCGACGCACTCGTTGTCGAACAGTGGTCCTTCGCCGGGGCCGACCAGCGGTCCAGGGTCGTCGAGGGTAAACCCGCCACTGCGCGTCGCCTCGATCAGATCGACCGGCGGCCGACCGTCGGGGTACACCACCTCAAAGCGCTCGAACGGGTGGTGACCCTGCTGACTGATCCCGAGTTGGCCGGCGAAGCCGTCGTCGAGGATCGGTATCTCCACCGGCTGGCCGAGATTGAACGTCGGTCCCTCAACCACCACGATCGAGCCATCCGGCGCGCCCAAGATCTCGCCCGAGGGCTCGACCCGCGACAGCGACTGCTGGCCGTCGGCGGGCAGATGCACCGTGTTGAGGCACACCCGGCCGGCGGGCTCCTCGATGAGTACGGGGTCGAGATCCTCCGGGTGGTCGGGATCGTCGATGATGATGTCGTCATCGTCGCTGCTCGAGCCGTCGATCACGTCGTCGCCGGGGAGCCCGTCGATCGTGTCGCGACGCTCGGGTGCCAGCGCGTCCTGGGAGTCGTCGAAGGTGCCGGTGCCGGTGTCCTCCGCCAATTCGTCCCACTCGGCGGGGTAGGTCATGTCGATCGCCGCCCGTTCGTCGAGGACGACCACAGGGTCGGTGAGCAGGTCGACGTCGTCGCCGGCCGGCCCACTCTCGGCGGTGATCCAGATGACACCGCCCGTGACGGTGCCGAACGCCACAGCGCCCGCAACCACGAGGTTACGAACTCGGTTCGATTGGCGGGACGGTGAGTTGATCGGTTCGCGCGACGTCGACGAGGACGACGCCGGTGTGGGTGGCGCGAGCGGGGCAGGGAACGGGCTGGAATCAGGTGTGTTGTCCATGCACCCACGGTCGATCCACCCCGTGAGAACAGCGTGAAACGACGTGAATCGAGACCGCCGCGCTCGAACTGTGTGCGAATTCCGGCGCGTCGCGCTGGATTTGGACAGGATTTCTGTGGGGCGTTGGACCGTTAGCTGGCGAAGGTCCACTCGTTGAGGGTCACGAGGGGGCCGCGATTGGGTGCCATCTGAATGCCGGTGAGCCGCGCGTCGTAGGCGGTGAACGCCGGGAGGGCGAACAGCGGGAGCGCCGGATCGAGTTGCTCGAGGCGCACGTCGATCTGGTCGTACAGGTCGAGCCGGACGTCGGGGTCGAGCTCGGCGTCGGCCGCATCGAGCAGTGCGTCGATCTCGGGGTCGCTGAAGCCGCCGAGGTTGACCTGGCCCTCGGTGCCAAAGATCGCTCGGGTCGCGATTGGATCACTATTGAACAGCCGGAACTGGATGATCGTGTCGAACTCGCGTGCGTCCATCCGCCGACCGACCTCGAGATCCTCAACCTGCTCGGCGACCACATCGATTCCGAGCGCTTCGAGCTGCGACACGATCGACAACCCGGTCTGCAGGTTCTCGGCCGTGTTGAGGAACAGCAGGTCGAGCGTCAACGTCTCGCCGTCGCGCTGACGGAACTGTGTGCCCTCAACTTCCACCCAGCCCGCTTCGTCGAGGAGCTGAGCAGCGAGATCGCGGTCGACGCCGAATCCGAACGGATCGGATCCACCCGACTGGCCCGGCGCGAACACCAAGCTGTCGACTCGCTCTGCCGGGTCGCCCGTACGCAGGCCCGTGACCAGGCCCCCAACCTCATCGCGATCGAGCCCCAACTGGATCGCCTCCCGCACACGGGCATCGGCGAGCGCCGGCGACGCGGCGTTGTGGGTCAGTTGGATCGATGTATCGGACGTCCCGATGAGCACCTGGGTATCGGGTAGTGCTTGCACGTCGCGCACGTCGTTGTTGCCGACGGTGTCGGCCCACGCAACATCGATCTGCGCGTTGCCCAGTGCCTCGATCAGCGAGTCGGTTGTCGGGTACTCGACGATGCGGATCGACTCGAGCTTCGGCCCACGTTCGGGATCACCGCTCCACTCTGGGTTGGGAAGCAACTCGATCTCGCCCGGACCGGCGTTGGGAGCGGCGCGGAACGGCCCGGCGGCGAACGTCACGCCGTCGTCGAGGAAGTCGGCCGCGGTGCCGCCACCGTCGAGGTGCGACTGCCATGCCGCGGCCTGGATGATGGGATGAGTCGTTGAGAACAGCACGCGCGGCACACCGATCGGTGACGACAGGTCGATCTCGAGCATCGTGTTGTCGATCGCCCGCACATCGGAGACCGGCCCGTACAGCGAGATGTTGGTGGCGTTGGTCGCCGGGTCGGTGAGGTACTGATAGGTGGCGACGATGTCAGCGGTGGTCACCGGCGTGCCGTCGTCCCACGTGATGTCGTCGCGGATCTCCCACTGCAGGCGCAGCGGATCGTCGGCGATCGGCGTGGGTGGGCCGGTGGCCAAGCTGGGCACCAGGTCGAGGTTCTCGTCGACGCGGTACATCACCGGCAACACCCATTCGGCGAGCACGTTGACGGTGTCGAGCGACCGGTGCGCGTTCGGATCGGCGAGATCGAGCGTGGTCCCCACCGCGATCCGACCAGACGGCTCGACGGGCGCAGTCGTCGGGACGACGATGGGCTCGGTTGTCGCCGAGCTGCCAGCTGACCCGTCGCTCGTCGCCGTGCCGTCGGTCGGCGGATCGCTTGCCGACGGTCCGTCGGCGGTCGGATCGGTCGCTGCGGGCTCCGTACTCGGCGGGTCGCTGCCGTTGACGGCGGTTGCCCCCGTCGGCGACTCACTCGGCGCGCCGGCGTCATCGCCGCCACCGATCACCACGACGGTGGCCGCGGCAAAGGCGATCACGGTCAACGCCGCCACGGCCACCCACGCCAACGATCGCCGGCGCGGCGTCTCCTCGGCACGCCGTGGTGGTTCGTCGGGGGCCACCGGCGACAGCGACGCCAGGGCGCGCACGAGATCGACGCCGCGATCGAACCGCTCGTCGGGCTCCTTCGCCAGCGCACGATCGAAGAACGCGTCGAGACCGGGGACGCCGGTGGGCGGTATCGGGTCATTCCCGTGGGCGACGAGCGTGGCGACGAGATCGTCGCGACGGAACGGCGGCGCTCCGGTGAGCGCGTGGTAAGCGACACAACCGAGGGCATAGAGATCGGCGCGGTGGTCGAGGTCGTCACCGCGCGCTTGTTCCGGCGCCATGTAGTCGGCGGTGCCGATCGAGCCGGTGGTGTAGCGGCCGACTTCGCGCGCCGACGCAGCGATCCCGAAGTCGGTCAGGTACACCCGGTCGCCTTCGAGGAGGATGTTTGCCGGCTTCACGTCGCGGTGCACGAGCCCGGCGGCGTGGGCGTGGTCGAGCGCTGCCGCCACCGGCGCCAGCAGCGCAAGGACCCGATCGAGCGGCAGCGGGCTCTCGCGGTCGAGGAGATCGGCCAGCGTCTCGCCGTCGACCAACCGCATGGCCAGGTAGTACAGGCCGTCGTCGTCGCCGGCCTCGTACACCGGGACGATCGCCGGATGATCGAGGTTGGCGGCGGCCCGCCCCTCACGTTCGAAGCGGCGGGCGGTCGTGGGGTCGCGCGCAACGATGGGATCGAGCACCTTCACCGCTACGTCGCGATCCAGCCGAACCTGACGCGCACGCCACACCGCTGCAAACGAGCCCTCACCCAGGGGCTCGATCAACTCGAAACCACCGAGGCGCCGCCCGGAGAGGTCTCCCACCGCCATGGCCGAAGCGTACGCTGGCGCGGCGTGTCGACCCGTCCACGCCTGCTCACCCGGCCGCCGCGGCTCGACCACGCGCTCGCCAGGCCACGTCTCGCCGAGCTCGCGAGCGATCGCCGACTGATCGTGATGGCCGCACCCGCGGGTTGGGGGGCGACCACGGCGGCTGCGCAACTCGCGGGAGACGGCGTTCGATGGGCCCGCCTCGCGCCGGGGTTCGCCGGGCCAGCTGATGCCGTCGCCATGCTGACCGGTGACGACGTCCACGACGGGCCACTGCTGTCGCTCGCCGATGCATTGCTCGACTCGGTCGAGGCTGCGCCGGCCAGCGTGGTGATCGACGATCTCGATGCCGCCGACTCCGGTGACGTCGAGCGGCTGCTGGCCGAGGCGGTCGATCTGCTGCCCGACGACACGCGGGTGATCGTGACCACGGCCGCTCGGCCGGCGACGTTGCTCGGACTGGTGCGACCGACCGACGTCGCGCTGCTCGACGCCGAAGCGCTCGCGTTCACCGACGATGAAGCGGGCGAGCTGTTTGCGTTCCATGGCGCGGATGCCGCTCGCGGACCGGCGTGGAATACCACGATGCGCGGGTGGGCCACCGGGCTCCTGGCGGGCGTTACCACTCCCGAGGTCGATCCGGCACAGCGCCGTGGCGACCTATTGCGCTCGGCGGCGATCGGTAATGAACGGGTCCGGCAGCTGATGTCGGTGGCCGCCGTGGTGCCGTATGTGACCGACGAGCTCCTGGCGCCGCTGGCCGGGATCGGCGCGGTTGACGCGACCGACGGTGTGTTCTCGGTTGCCGAGATCGCGGCGGCTGCGCCGCTGCTGGTGGACCACGACGGCATGGTGCGCCTCGACTCGGCGATCGCCGAGGAGCTCGGCGCCGAACTCGACCAGAGTTGGACGACGACGGTTCGCACCACCGTTGCGACGCACGTCACCGCCCACGACCCGACCACGGCGATCGATCTGTTCCTCGATGCCGGCGAGCCGGAGCAGGCCGCCGACGTGCTCGACACCCACCTGTCGGCGATCGGGGTCGAGCGGGCGTTGACGTGGCTCTACCGGATGCCCGACGAGCTGCGCCGCAGGTTCCCTCCGGTGTTGGCAGCGGGCCAAGCGACCGTGGAGGTCGATACCGCACTGGCCAGTGCGCAGGTGCGCGTAGAGGTGGCCGCCGACGCGCGGGCCCGGCGCGAGGCGCTCCTCGCGCTCGGTTCCGTCGAGGCCTACCGCGGCGAACTCGGAGCGGCGGCCAACGCCTACGAGGCCGCGTTGCGCGCATCCGACGACGCCGACTTCGATCGACGCGTCGCCGGACAGCTGGCCGACACCCGGTTCTGGCTGGGCGACGTTGCGGGCGCCCGCGCGGCGCTCGAGCGAGCGGCCGACAGCGCAGCGACACGCTGGTTGGCGGCCCAGATCGGGGTCGTCGATGGCGAGGTGCCGGAGCGTTCCGGGGGCGATGCGCCCCTCGACCTGGCGGTGAACGGGCTCGTTGCGTTGACCGCGGGCGAGCCCGATGCGTTGGGCGTGATCGAGGCTGCGTACGGCGCGGCCGATGGCGGCGACGACCTCGCGGCCAGCGGCCCGCTGCTGGCCTGGGGCCTGCTCGCCGCGGACCGGGGCGACGAGGCCGTGGCGATCGCCGAGGAGCTCGAGCGGCGGCTCGGCCCGGCGCACCGGTTGGGCAGAGTGCACGGTGCGGTGATCCGCGAACGAGCCAGTCGGGGCACCGACCGCGCGACGCACGAGCGCGATGAGCGTCGCCTCCGTGACCTGCGGGCAACGGGCTTCGCCATGGTCGAGCGGCTCGCCGACGCAGTCATCCCCGCACGCGGCGTCGGGGGTTCGACGGGCGCGGTTGCCAACGGCGGCGCAGCGGTCGTCGTGGCGCTGCTCGGCACGCATGAGGTGCGACTACAGAGCGGTGTGGTCGGACGATCGGTGTGGAAATCGAAAAAGGCGCTCGACGTGCTGTCGGTGTTGGCCTTAGCGGGCGGCGGTGGCCGACGACGCGAAGAGGTCATCGAGGCGGTGTGGCCGGGCCGGCCACCGGACAAGGGGCGCACGTTGCTGCGCACCGCGTTGTCGGAGATTCGGCGGACGCTCGAGCCAGGTCGCCCGGCGGGCGAGCCGTCGGCCTACGTGTCGAGCGTCGAGGATCGGCTGGTGCTCGACGGCACGACCGACCTCGACGTGGCGACCGCGAACATCGGCGAGGCACCGGGCGATGCGTTCGCGGTGCTCAACGTGGGAGTGGCGCCGGAGGTGATGGCCGCCGAGTGGGGGGCCGAGCTGGTCGGCGTCGTCGAACGGCACGGCGTCGACGCCGCATCGCGGGTGGCCGACGGCACCGGGCCCGCCGACGAGCGGATCGCCGCGCTGGAGTTCCTGCGTGACGCCGAGCCGTGGAGCCGTGGCCATGTCGACGCGCTCATCGAGCTGTATCGCGCGGGTGGCAACGACGCCGCTGCGACCGCAGTGGAACGCGCCTGGTTCGCCGACGACTGAGCACACTCCCCACGCCCCAACGCTCCCCGGCCCCCACCGCACCCCACGCCCCACCGAAATCCTGCGGATATCCGGCGCGACGTGCGGGAATTGGTGAACAGAACCGACGCAGCGGCTACGACGCAGCGCGAGTTGGCAGTGCGTCGCCGCGCCAGCCGGCGAACATCTCGAGTGTGAGTCGCCGTTCGTTGTCGATGCGCTCGACGCAGGAGATGTCCTCCACCTGCACGAGCGCTGGTTCCCGGGACGGCTGGCGCAGCAGCTCCAGCGCGTGACGGACCGCAGAGATCGCCCGGGTCTCCTTCTGCGGATCAAAGGCGGTTATCGGCCCCATGCGGAGCATTCTTTCACAATTTCACTGAAAGTGCACATCCGACCACAGATTGAGGTCAAAATTGACTCCAGCTACGGCAGGTTGTGGCCGATACGCAGCAGATTCTGCGAAGGGTCGCGCACCGCGAACTCGCGCATCTGCCATGGCATGTCGGCGATCTCGCCGACGTCGATGCCTGCCTCGCGCCACGTGCGATGCCAGTGATCGGCGTCTTGAACATGCAGGTAACAGGCACTGCGATTGGCCCCGACGTCGAGTTCGGGCACCAGCGCGAGGTGGATGATCTCAAGCCCGGCGTGATGCACCCACGCATACGTCTCGTCGTACGACACGACATGGAATCCCAGCCGCCCGTAGAAGTCGATCGCCGCCGCGATGTCGACCACCGGCAGGATCGTCTTCACCACGAGCCGCTGATGTTCAATCCCCATCACGCGACCCTAGCCCTCCCCGAAATTCTGGCGCTTCCCCGCGCCTCGCGCCGGATTTGGGCAGAGTTTCGGCGGGCAGTCGAACCGGTGATCCGAAATTCTGGCGGAATCGTGCGCCTCGCGCCGGATTCCGCACACAGAACGAGCTGTCGCGAGCAGCTCCGCCGTCTGTGCCGACCACTACGGTGGCCGCGTGGGCACGGACAACCGGACCACGGGTGCGTTCTTGTTCACCGACATCGAGGGCAGCACTCGGCGGTGGGAGCGCTTCGGTGAACTGATGGACGACGCGGTCGCGCAGCACGATGCGCTCATCAACGCGGCGGTCGACGCGCAGTCGGGACGCGTGTTCCATACGTCGGGTGACGGAGTGATCGCCTGGTTCGATGGTCCGACCCACGCAGTCGCCGCCGCGATCGGGGCCCAGCAGCAACTCACCGAGCACGAGTTTCCCAACGTCGATGGCCTCCGAGTGCGAATGGCCGTGCATGTCGGAGACGTCGTGGTGCGCGACGGCGAACCGTACGGCTGGGCACTCAACTTCGGGAGCCGCCTGAACGACCTCGGACACGGCGGCCAGATCCTCATCTCTGAACCTGCCGTTGCCGCGATCGGCGGGACGCCACCCGAGAGCAGCACCATCGTCGACCTCGGGCGCCATCATTTGCGCGACATCGCTGAGCCGACCGGCGTTGGACAGGTCGTTGTTCCGTCACTCACCACGGAGTTTCCACCGCTGCGCAATGCGGCGCACCAAGACACCCCCAGCGCCGGCAGTGATCGACTGATCGGTCGCGACGACGACATCGCGGCCGTCGATCGCCGGCTTGCGCCGTCGAGTGTGCTCACGATCGTCGGTCTCCCGGGCATCGGAGCGACGGAAGTTGCGAGCGCCGCGGCGAACCGGGCGGCGAGCAGGTTCGCATACGGCAGAATCGACTGCGATCTCGAACGGATCGCGCCGCCACGGATGCTCGATGCGATCGGCAGCGCTCTTTCGCTTGGACCGCGGCCTGGTCAGAGTCTCGAGGACGCGCTCGTCGAATGGCTGAGCGAACACGCCGTGCTGCTCGTGCTCGATCACGTCGACCACGGCACCGAAACGGTGGCACGGTTCGGACGCCGACTGGTCGCAGCCGGTGGCGGGTCGGCGTTGATCTGCACGAGCCACCGCCCGCTCGGCATCGATGCCGAGCGCGTCCACCGGCTTGCGCCACTCGATCTCGCCGACGCCATCGCATTGTTCCGCACTCGATCGGCCAACGCCGGCACGCCGTCCACCGACACCGACGAGCTCATTGGCGAGCTATGCGAACGATTGGACCGGGTGCCGCTGCGCATCGAGGTCGCGGCGAGCAACGCCGCCGCGTTCTCGACACGCGAGCTGCTCGACATGCTCGACCGCGACGAGTTGACCACCGAGGGCGAACCGACGATCGATGCGATCGACGTCGCAGTCACCGGCCTGGACGAGCAAGCTCGCCGTTGTCTTGCCGCAGCCACAACGTTTGCAGCCGGATTCGATCGACAGGCGTTCGCGGAAGTGTGCGCACCTGAGTTGCCAGCGGCAGATGCGTCACGAGTGCTCGCCGAGCTGGTCAACCGGTCGCTCGTACATGCCGATCGCTCGGCCGACACCGCGTGGTTTCGCGTGCTGTCGAGCGTCGGGTCGGCGGCCAGACGCCACGCCACCGACGACCAGCTGGCCGCTGCCGACGACCGGTTCGCCTCCAGCATCGAACGCTTCGTCGACACCGCAGCCGACGGCCTGCGCGGGGCCGACGAGCGACTGTGGGACCGTCGGCTAGAGCGCTCGTTCGGTAACGTCCGAGCCGCGCTCGGACGCGCGGTAGCCGGTGGCGATCTCCGGCGTGCCGCGCACCTCAGCACCGCGCTCTGGGAGTACGGGTTCATGCGAATGCGCGAGGAGTACTTCCGATGGTCGGAATTGGTCCTCGACACGTTCGCGTCGGCACACGAACGACACCTGGGAGCAGTCCACGGCGTTGCTGCGCTCGGAGCGTGGACGCGTGGTGAACTCGGCGCCACACAAGAGTGGGCGGAACGTGCACTTCGTCTTGAACGCGAATACGAGCTGGACTTCGACCTGCCGGCCCGCCTCGCATTGATCAACGCGGCCGTGTACTCCGGGGCCCGCCAGCCGCCGCTTGAGATCTACGCGGAGGAAGCGGAGTACGAGCGATCGCAAGCGGAGCCGTACTTCCACGTCAACGTGGACACGCGCAATTCGATCATGGCCACGTGGTTCGGCGATCTACGCGCAGCCGAGCGGCGCGCGCTGCGCGCAGTGCAACTCGCCCGGGAGTCCGGCAATGCATCATCGCTGTCGTTTGCGCTCTGGGCGTTGGGCACCGCGCTCGACGAGACCGATCCGATGCGCGCCGAGTCACTCCTCGGCCAGGGTCTCGAGACCGCACGGGATGTCCACAACGACTGGGTGACGGCGCTGGTGCAGATGTCGTTGGCGTCGCTGCGCCGCCGCACCGCCGGGCCGCTGGCCGCGATCCCGCTGCTGCTCGATCTCCTCGACCTGCTGTGGCGGGCGGGGCACCGGTCGCACCTGTGGGCGACGTTGCGGGTGTGCGTGCTGGTCCTCGACGACATTGACGAGGCCGGATTGGCGACCACGATCGATGCTGCCGCCGACGACGCATCGATGGCAATGCCGCCGCTCCCGGTTGACGCGGCAGCGCTTGAGGAGCGTCGCGCCCGTGCCGCCGCCATGGCCGACTATCCAGCGCAGCACGTACTGGGCTCCACCACGCCGCTGCCCGCACTGATGACCGCAACGCGCGAGGCGCTGAGCGCGGCGCTGGAGAACGCGCCGGCCAGCAGCACCGCGGACACCCACTCGCTGTAGCGCTGGCATATCCGCGGGAGTCACGGCGCCGCGCGCCGGATTCTGCGACAGAGCCAACCATCGGGACTCGGGGATGACGCCCGTAGCCTCAGCGCAATGAGTTTGAAGCACACGATGACCGACATCGGGATGAAGGTGATGAGCGGGACGCACCGCGCCGTTCGCGCCGCGTCGGGTGGCCGTTGGGGCAACACCGTCTCGTCGATGCCGGTGGTGGAGCTGCACACCGTTGGCCGCAAGAGCGGCAGGCCGCGCACGACCATGCTCACCGCCCCGATCATCGACGACGGAACGTACGTCATCGTGGCGTCGAAGGGTGGCGACGACCGCGATCCGGATTGGTATCGCAACCTCGTCGCCGAGCCCAAAGTGGCGCTCACGGTGGACGGCACGAAGACCGAATTCACCGCACACGTTGCCGACGATGCCGAAAAAGCTGAGCTGTGGCCGCGCATCGTCGAGGCCTACGACGGGTACGGCAAGTACCAGGAGCGAACCGACCGCGACATCCCCGTCGTGGTCTGCACGCCCGCCTAATACAGGCTCCGTTCTCTGCACCGAATCCGGCGCGAGGCGCGGTCAATCGCCAGAATTTCGGTGAGCGCGTCAACCGCCCGCGGAAACCCTGCTCAAATCCGGCGCGAGGCGCGGGCGATCGCCAGAATTTCGGTGGGTGCGTCAGCCTGCTTGTCGGAACTCGGGGGGTTCCGTGGGGCTGATGCGAGGAACGCTCCCGACTTCGGAGACGGGCGCGTCGTGCAGGTGCTCGAGGGCGCGCCACAACTCGGTGCGGGCGCGGTCGGACTGCGGCGAGACGAGCGCGTTGGCCACGATCACCCCTTCGATCATGTCGGCGAGCACGGCAGCAACGGGACGACCGTGTACACGGACAGCGACAACGGCGCCGCCCTCGGGCCGGCGGCGGATGGTGCGGTCGACGCCAACGAGTCGCGGTGGACTGCGATAACTGGGCGCTTCGAGCCGGTGACGGCGAGCGACGAGGGAGAGACGGCGAGCGGCGGCCGCGAAGTCGGCGGTGCTGGCGCCGGGTGTGGTGGCGGGCGAGGGCATGTCGAGGCCCATCATGACGAGAGGGTGTAACAGCGCTCTCGCAGCCAGCCGTGACTACGGTCGGCTCCAGTGGCGAGGCGTCGTTTGGGGCCCTACCAGCTGCTGAGCGTGGTCGCCCGACTCGATCTCGAGGGAGAGGCGACCGCGGCCACAGTCGGCGACGCGATCAGCGCCAGTCGGGCCGGACGCGGTAGGGCGCGGCGACCACAACGACGAGCGTCACGGACCACCGACGGTTTGGATCTCGTCGACGTCGTAGTCGAATGTGACCGACCGCCGCGCCTCGCCCAAGCTGCCCGAGCGACCATCGCTCGTCCGCCACGCGAGGTCGTAGACGTTGGTGACCGTCATCTGGA
>JBCCVW010000013.1:0-38453 GCA_039194665.1 Actinomycetota bacterium
AAGTTGACCATCTGGCCGGCGAGCGGATCGGCGCCGGCGAAGTCGCGACCGCTGAGCAGCTGACGGAAGTAGAGGGGTGAGTCGGTCATCGGCCTACGCTCCCTGCCATGACCTCGGCCACAACGGGCTCCGCCGCGCACAGCGATTCGATCGTTCGGTACGGCGTGGTGGGAACGGGGATGATGGGGGTCGAACACATCGAAAACATCCTGGCACTCGACGGTGCCACGGTCACGGCTGTAGCCGATCCGCACGCCGAATCGAAGGCGGCAGCCCAGCGCGCGGTGCCGGTCGGCGACGGCAGCGACCTCGTGATCGCCGACACGGTCGAAGAGTTGATCGCCGCCGATGTGTGCGACGCCGTGGTGATCGCCAGCCCCAACTTCACTCACCGCGACACGCTGCTCGCCGTGCTCGACTCGCCGATGCACGTGATGATCGAGAAGCCGCTGTGCACGACGATCGCCGACTGCCGAGCCGTGGTCGACGCGTCCCGTGAGGGACCGGACGAGCGGATCGTGTGGATGGGACTCGAGTACGCCTATATGCCGCCCACCGCACGCCTCTTGGACGAGCTGCGAGACGGCACCGCCGGCGACGTCAAGATGGTCACCGTACGCGAACACCGGTACCCGTTTCTCGACAAGGTCGCGCATTGGAACCGATTCAATCGCTACACCGGCGGCACACTCGTGGAGAAGTGCTGTCACTTCTTCTACCTGATGAACCTGGCGACCGGTGCACGTCCGGTGCGGGTCGTGGCGTCGGGCGGACAGGATGTGAATCATCTCGACGAGCGTTACGACGGCGAGCGGCCCGACATCCTCGACAACGCCTACGTCATCGTCGAGTACGACAACGGCGCCCGAGGCATGCTCGATCTGTGCATGTTCGCCGAGGCGAGCCGCAACGAGCAGGAGGTGGTCGTGGTGGGCGACACCGGCAAGCTCGAGGCGTTCATCCCCGAGAACGTGATCCGCATCGGTCGGCGAGCCGACGGACTGCACAACGTGACCGAGGAGCGGGTCGACAACCCGGACATTCGTCACGCTGGCCTGCACTTCGGTTCGAGTTATCTCGAACACGTCGCATTTCGGAAGGCGATCGACGGGACCGGACCGATCGAGGTCAACCTGCTCGACGGGTTGTGGTCGGTGGCGATCGGGGTTGCCGGTCACCGCTCGATCGAGGAACGGCGGCCCGTGGAGCTTGCCGAATTCAGCGAGCTCGATGGGCTGGAGCTCCCTCGGTGAGGTCCGGCGAATGACTCAACTTCGTCGTCTCGAAGCGGGGCAACAGATCGTCGTGGCTGGCGACCAGGTATTGACCGTCGACGATGCGCTGGCCGCCGCGTTCGCCCCCGGTGACGCGCTGATCGCTGTCGCCGAGACTCGTCGATTGCTGCACGTGCCTGCCGAGCAGCGGGCGATCGTCGATCGGGCGGTGTCGGCGGCGGTCGAGGGATTCGCCGCGCTCGCCCCCTGCACCGATGAACAGATCACCGAGTTCTTCGATCGATTCGCGCAGCGCCTCGACGACCCGGGCAGTTTCGCCTCCATCGCCAAGGCCAACGCTGTCGACGTCGAGCAGGCGGCGAGCCGTGGGCGTTCGACCACCCGCCTGGTGCTCGATGACACGATGCGCGCCGGAATGATCGCCGGGCTGAATGGCTGGCGAGATGCTGCACTCGGTCGCGATGACACCCTCGCCCGCCACGACCACGACGGCTGGTCTGTCGAGGCTCGGCGGGCGCCGCTCGGTGTGGTCGGCTTCGTCTTCGAGGGCCGCCCGAACGTGTTCGCTGACGCCTGCGGGGTGGTGCGCACCGGCAACAGCGTGGTGTTCCGCATCGGGTCGGATGCGCTGGGTACCGCGCAGGCCATCGTGGAGCATGCGCTGACCCCAGCCCTCGCCGGCGCCGGGATGCCGGCTGGCACCGTGAGCCTGGTGGCGTCTCCCGAGCGATCGGCGGGCCATGCCCTGTTCGCCGATCGTCGACTCTCGTTGGCCGTGGCTCGCGGCTCAGGGCCCGCCGTCGCCGAGCTGGGGGCGGTCGCCGCGCAGTCGGGAATCCCCGTCAGCCTCCACGGCACCGGCGGTGCATGGATCATCGCTGGCGACGCGTCCGACGCAGACCGATTGCGCGCTGCCGCGCGGGCATCGCTCGACCGCAAGGTGTGCAACACGCTGAACGTGTGTGCGGTGCCCGCTGCCCGGGCCGCCGAGCTGGTTCCGGTCATGCTCGACGCCCTCGATGCTGCGGCCGCGGACCGCGGAACGTCGCCGCGGCTCCACGTGGTGGAGGGTTCTGAGGCCGCAGTCCCTGCGGGATGGTTCGATGAGACCGTCGAGATCATGCGCGCCGACGGTGTGCATCGCGAGCCGCGGGCGTCGGTGCTCGGCCGCGACGGACTGGCCACCGAGTGGGAGTGGGAGGCCTCGCCCGAGGTCACGCTGGTCGTCACCGAGTCGGTCGGCCATGCCGTGGCGCTGTGCAACGAGTACAGCCCGCACTTCGTGGTGTCGGTCGTGAGCGACGATGCGGCCGAACGCGATGCGGTGTACGACTCGGTCGATGCGCCCTTCGTTGGCGACGGCTTCACTCGGTGGGTCGATGGTCAATACGCGCTCGACACCCCTGAGCTCGGCCTGTCGAACTGGGAACGGGGTCGGATGCTCGGCCGCGGTGCGATCTTGTCTGGCGACAGCGTGTTCACCGTTCGGTACCGAGCAACGATCGACCAGCCCGACCTGCGGCGGTAGCGGTCACCCGCGCTGCACAACGACAGTGCCCGCGCGACGACACCGCGCCACGTACGGCTGGCACACTCGGGTGGTGTCTGCGCGGCGGATTGCGCTGGTGGTGGCCGTACTCATGGCGGTTGCTGCGTGCACGGTGTCGGACGGTGTCGACACCGAGTCGGTCGACGCGCCCTCATCGAACGCCTCGCCGAACACGCCGAGCACACCAGACACCACCGGGTCGCCTCCGGTGCGGTCCACCGATGTGCCACCCGCCGTGCCCGACACCATGCCGACAACGGACGATGTCGTCGGGGCCCGCCCGGCGGACACCGCGCTCGACGACCCGTTGTTTCCCGAGCTGGGTTCGCCCGACATCGACGTGATCTCCTACGAGATCGATCTCGACGCCACCGATGCGCTCGGTAGCGGCCGGTTGCAAGGTGAGGTGACGGTGACCGCTGACGTTCCAACCGAGGTCGGTCAATTCGCCCTCGATGCGCTCGATCTGAACATCAACACGGTGACCGACGTCGCCTCCGGCGATGCCCTCGACTTCGCCCACGATGGCACCGAGCTGGTCATTGAACTGTCACCCGACCGGGAGGAGCGGTCAGCGGTGGCGATCGAGTACGAGGTGATCCCGAACGCTCGAACGCGGCCGGCGGCGAGCCTGTCGTCTGGCTGGTTTCCCGCCGGGGAGGCGACGTTCGTGCTCAACGAGCCAGACGGTGCGCGGTCGTGGATGCCAGCCAACGATCACCCGTCGGACAAGGCAACCTGGTCGTTTCGCGTCGCCGCCCCAGTTGGCACCATCGCGGCCGCGAACGGCGAACTGTTGGCCGTTGACGAAGCCAGCAACACGTGGCAGTGGGCCCTCGACGAACCGATGGCTACGTATCTCGTCCAACTGGTCATTGGCGACTACGAGATCGTCGACGGCGGCACCTACGAAACGATCGATGGACGATCGATCCCGCTGACGCATGTCGTCCCAGCGGGCGACGCAACGCAGTACACCGACGAGTTCGAGCACCTGCCCGGACAGATGGCGCAGCTCGAGGAGTGGTTCGGGCCGTACCCGCTGGCCCACTACGGGCTGGCGATCGTCACGATGATCCCGAACGCCGCCATGGAGACCCAAGGGCGATCGATGTACCACGTCGGCAACTTCGAGTCGCCAGGCCTTGGCTACGTCGAGGAGCTGCTCACCTCACATGAATTGGCGCATCAGTGGTTCGGCAACGCGGTCGGACCGGCGACGTGGGACGAGATCTGGCTCAATGAGGGGTTCGCCACCTACGCCCAGTGGCTGTGGCTCGATCACATCGGCGAGCTCGACCTCGACCGCACCGCGGAGGGAGCGCTCGCTCAGCGCCAATCCGGCACCGTTGCCACGGGTGCCCCGGGCACCGATGAGCTCTTCGGATTCGAGGTGTACGACGGTGGAGGGGTCGTGGTGCACGCGCTGCGCCAGTTCCTCGGTGACGAGGCGTTCTTTGTGCTGCTGCAGCGCTGGGTGAGCGACAACGTCGGGACCGCCCAATCGACCGACGCGCTGATCGAGCTGACGATCGAGATCGCCAACGAGTTGGGAGCAGCAGCCGTCGATCCCGAAGCTGACCCGGCTACGGTCGAGCGCGACGTGCGCGCCCTGTTCGACTCCTGGCTGTACTCGGCTCCACCGCCGGCCAGCTTTCCATCGTGATGTCGCCATCGTGACGGCGTTACCGCCGCCACTGCCGCAGCATGCCGCGGTGCGCGGCGAGCCGATCGCGGCCGCACCGACGCAACAGCCGCAACCACCGTATCGAACGCAATCACCGCCGCAGTTCGCGCCGCCCCCGGCCCCGCACGCCACGTTGCCGATTCCGGTGGCGATCGGTGCCATCGCCGTGCTCACCGCGTCGCTGATCGTGTCAAAGTTGTTGCTCGACGCGCTGGTCGGTCTCGAGTGGCCGGTGGCGGTGTACGTGGCGTTGCTCACCGGTGTGGGCTACGGGCCGTCGATGGCGTGGTGTCTCTACGCAAGCACGCGCTGGGGGAGTGGCAACCTGGCGCGCGACTCGGGCCTCACGCCACGCTGGTCCGACCTCGGGTGGGCGCCGGTGATCTGGCTGTCGACATTGGGCGTGCAGGCGGCCGCGGTCGGGATCATTCTGGCGGTCGACATCCCGATCTCGAGTAACACCGACGGTGTCACGGAGCTGCAAGCCGACCGCACCTATGTCGTGGCGATCGTGATCGCCGCAGTGATCGCTGCGCCGCTCGTGGAGGAGATCGTGTTTCGCGGCGTCGTGATGCGCGCCCTGCTGTCGAAGCTGGCGGTCGTACCGACGATCGCCATCCAAGGGTTCTTGTTCGGCGCCGCACACGTCGACCCCGTACGCGGGGTTGGCAACATCGGCCTGGTGATCGTGCTCACGGTGGTCGGCTGTTCGTTCGGCGCGGCCGCCTACTGGCTACGGCGGATCGGTCCGACGATCCTCGCCCATGCGATCTACAACGGCGTGGTGCTCACAGTGATCCTCTCGGGCCTGGCGGATCGTCTCGGCAGCTGAACCGTCGACGGACTCCGGTCAGTCGGCGGACTCGAAGAGGTCGCGGTTGTCGATCAAGCGCACGTCGCCGACGAGGGCCGCCGTCGCGATGCGGGCGCGGCCAGGCACACGCCGATCGTCGAGACCGGTGAGTGGCTGCAACGTGTCGGGATCGAAGATCTCGGTATACGCCGGAGTCACCGCCTCGGCGGCGTCGTACACCGCTGCCGCGGCGGCGAGCGCGTCGGCGATCGTTCCTCGACGGGCAGCGTGGATGGCCGCGTCGAGGGCCCGTGGGACAGCGACTGCGGCGCGTCGCTGCGCCGGCGACAGTCGGCGGTTGCGGCTCGAGAGCGCCAGGCCGTCGGGCTCGCGCACCGTGGGGAGGCCGACGATGGTGACGCCGAGGTCGAGGTCGGTCACCAGGCGGCGCACGATGGCCAGCTGTTGGAAGTCCTTCTCGCCGAACACCGCCACATCGGGGGCGACGATGTTGAACAACTTGGTCACCACGGTGACCACGCCGTCGAAGTGGCCTGGCCGATGTGCCCCTTCCATCGCGTCGGCCAACGAGCCGGCAGTCACCGTGGTCTCGAAGCCGTCGGGGTACATCGCCGCACCCGTCGGGGCGAACACCACGTCGACGCCGAGGCGGGCACACTGGTCGATGTCGGCGTCGATCGGTCGCGGGTAGGCGTCGAAGTCGGCGGGCTGATTGAACTGCAGCGGGTTGACGAAGATCGACACGACAACGCGGTCACACTGCTGTTGCGCCCGCTCGACGAGTGCGAGGTGCCCTTCGTGCAATGCGCCCATCGTGGGTACGAAGCCGATCGTGGTGCCGCTGCGCCGTGTGTCGTCGCTCCAGCGCCGCTGTTCGGTCGGCTCGGCGAAGACGTGCACCCCGGTCATGTGTGCCACGCGGCCTGCACGGTCGCGGATCTCAACTAGTGGAACGAGTGGTCGTCGTCGGGCCAGGTACCCGACCGCACCTCGGACACGTAGCCGGCAGTGGCGGCGATCGCTCGCGTGCGCAGGTCGGCGTACTGCTTGGTGAATTTGAGGCGAATGTCGGACAACCCGAGCACGTCGTGCAGCACGAGGACCTGCCCGTCGGTGTCGGGCCCGGCGCCGATCCCGATGGTGGGAATCGACACCTTCGCCGTCATCTCGCCGGCGAGTTCGCGTGGAACACCCTCGATCACCACCGATGATGCCCCGGCCTGTTCGACGGCGAACACGTCTTCGAGCAGGCGGTCTCGGCCGCCCGCTTCCATGCCATCGGTGCGCCCTTGCACCTTGTGGCCACCCATGCGGTGGTAACTCTGCGGGGTCAGACCGATATGGCCGACGACGGGGATGTCGACACTGGTGATCGCCTCGATCGTTTCGGCCATGTGCAGGCCGCCTTCGAGCTTGACGGCGCCAGCGCCTTCTTTCATGAGGCGGATCGCGCTCTCCACACCCTGTTGGACCGATACCTGGTACGAACCGAACGGCAGGTCGCCGACGATCAGCGCCTTCGGCCGGGCACGGGCCACCATGCGAACGTGGTAGGCCATCTCGTCGAGATCGACCGGGATGGTGTTCGATTCGCCCTGCACGACCATGCCGAGCGAGTCGCCGACGAGGATCATGTCGACGCCCGCGAGATCGACGAGCCGAGCAAAGGTGGCGTCGTAGGCGGTGATCATCGAGATCCGTTGACCGGCGCGCTTCATCTCAGCCAGCGCAGGAACGGTCACCTGCGGACGGTCGGTGGATTTCCCCACGAGTGCAACCTAGCCGCCCGCGGCAGGGCCACCCAACGCGTCTCGACGTGACGAACGGCGCACCGCTCAGTCGGCCGAGCCGCCGCCGTTCACCTCGACACCATTTGCACGGGCGACCGACGGACACAGGTCGGCGTAGGCGGGGGCGCCGAGCGTCGAGGCGCTGAGGATGGCGTGCGTACAGGCCAACGCGAAGACATCTGCGGCAGCGGCGAACAGTGCGTTCAACGAACCGGGGTGCGTCGCTGGCACCTCGAAGCGCGTCGCGCCTGCCGTGATGTGCTGTTCGCCAGTCGCCATCGCAAAGATGGTGTCGCCATCGAAGAGCGAGTGGGAGGGCCGCACGGCGCGGGCGAGCCCGTTGTGGGCGACGGAGGCGAGCTTGCCCGCCTCGGCTTTGGTCAGGGCGGCGTCGGTGGCGACGACCCCGATCGTGGTGTTGAGGCGGCGGCCCCGGGCGGCGTCCTGTGGCGTCTCGAGTGCGGCTCTCAGTGCCCGACGTTCGTCGCCGCCCGGGCGGGTGCGTGCGGGGGCCTCCCACAACCGCCCGGTCGATGGATCGACAACGCTGCCGTGGGCGTTGACCACCGCGACTGCGCCAACAGAGAGGCGTCCGCCGGTCGGTGTGTCGACCACCGCGGACGCAGTGCCGATGCCGCCCTGGAGCACTGCCGCACGCGCTCCGGTACCGGCGCCGACCGACCCCCAGCGTTGTCGACGACCGCTGGCGACGCTTGTGGCGCGTGCGCCGAACTCGGGGTCGGGACGATTGGTGAACACTCCGCCTCGGCCGAGATCGAAGATCACGGCGGTGGGGACCACCGGCACGACACCACCGTTCACCGGCACCCCGAGGCCCTCGGCTTCGAGCACTCGCATGACGCCGTCAGCAGCGCTGAGGCCGAACGCGCTCCCTCCGGTGAGACACACGGCGTGGATCGTCTCGACGAGATTGTGTGGCTCCAAGGCATCGGTCTCGCGCGTGCCGGGGCCGCCGCCGCGCACGTCGACTGCGGGTGTTGCGCCGCCGGGCGCAAGGACGACGGTGGTGCCCGTCTCCCATCCGCGCCCGCGCCGCTGATGGTGTCCGACCTGTATTCCGGGCACGTCGAGAATCGAGCCATACGGAATCGCCGAGCGGAGCACGGACGGATCGTAGGTCGCCCGCTTCGTCGACGCCGTTCCGGTGAGGGCTAGCGTCGTCGGCCATGCTCGAACGCGCCCCGCTGCCCGACACTCGGCGGCAGCGCGCGCTGACTGCGGCCAAGCGGGTGGCGAGCGAAGCGGTGCACTCGGGCTGGGAGGTGCTCACCGAGCTGGGGGCGATCGGCCCGCACTCGCGGCGGGGTCGCCGATTCGGGGCGATGGGCGCCGAGAGCGTGTTGTGCTTCCCGGTGAACGCGCTCTACAACGAGCGCTACATCCACATCGGCGAACGCACGGTGTTCGGGCCCAACATCACGCTGTCGGCGGGGATGGTTCCCGGTCAGTCGATGGTCACCGATCCGGTCGTGCGCGTCGGCGACCGTTGCCTGATCGGCAAGGGGTCGAGCATTGTCGGCCATCTGGAAATCGTCATCGGCGACGACGTGTGGACAGGGCACCACGTGTACATCACCGATCAGAACCACGGCTACAACGATCTGACGCGCCCGATCTCCCAACAGCTGATGCCCGAACGTCCGGTGTCGATCGGCGACGGCAGTTGGCTAGGACATGGCAGCGTGGTACTCCCTGGGGCACAGATCGGGCGTCACGTGGTGGTCGGCGCGAACAGCGTGGTGACGGGCGAGATTCCGGACTACACCGTCGTTGCCGGCGCGCCAGCGCGGGTGATCCGCGAACTGGCTTGACCGCAGTTCTGCAGTCAGCAGAATCGGTGGGGTGATCGACGCGGTCGGGTCATCCTCGGGGGATGGACATCTCAACCACGTCGGGACTGACCGACCGGCTCCTGGAACAACGGATCATTCTGGTAGGGGAGGAGATCACCGACGACCTCGCCAATCGCGTGGTGTCGCAGCTCCTCGTGCTGTCGAACGACGATCCGACATCCGACATCAGCCTGTACATCAACTCGCCCGGTGGCTCCGTGCTCGCCGGACTGGCGATCTACGACGTGATGCAACTCGTGCCCAACGACGTCGCCACCCTCGCAGTCGGGATGGCAGCGAGCATGGGCCAGATACTGCTGTGCGGCGGTGCGCCGGGAAAGCGCTGCGCCTTGGCCAACGCCCAGGTGTTGATGCACGAGGGGAGTGCCGGACTCGGGGGCTCGGCGGCCGACGTGGAGATCCAAGCGGCGCACCTCGAATCGACCCTGCGTCGTCTCCGGTCGATCATCGCCCATCACACCGGCGCGTCGCCGGAACAGATCACACGTGACGTTGGGCGAGATCGCTGGTTCGACGCCGCCGCGGCCCGTGAGTACGGATTCGTCGATCACGTGGTGAACACGCTTGCCGACATTCGTCCGCACCGTCAACCGCGCACGATTGGTGTCGCCGCGGCGGTGTCGGCGTGAGCAGCTACACGATCCCCACCGTTGTCGAGTCGACCACCCGCGGCGAGCGGGTGTCGGACATCTACAGCCGACTGCTCGCCGACCGCATCGTGTTCGTCGGTACGCCGATCGACGACGGTGTGGCCAACGTGGTGGTCGCCCAGATCCTGCATCTCGCTGCACAACAACCCGCCCAGGACATTCATCTGTACATCAACTCGCCCGGCGGATCATCGACCGCGGCGTTGGCGATCTACGACACGATGCAGTTTGTTGCCCCCGACGTTGCAACGTTGTGCGTCGGCCAGGTCGCATCGTCGGCGGCGATCCTGCTCGCGGCCGGTGCACCTGGCAAGCGTGCGGTGCTCGATCATGCGCGTGTGCTGTTGCACCAGCCGTTTACCGACGTCACGCGGGGATCGTTGAGCGACCTGGCGCTCGAGGCCAAGGAGCTGACGCGGGTACGCGTCGAAGCCGAAGCGCTGCTGGCGCAACACACGGGACGCACGGTCGACGACGTGCGCTCCGACACCGATCGGGCGCTGGTGCTGACCGGTCGCGAGGTGGTCGAGTACGGGCTCGCCGACCAGGTAGCGGCCCGATCAGGCCGCGAGCAATTGGGCGCGGACGTCGCGCTGCGACCCGACGCGTAACCGATCGGCGGTGCGTTCAAGGAGCAGCGGAATCGGCAGCTCGAGCGCGTCGGCGATCGCCGTGAGCACCTCCGACGATGGGTCCTTCAGGCCGCGTTCGACCTCACTGAGATACGGCAGCGACACAGCGGCATCATCGGCGACGTCGGCCAACGTGCGACCCTGACGGGTGCGCTCAATGCGCAGCTCGTCGCCGATTGCCCCGCGCAGTGTCGGATCCGGGTCAGTCCGTTCGGAGGGCCGGTCGACCATCGGGAACAGCGGGACCACGGTGCGGTCGTGTTCGTCGGCGTCGTTCACCGATGTCACAATACGCCACCGCGTGGCGGCCTGCAGCTGCGCATCTCGTTGTCGCCAGCGAACGTCTCGATGCGTTCGGTGATCGGTACACCGCGCACAGCGGTTTCGGTAAACGGAACGTTCTCACCCGACCGCAGGCGCTCGGCATAGGCGTAGCGGTCGTCGAGGAGCTGACGGTAGTCGGCGATCCAATCGGGCACGATCGCCTGGCCCTTTTCATCCGCTGGCGGGACCGCCATCACGTCATCGAGCATCTTCGACAGCAGATCGGTCGATGTCACGACGAGGTCGGCACGCACGTTGAGGTCGGCGGACTCCTGGCGGTCCAGTGCGGCGAGCTGCGGCCGCACTTCTGCGCAGATCGCCTCGGCGCGCGCCGCCCATTCACGGTCGTCGACCCTGTTCACCGACTCCTTGGATGCAAAGAACAGCGCCCACACCCAGAAGATGGCCAGCCCGATCAAGGAGACGATCACCACGGTTCGGCCCAGCTGCGACCAGAACGGACGCGGCTCGTCGAGTTCGAGGCGATCGTCGACCGCAGTCACGACAGCGACGCTAGTGGTCATTCCGGACAAACCGACCGCAACGCGCAGGACGTGGGCAGACACCGGGGCAGGCCCGCAACTGGCCCGTCGTACGACGGGTCGCCCTGGTAGAACCTCCGGCGGTGTCTACGGCTGTCGACGATTCGGTGACGCCGGCCGCTCCGCGCGGCCGGTTGCAGCGACTGCGGCGCAACGCGCGCTTCCTGTGGACGATCACGACCATTCACCCGAAGCTGTTCGCCGTCGCCATTGCCGGGGCCGCGGTGTTCGCCACGGCCACGATCGTGTCGAGCGTCGTTCTCGGCTGGGTGATCGACAACGTCATCGAACCGAGATTCGAACAAGGCGACGTCGCCACTGGCACGGCGGTTGCCGGCCTGGCGTTGATCATGGGCGTGGGCGTCGTGCGCGCCGCAGCGATCGTCGTTCGTCGAGCGGTCGCCTCGATGATGCAGTGGCGAGTTGCCCAGACGCTCACCGAGCGTGTTGTCGATCAGCTCATCCACCAGCCGGTGACCTGGCACGCACGGCGCGCCGATGGCGACCTCGTCGCCCGCGCCGGTGTCGACACCGAGGCGACCGTGAGCGTGCTCGCGCCGATCCCCTTCGCCGTTGGAACCGTGTTGATGGTGGTCGGCTCGACGATCTGGTTGTTCGTGCTCGACATCCCCGTCGGCATCGTCGCCGCCGTTGTGTTTCCCCTACTGGTGGCGACGAACGTGGTGTACGAGCGGGCGGTGGCGCACCACTTCACCCGTGCCCAGGGCCAACTCGGTGACTTCTCGGCCGGCGTGCACGAGAGCTTCGAAGGCGTACAGGTCGTCAAGTCGTACGGCGCAGAGGAGCGGGAGACCGAGCGCTTGTCGCATCTGGCAAGTGCGGTACGCGACTCGCGGATCACCGCCATCAACATCCGCAGCTGGTTCGAGGCCTTCCTCGATGCCTTTCCGTCGATGGCCAACATCGCGCTGGTGGTACTCGGCGCGTGGCGGGTCGAGTCCGGTGACCTCACGGTGGGCGAGATCTCCAGCGTCATCTTCCTGTTTCAGTTGCTCGTCTTTCCGTTGCGTCTCATCGGCTACACACTGTCGGAGCTACCTCGCTCCATTGCAGCCTGGCGACGGATCGACGAAGTGGTGTCCGAGCCGCGTGAGCCGGATCCCGCCGCGCGCGTGGAAACGGCCGACGACGGCGTCGGAGTGGAACTCGACCGAGTGACGTTCCGGCACACCGATGGAGGTCCGCCGACGATCACCGACGTCGTGATGACGCTGCCGGCCGGCACGGTGACCGCAGTCGTCGGGCCGACCGGCTCGGGCAAGAGCACGATCGCCCAGCTCGTCGTTGGCCTCCTCGGGCCGTCTGACGGCGTGGTGCGACGGGCCCCCGGCGCAGCGACGATCGTGTTCCAAGAGGCGTTCCTGCTCGCCGGAACGATTCGCGACAACGTGGAGTTCGGCGCGCAGTTCAGCGACGACCAGATCTGGGATGCGTTGTCGCTCGCCGCCGCCGACGACTTCGTGCGCGCCCTTCCGCATGGACTCGACACGATCGTCGGCGAGCGCGGCGTCACCTTGAGCGGCGGCCAACGTCAGCGCGTGGCCCTCGCCAGAGCGATGATTCGCGAACCTGCGCTGCTCGTGCTCGATGACACCACGTCAGCGCTCGATCCGGCAACCGAAGCAACGGTGCTGGCCAACCTGCGTGGTCGCCTCACGACAGCGTCGGTGCTGCTGATCGCTACACGACCATCGACGATCGCCCTCGCCAACGACGTCGTGTTCGTCGACCGTGGTGTGGTGGCGGCTCACGGAGGGCACGCCGCGTTGATGCGCGACGAACCGCGCTACCGCGAGCTGGTGGAGGCATTCGAGGCTGATCGTCACGGGGGTGGGCGGTGAGCACGATCGACCCGACACTCGCTGCCCGCGCCGGCACGATTGCCCCCAGCCAGCCCGACTCGGCCGTGCGCACGATCGGGCGCGGCTTGGAACAAGCCCCGATCTTGCGACAAGGACTCGGTGTCACGTGGCTGCTGGCCGCGATCGGCGCCGCAGGCCGAGTCGTCGTACCGATCCTGATCCAGCAGGCCATCGATCGCGGTATCGGCGACGACGAGGTGCGCCTCGACGTCATCGTGCAGATGGCACTGATCGGCGCCGTCGCCGTGATCATCTCGGCTGTCGCGTTTCGCTGGGCGGCGAAGCGTCTCGGCGAACGCAGCGAACGCGCCCTGTACGACCTCCGTGTGCGGCTCATCCGCCACATCCATCAGCTGAGCCTGGCCGATCACAATGAGGAGCGTCGTGGTGGGCTCGTGGCCCGCGTGACGAGCGACATCGAAACGCTCGCTCAGTTCTTCCAGTGGGGCGGATTGGCCTGGTTGCTCGAAGGCACGTTGATGATCGTGGTCGCCGCAGTGATGCTCGCCTACAACTGGCAGCTGGCGCTCGTGGCCTTCGCCATCGGGATTCCACTCGTGTTCGTTCTGCGCGCCGTCCAGCGGCGTTTGGTGCGGGCCTACGACACCGCTCGCGCCCGCAACGGCGAGATGATCGGGGCGATCGCCGAGGTGGTGTCGGGAGCGCCAACCATCCGCGCGTATGGCTCAGGCGAATCGATCGAACGAGACGTCGAACAGGTCGTTGCCGACAAGGCCGATGCGCAGATCAGGGCGACGATCATCGGCGCATTCCTGTTCCCTTCCGGTGAGGTGTTCGCCGCGCTCACCGTCTCGGCGGTGATCGGCGTCGGCATATGGCAGGGACCAGCGAGCGGGCTGACCGCAGGCGCATTGATCGGATTCGTGTTTCTCACGTACCGCTTCTTGGAACCGATCGCCGCGTTCACCGAGGTGCTCGACCAGACACAAACGGCCGTCGCAGGGTTGCGCCGCGTGCTGACCGTGCTCGATCTCCCGATCGGTCCGCCGCCAGCGCCCGAGCCCGTGCCGCTGCCCGGGGGAAGCTTGGCGATCGATGTGCGCGAGGTGACGTTCGCCTACCCGGCGCGCGCAGACACCCCTGGCAACGCGATGTCGGAACCGGCGCTCAGTTCGATCGAGCTGTCGATCCCTGCAGGCCAACAGGTGGCGCTTGTCGGCGCAACTGGCTCCGGAAAAACCACACTCGGGCGGTTGCTGGCCAGATTCTCCGACCCGACGTTCGGTGAGATCCTGATCGGCGGTGTACCGCTCACGATGGTCGCGCGCGAAGAGCTGCGCACGCGCCTCGTCGTGGTGTCCCAGGAACCGTTCCTGTTCGACGATTCGATCGCGGCGAACATCGGATTCGCTGATCCCACCGCCGACCGTCGGCGAATCGAGGCCGTGGTGAACGACCTCGGGGTGCGCGACTGGGTCGACGCGATGTCAGCCGGTCTCGACAGTCGTGTCGGCGAGCGTGGCGACCAGCTGTCGGCCGGCGAGCGTCAGCTGGTGGCGCTGCTGCGCGCCGGTCTCGCCGACCCCGACATCTTGATCCTCGACGAGGCGACGTCGTCGGTCGACGCGTTGACCGAGGTGCGCATCGCCCGCGCGCTCGAGCGTCTCGCCGGTGGGCGGACCACGATCGCCATCGCCCACCGTCTCTCTACCGCAGCACGTGCCGACCGCGTCGTCGTGCTCGAACACGGTCGCCTCGTAGAAGATGGCCACCACGAGCAATTGATCGAGCGCAATGATGTGTACCGCCGCCTGTACGACGCATGGGTGTCAGCGACCGCCGTCACCCGCGACCCGTAAGGGCGATGTCGTCCGGTGTGCTCGGCGGGTCGAACAAGGCGAGTTCCTGTGCGTCTGGCCGTTGGATCCGTTCGCTCCACAGCGCCACCAGGCCGGGATCGATGCGCGGGGAGTCAGCGGGGAGCGCTCGATTGCGTGCTTCAACTCGCGAGGTCAGCACCTCGATTGGCGCATCGAGGAAGTGCAACTCGACCGGAACGTCATTGACTCGCGCCCACGCTCGGCGGAGGTCGCGTTCCCAGCGTTGCCATACTCCGCACTCGTCGACGACGGTCACCCCGCGCGACAGCAGCGTTCGGGCGAGATCCCATTGCAACCGTTCCACCGCAACGCGGGCGTCTTTGTCGTAGAGATCGAGACCGAGTTCGACGAGCCACTCGTCGGGGCACATGCGCACCGCCCCGGCCGCCTCGAACTGTTTGGCACGTGTCGTCTTGCCAGCGCCGGCCAGTCCACACAACAAGATCAGTCGCCCGCGCGCCATCGCTCGAAACTAGAGCGAGCACGGTGCCGCACGCGTCGGTGCTTAGAACGCAATGCCGAACGGCAATGGCCCGTCGACCGATTCGATGCGACAGTCGATGCGGTCGACGCCGACCGTTGCTTCGATCTCGAACGACGCCGCGCCGCCGGGAGCGACGTTGTCGACGTCGACCCGCGGCGACCGCTGCACGTTGTCGGTACCAGCGCGAGTGAAGGCCACTTCGACGGAGTACGAGCCGGTGCGGTCGCCGAGGTTGGTCAGGGTGCCGCGGGCGACTGCCGTGGTTCCCGTCAGTGAGCAGTCGGTGATCGTTGCGTCGTGCGGCTGCGGATTGCGGAATGCGTCGAGTTCGTCGTACACCAGCACTGAGAGCACGACGCCCAGAACAGCGAGCAGCAGCGCGCCCAGAGCGATCGACACACCCGCGACGGCGGTGCTCCGGCCGCTGCCATCGGCGCGTGAGCGGCGCAGTCCGACGATGGAGAGCGCCAGCGCGACCACCGCTGCCAGGACTCCGATCACCACGATGAACGGCAGCCACGTCAGCGACGCCGCCACGATGGCCAGGATCATTCCCGCTGTCGCTGGGCGATTGCGGCCTGGTGCGGAGTGGGTCGGCCTCCCGCTGGCGCCTGGCGGACTGGTGCCCGCCGGATCGACCATCCGGCGGCCGCCGTCGGCCACATCGGCGGTCCAGTCGCGGCCGTTGAAGTAACGCACCTCGAAGCGCCCCGTGGGGTCCGGGAACCAACCGGCGGTCGGCTGAAGTGGCTGGTTCACGGGCGACGACGCTACCGAGCACTGCCCGCACCTCGTGCCCATCCGGTCCGCTGGTGCCGGTTGAGCTCTGCGATCATCTGGCTATGGAGACCACGCCGTCGGCCGACGAGGTTGCGCTCTTTTCCTTCAACGTGTTCACCCAGCTGTCGGGCGCAGTCACCGCGGGAATGATTCACTTAGGCGACCGTCTCGGTTTGTACCGCACGCTGGCCGACGCGCCACATCCGTTTACCTCAGGCGAACTGGCCACGGCTGCCGGGCTCGACGAGCGGTGGGTGCGCGAGTGGCTGCACAACCAGGCCGCCGCGCGGGTCGTCGACGTTGATACGTCGGGCGACGATGACAGATTTGCGCTGAGCCCAGCCGCCGTCGCCGTGCTCGCCGACCCCGATCATCCGGGGTTCGGCATGGGCATGTTCCATCGTCTTCCCGAAACGATGACCGCCCTCAACGCCATGCCGGACTCGTTTCGTACCGGTCTCGGCCACGACTACGACAGTCACGGCGAAGGTGGCGCGGTCGGCATCGAGCGCAGCTTCGAGCCGTGGAATCGCGCCCATCTGATTCCCACCGTGCTCCCGGCGCTCGATGGTGTCGTCGACCGTCTCCACGAGGGGATCGATGTGGCCGATGTCGGGTGTGGCGCCGGGGGAGCGGTGTTGATGATGGCGGAGGCGTTTTCTGAGAGCCGTTTCGTCGGCTACGACATCTCCCAGCACGCACTGGAGCGGGCAGAACAACGACGTCGAGAGCGGGGTCTGGCCAACGCCCGCTTCGTCGACCCGCGCGTCGAGTCGTTACCCACCGATGGCTCACTCGACTTCGTCACCACGATCGACTGCATTCACGACATGGCCCACCCGCAGGATGCGGTCGACGACATCGGCTGCGCGCTCGGCACGGACGGCACGTGGCTGTTGGTCGACATCAAGGCGCGCGACGGGTTGGCGGCGAATCTCGAGAAGAACCCCATGGCCGCGCTGATGTACGGCATCTCGGTGCTGTCGTGCATGTCGTCGGCGCTGTCGGAGCCCGACGGCGCCGGCCTCGGCACGCTTGGCTTGCACGAGTCACTCGCCCAGGAGATGGCGGCGTCGGCCGGCTTCTCCCGCTTCCGCCGCCTCGACATCGACCACGCTGTCAACGCCTTCTACGAGATCCGCCACTAACCGAAATTCTGGCGATCGCCGGCGCCACGCGCCGGATTTGGGCAGAAGAAGTGAGGGACTAACGCTCGGCGAGGAGCCCGGCGAGCAGACTTGCGGCCGCGCCGACGTCGATGGCGGTCGGGTCATTGGTGAAGTCGTGTTCGGTGCGGAGGTCGTAGAAGGCGCGCAGCTCGGTCGACTCGATGACCTCGTCGATGCGCGAATGGCGGATCGACTCCTGATCGGCAACATCGGCGCTCAACGAGTCGAGTGCCGACGGTTCGACGTCGACGAACCCGACCGACAGCACCTCACGCGGGTCGGTGAGCGACACTGCGTTGAAGACACGCGCCGGCACGCCGAAGCCGCGATCGGCCTCCCACGCCTCGATGAAGTCGTCGAAGGTTGCGTTGTCGCGCAGTCGACGTCGGAACAGGGCAACGATCATCGCCGCAGCGTAGATCTCGCGTGCGCGGCCGTGCTCAGGACGCGGGGTCGAAGACGCCGCTGAGGCCGGTCGGGTCATGGCGACCGATCGCCAGCTGCTCGAGGATGCCCGAACCGTGGTGCTCACCGATGGCGCCCGAGGTGGTCGCGGTGACGATCGACTGGATGTGCAGATACGTCGGATCGAGCGTGGTGCTCGATGCCCCCGGTACAGGTATCGACCAGCGCTCGCCGCCGACCTCGAGCTCTCCCTTCCACACGCCGTGACCCCACTCGGGGTGGAGATAGCCGAGGCCGGCCATGTAGAAGTCGAAGTGTCGTTCGAGGCGGACGGTGCTCATCTCACCTGGAGCGGTGCCGTCCCACGGCACGAGGTCGATCTCGAACGACCGAAACCGACGGGTCCCCGGTTCCCACTCGATGCGGTAGTCGACGCTGCGCATCTCCTCGGGATCCACCGTTGCCTCGGGCGTGCTGACGGGAGCAACGAAGCCGGTCTCGTGCCAGCGGTGGCCGTCGAAGAGTTCGTTCACATCGAAGTGGGTGGAGAACGTTGGGAAGTTGATCGGTGCCCACAACCAGAAGAACTGGGGATCGGCGATCGGTGCGCCCGTTGGAGCTCGCTCGCCGACGGTGCGGATCCCCCATGAACGGTCGCGTACGCCGATCGTTTCACCGGGTTCGAGGTCGGTGAGCTCGCCATCGACCTCGATCCAGCCCTCCCACCCGCCGAACTGCGTGAGTCGCGTCGAATCCATCACCGTCCGGTTGCCGACGCGATGTTGGAAGTGTGGCTCCTCGATCGGTGGTGACCGTCGAACGAAGGTGAGATCGGCGCGCACCCCCTGATCGGGTGCATCGACGTGCACGCGCAGCGCGTGCAATGGCTCGAGTACCTCCACCTGGATCGGTCCCACCGTATTGGCGTCGGCGCGATCGGAGGGGGCGCGGCGCGACGCGTGCACGTTGATCTGTTCGCGCCCCCGATCATCTGGACCGTCGTCCCCGACGATCACCGAAAACGAGGCATCGGCAACATGTCGGTTGGGATAGAGCCCCATCGCTGCACCGAATACGAGGCGCCGATCGGCGGTGGCCCCGTGGAAGAAGTAGCGGTCGTAGTGGTTGAGGTCGGTCGACGCGGTCCGCGCCACCGGGTGTGACGTTTGATGCAGCGGATAGTCGTCGAACGAACTGAGCACCGCGATGACGCTAGCCATATCCTGAAACGCGTATGGAGCGAGGCGCCACACGGTTCACGATGAGCGTCAGGTGGTTCCGGCGGTGGACGATGCTGACGATCGCTGGGGTGTGCTTCTTGACGATCGCTGGCGGGGTGGTGCGGCTCACCGGCAGTGGCCTCGGCTGTGACGACTGGCCGGCCTGCAACAACGAGCGGTTCATCGACGTCTCGAGCGGGCACACCGCGATCGAGCAGATCAATCGGCTGTTCAGCGGGCTGATCGCCATCCCGATGGTACTGATGGTCGTCGGGGCGTTCCGCCTGCGCGAGTTCCGAGCAGGCGTGAAGGGGCCGTCGATCGGTGTCCTCTTGTCGATCCTGGCCAACGGCGTCGTCGGCGGGTTTGCCGTGCTCGGTGATCTGCACCCGGTGCTGGTGCAGTCGCACTTCGTGCTGGCGATGGTGGCCATCGCCTTCGGGCTTGTGGCCTTTCGCCGTTCCGGCCATGCTCCCGAGGACCGGGTCGAACCCGTTCCAGGTCGGATTCGGACGGTGTTCGCGGCGATCGGCGCGATGACCGCAGTGTCAGTGGTCACCGGCACCGTCGTCACCGGTACGGGCCCCCACGCGGGTGATGAAGACGCTCGTCGATTCGGGTTCGACATCTCCCAGGTGGCGGAAATCCACAGTGTGTCGGTGCTGATCACCGCGGCGATCGCGTTGGGCCTGCTCATCGTGCTCCAGCGCCGCGAGCCAGCGTTGGCCACACGGTTCGGCGGGTCGCTCGGTACGTGGATGTTTCTCGTGGTGTTGCAAGGCGGGATCGGCTACGTGCAGTACTTCTCAGCGGTCCCCGAGACCCTCGTCGCGGCGCATATCGCTGGGGCGACCGCCGTCTGGGTGGCCACCGTGTTGCTGGTGCTCGACGGCGTTGGCGACGGGGTGCGATCGACGCGGCCGGCGGCGGTCGAGCGTGTTGAGCAGATGACACCACTCAGCGACCACGTCGCCTAGGCTTTCCGGACCCGCAACCCCCGTTGCGGCCAGCCCACCACCGTGGTGGGCGCATCTCCAAGGGGGAGACACAACCTATGAACCGAATTCCGAAGGTGATCGCGGCCTTGTCTGCGTTCGCAATCGTCGCTGCTGCTTGCGGTGACGATGACGATTCGAGCAGTGACACCACTGCCGAGGCGAGCACCGACACCACCGAGGCCAGCCCCGAGACCACCGAGGCCAGCCCCGAGACCACCGAAGGTGGTGGCGGTGGTGGCGGCGATGCGTCGTTCGTCATCGGCACCGTGCTGCCCGAGTCCGGCGCGCTGGCCTTCCTCGGCCCGCCCCAGATCGAGGGCGTACAGCTTGCTGCCGACGATCTCGCCGCCGCCGGCGCCGACGTTGCGGTGATCACGGGTGATAGCGGCACCGATGGTGCCGTGGCCCAAGAGACCGTGGCCCGTCTGCTCGGTGAGGGCGCCAACGCCATCGTCGGTGCTGCGGCGTCCGGCGTCTCGCAGGACATCATCCAGACGCTGTTCGACGGCTCGATTCCGCAGTGCTCGGCATCGAACACGTCGCCGGCATTCACCGGCCAGGACAATGCGTCGTTCTACTTCCGCACCGTCCCACCGGACGAGGCGGTGTCGCCGATCATCGCTGACGTGGTGGCCTCGGCTGGCCACACCAACGTGGCCATCGTGGCCCGCGCTGACGACTACGGCACGGCCCTCGCCGACTTGGTTTCCGCCGAGCTCGACGGACTGGGCACGGAGAACGCCATCATCACCTACGACCCCGAGAACGTGTCGACCGACGCCGTTGTTGGTGACGTTGGCGCCCAGGGCGCCGATGCGGTCGTGCTGATCTCGTTCGACGAGGGCATCCCGATCATCCAGGCCGCCCTCGAGGCTGGTGTACCGGCCGACGCCATGTACGGCGCCGACGGCATCTTCTCGAACACGCTGAACGAGTCGGTCGACGCCGAGAACCCCAACGTCATCGACGGGTTCACGGTGATCGGTGCCTCGGGTGACGCGGACTTCAACGCCCGCCTGACCGAGATCACCGATGGCAACCTGATCTATGGCGGTCAGGCCTACGACTGTGTGATCACGATGGCGTTGGCGTTTGCTCAGGCCGGTTCCACCGATGGTGAAGCGCTGGTCGCAGCTGCGGTCGACGTGACCAACGACGACGGTGGCGACACGACCTGCACCTCCTACGAGGACTGCGCCGCGGCCCTCGAGGCCGGCGAAGGCATCAACTACGACGGCGTGGCCGGTCCGATCGATCTCGACGAGAATGGCGACCCGACCTTTGGGCGCTACGCGATCGCCGAGTTCCAGGACGGCGTGCTCACAGCAATCGACAGCCAGGACATCGACCTGAACTTCTGATCGATCGCCTGATCGAATACTGAACAAACAGCGGCCCGGGGGCGTACTCCTCCGGGCCGCTGCGCGTTCGGCGCGGGCCGGGTCAGTGCTGACGGGCGAGGGTGCCGAGATACAACTCGATCACCTTCTCGTCGTGGAGCATCTCGTCACCGGTGCCCGTGTAGGCGTTCTGGCCTTGATCGAGGACGTAGGCGCGGTCGGAGATCTCGAGACAGCGGCGCGCGTTCTGCTCGACCATGATCACGCACACGCCGTTGTCGTTGATCGTCTTGACCTGGTGGAACACCTCGGTCTGCAGCGCCGGCGACAGCCCCGCCGACGGTTCGTCGAGCAGCAGCACCGACGGATCCATCATGAGCGCCCGAGCCATCGCCACCATCTGGCGCTCGCCGCCCGACAGCGAGCCGGCTCGTTGTTGGGCGCGTTCGCCGACCAACGGAAACAGCTCGGTGACTCGGGCGAAGCCATCGTCGAAGCTGCGTGGCCGCTGGTAGCAGCCCATCTCGAGGTTCTCTTTCACCGTGAGTCGGGGAAACACGTTGTCCGACTGCGGGACGTAGCCGATGCCGCGACCGACAAGTTGGTCCGCACGCATCCCGAGGATCGATTCGTCGCGATGGGTGAGCGTGCCGCCGCGGATCGGGACGAGGCCGAACATCGCTTTGAGCAGCGTGGACTTGCCGGCACCGTTGGGGCCGATGATGCCGATCAGCTCATGTGACTCGGCGGTCAGCGACGCGCCGTTCAAGATATTCACACCGGGCAGGTACCCGGCGACGATCTCGGACGCGTCGATCATGCTCATCGGTCAGTCCTCATGACGCTCCCCATCATGCTTGGCGGGAGACGGCCGCCATCAGTCGCGCTCCGTCGTCGGTGCGCCTAGGTATGCGTCGATGACGGCGTCGTTGCTCAGAATGGCCGCCGGTGGCCCTTCGGCGATCACCGAACCCTCGGCGAGCACCACGACCCAGTCGCTGATCCCCATGACCACATCCATATCGTGTTCGATGAAGATCACCGAGCGCCCCTCGTCGCGCAAGTCGGTGATGTGGCCGAGCAACGACTGGCGCAACGCTGGGTTCACCCCAGCCATCGGTTCGTCGAGCATCAGCAGCTCCGGATCGGCCATCAGTGCCCGGGCCATCTCCAACAGACGGCGCTGGCCGCCCGACATGGTGCCGGCGTACTCGTCGCGCATGTGTGCCAGGTTGAACCGTTCGAGCAGGTCCTCCGCACGCACCTCGATCTCGCGCTCGTAGTGATGCCACGACGGCGGCCACAACGCGGCAAAGAACCCCTCACCACGCTGGTGTCGGGCGCCGAGCTTCATGTTCTCGATCACCGACAGGCGGGTGAGCGCCTTGGTGAGTTGGAAGGTGCGGACCATGCCGTTCTCGGCGACCTTGTGCGCTCGTACGTGAGCGAGCTCGGTGCCGTCGAACTCCCATTGACCAGAGTCCGGACGATCGAATCCGGTGAGCAGATTGAACAACGTCGTCTTGCCGGCGCCGTTCGGGCCGATCAAACCGGTGATGATGCCCCGCTGGAACTCGAGGTGGTCGACGTCGACCGCCTGCAGACCGCCGAACGACCGAGCGACGTGGTCGACGGTGAGGATCGGGTCGGGCTTGGCGACACCCGGCGTCGGCGCCACGTCGACCAGAGCGCCGGCCGGCGAGTCGGCGGGCGTGTCGGCATCAGTCGGCATCGAGGACCACCTCTTCGCGATTGCCGAAGATTCCTTGCGGACGGAACACCATCAGCAAGATCAACATCAACCCCATACACGCCACCGAAATGACGCCCTCCTGACCATCGAGGAAGTTGGTCAACCAGTCGGGCGGCCACGACTGGGCTGACAGCTCGCGAATGAAGCTCTCGATGCCGACGCGCATGAACCAGAACAGCATCGCACCGACGACCGGTCCGATCGGCGTCGCGGCCCCGCCCAAGATGAGCGCGGTGTAGGCGAAGAACGTCGTTTCGGCACGGAAGCCCTCCGGTACGGCACCGCCGGTATTGAGCACGTCGACCACGCCCGCGAGACCACCGATCACGCCGCCGATCACCAGCGACTGCATCTTGTAGCTGAATACGTTCTTGCCCAAGCTGCGTGCTGCGTCCTCGTCCTCGCGGATCGACTTGAGTACCCGTCCGAACGGGGCGCGGACGAGCATGGCGACGAGGAGAGTGCACAGCGCGACGAGGACCCACGCCACGGTGAGCAGCCACAGATCTTGGTTGCTGAAGTTGAAATTGCGAAAGCTGATTTCCCACGACTCGGGGTACGGGTTGATCTCGCGGAACGACCCCGACACGCCCTGCAGCCCGAATGGTCCGCCGGTCACGTCGGTGGCCGCGCGTGAACGGATCAGGAACCGGATGATTTCCGCCGCCGCGATGGTGGTGATGGCGAAGTAGTCGGCGCGTAATCGCAGTGTGGGAATCCCGAGCAGGACAGCGAACACGCCCGCACAGAGCAACCCGAACGGGATTCCGAGCCACAAGCTGCCGCCCCACGTTGTGACGAAGATCGCCGTGCCGTAGGCGCCGACCATCATGAACCCGACCTGACCGAAGTTGGTGAGGCCGGTGTAACCGAAGTGCACGTTGAGGCCGATCGCCAAGAGCGCAAAGATCGCCGCGTTGGGGCCGACGGAGGCGCGTAGGCCATCGAGCAGCACGGTGATCAGATCCATCAGCCGACGCGCTCCTTCGATCCGAGAATCCCTTGCGGACGAACCAGCAGCACCAGAATCAGCACGAGCAACGCCCAGAGGAACTTCAGCTCCGGTTCAACCCAGACCGTGCTGATTTCGGTGACGAGGCCGATCACCACGCCGCCGACCATGGCGCCGTATGCAGTTCCCAGGCCACCGAGGACCACGGCGGCGAACATCAAGAGTAGGAGGCGGAAGCCCATGTCGAACTTGACGACTTCGGAGAGCCCGAAGAACACGCCGCCGAGCGCCGCCAACCCGGCGCCACTCATCCAGACCCACAGAATCACCCGGTTCACCGCGATCCCCGACGACGCGGCGAGGTCGGCATTGTCGGACACGGCGCGCATGCCCTTGCCGAGACGTGTGAGTTGCAGCACCGTGGCCACGCCGACGAGGACGACTGCGGACACAACGATGATCGTGAGGTCACGTGGGGTGATCGAAATCGGGCCGATGTCCCACGGCGTCTGGATCTGATACTGCCGGTAGGTGAGGTTGCCTTCGCCGATCCACAGCTGAAACAGCTGCCGTCCGACGAGCGACATCCCGATCGTGACCACCACGAACTGGAACGATCCGAGCTTGCGGCGGCGCAGTGGCGCCATGATGCCTTTCTCCACACCTGCGCCGAGCAGCGATCCGCCCAGCACGGCGAGCGCGGCCGAGAGGATCAACCCCGACTCGAGCGACTGCGTGTTGAGCCACCAGGCCAGCGCGGCGCCGAATGTCACCAGCTCGCCGTGGGCGAAGTTGATCAGGCCGGTGGTCCCGTAGATCAATGAGAGTCCGATGGAGCACATCGCGATGATCAGGCCGAGCTTCACGCCGTTGACCGTCGCCTGGGCGACCTGATCGAACGTGGAGGTGCCGCCGGTGTCTTGCCCGCCGAGCGCAAAGTTGATCACTCGAACCTGCCCGGGGCGGCTGATCGAGCTCTCGCGCACAGTGTCTTCTTCGTCGAGCGCGACGCCCTCGGGGAGCGTGGCGATATCGATTTCGACGAGATACGTGCCGCGTCGGTCCGGGACCTCGATCACCCACAGCCCATCGGCATCGGACACCGTTTCGCCGGCGAAGGGCTCCTCGCCAGTCGAGTCGGCGTCGTCGACCACTTCTGTCACGACGATGCGCACATCGGCGACCGGGCCGGACGCATCTTCGAGGGCCCCTTCGAACCGTGGCGGTTCGTCAGACTGCGCCGATGCTGGCGCCGACATGAGCCCGAGCGCCAGGACGATGAGTCCCAGCGTGACCAGGGTGCGGCGCATGGGTCGGCGATCGTAGCGGGGCGCCGCCGCGCAACAAGAACACCGGGTCCGTGTTCGATGCGGCGATGTCAGTCGAAGCCGATCAGCAGCGCCGTGCGATCGTCGTCGTCGGCCGACTCGCCGAGCTCCTCGAGTTCGGCGCGTAGCCGGTCGAAGAGGTCGTCGATGATCGTCGACGAGCCGGTGGCAACGATGTCGGCGAACCGGTTGGCGAGCCCCTGCACGCCGAGCTGTCCACCGCTGGACGGGACTTCGAACAGCCCGTCGGTGAGCAGCAGGAGTTGATCGCCGCGCATCATGATCGTGGTTGCCCGGTGGTAGCCGTCGCCGGCCACCATCGGGAGCCCGAGGAGTACGCCTGGTCGGCCGGGTAACACCGATACGTCGGCGCCTCGCGCGAGCAGCGGGTACGGGTGTCCCGCCGAGCTGTACTCCAGCGAACGGTTGCTGCGGTCATACAGCGCAACGAACATCGTCAGCGCCTGGCGCGGTGGGGCGTTGTCACGCATGTAGCCGTCGAGCCGCAACAACAGCTCGTCGGTGCGGCGCGAGGTCTGGGCGAGCTCACGGATCTGCGCGCGGGCAATGGCCATCGTCAGCGAGGCCTGCGCGCCGTGGCCCATCACGTCACCGATGGCGAACAACCACCTGGTCTCGTCGACGCGCACGACCTCGTAGAGATCGCCCGAAGCGAACGTGCTCGGCTCCCAGCGACCGGTCGCGCGGAAGCCGATCCCCTCCGGAAGAGCACTGAGGTCGGGAAGCATCGACTCTTGCTGGTCGCGCAGCGCCTCGTGTTCGCTGCGGTATTGGCCTTCTCGACGGGCGCTGAGCGTCGCCCTGCGCACGATGGTGCGCAGCATCACCCAGAACAGCTCGTCGGACGACCCCAGCGCATCGGCCAGCGCCCGCCTCGACAGCTGCAGCAACTCGATGTCGGTCTCGGCACGCACGGTCCCGGTGCGCATGGTTTCGCCGATCAGCGAGATCTCTCCGATGAACTCGCCGGTGTGGATGGTGTCGACCAGGTCGGTGCCCCGGTAGAGCGAGCACGTGCCGGTGAGGAGGAGGTAGGCGTCGGTCGCCGGGTCGCCTTCGGTGAACAGCGTCTCGCCCGCGTCGAGGGTGATCGATTGTCCGGACGGGAAAACGTCGTCGTCGTAGGCCAGGGTCACCGGTGGTGCACGGTAGCGCTCAGCCGATTGCGGGAGCCCACGCGCTCATAGCGCAGCTCGTCGGTCATGTCGGTGAGCAACCGCAAACCCAGGCCGTGACCGGAGTGGTCCTCGAGCGAGTCGCTGATCGGCTCGGGCTCGATACTCGTCGGATCGAACGGAGCGAACTCGTCTTCGATGGTGATCGTGGTCGCGGAGACGGCGTGATGGAGATGGACGTCGAAGGTGTCGGTTTCGCCGTCGGCTGCGCTGCCGGCCGCACCCCCCGCTGCACCCCCGGCTGCACCCCCGGCTGCACCCCCGGCTGCATGGTCAACAAGATTTCTGGCGACTTCTTCGTACACGAGAATGATCACGAACGAGGCGCGCGCCTCGACACCGAGCACCTCGAGGTGCAGGGCGAGTTCCTGCTGCGTGTCACTGATCGCGCGCAGTGAAACGTCGATTGTCCAGCGGCGCATTTCGCTCAGTCGACACGCACGAGGGTGAGCGCAGCGTCGAGTGTGTCGACCATCGGAATCACCTGATCGATCGCGGCAGCGCGTAGTGCTTCGTCGACCACGCCCCGTGCCCCGTAGAGCGCCAGCTTGTATCCGCGCCGCTGGAGGGATTGGGCGCACGAGATCAGCATCCCCATGCCGAGCGAGGCGATGTACTCAACCCCGGAGAGGTCGACGACTGCGGGTCGTTGTTTCGCTGCGGTGACACCGTGGAACAACACATCGACCTCGTGGAGCCCAGCGATGTCGAGCTTGCCGACGAGCGCTACCTGACTGATGCCATCATCACGTTCGATCTCGGCGAGCTCCATGACGCGGATCGTAGTAGCGGTCGCTGACGCGTGCTCGGGGACGGGTCAGCTGGGCAAAACCGGGCTCAGGGCGACCATAGGGGCGTGCGACCTGCGATGGTGGAGGCGTGGTCAGTGAGCTGGTCGTCGGCGTCGATTCCTCGACGCAGTCGACGAAGGTGGAGGTGCGCACCCTCGACGAGGGCCGGCTCGTCGGCCGTGGCGCCGCCGACCATCCCGTCGTTCAGCCGCCGTGCGCCGAGCAGGAGCCCGACGCGTGGTGGCAGGCGTTCGACCGAGCGTTGGTGGCCGCGTTGGGCGGGCTCGCTGCGCCGACGGTCGTGGCGGTGGCTGTCGCCGGGCAGCAGCACGGCATGGTGGCGCTGGATCGCGACGATCAGCCGGTGCACCCAGCCAAACTGTGGAACGACACCGAATCGAGTGACGACGCCGTCCGGTTGACCGCCGAGCTTGGTGCCGAGGGCTGGGCCGCCGCTGTCGGATCGGTACCCGTGAGTGCTTTCACCATCACCAAGTTGGCGTGGCTGCGCCGCACCCAGCGCTCGGCGTTCGATCGCATCGCCCACGTCCTACTGCCGCACGACGAATTGACCCGGCGGCTGACAGGCGAGTACACGACCGATCGGGGCGACGCCTCGGGCACCGGATACTGGTCGGCGCCTGAAGGGCGGTATCGCTTCGATTTGTTGGAGCTCGTCGACCCTGATGTGGACTGGAGCGGTCGCCTGCCGTTGGTGCTGGGGCCCGCTGACGTGGCGGGTATCGCTGCGCACCCACGGATAGCCGGAGCTGTTGTCGGTGCAGGCACGGGCGACAACATGGCCGCAGCGCTGGGCATCGGCGTGCGCGCCGGTGAGGGGGTGATCTCCATCGGCACGTCGGGTACGGCGTACGCAGTCGTCGACTCGCCAACCAGCGATCCGGCTGGCGAGGTGGCTGGCTTCGCCGATGCCACCGGGCGCTTCTTGCCACTCGTGTGCACGTCGAACGCAGGTCGGGTGCTCGATGCGATCCGTCGGCTACTCGGCGTTGACCCTGCGGAACTCGACCGGTTGGCGTTGCACGTCGACGAGTCACCGGGTCCAACGCTGTTGCCGTACTTCGATGGCGAGCGCACCCCGAACCGTCCCGGCGCGCACGGCGTCCTGGCCGGGCTGCGCAGCGATGTCACCCGCGAGCAACTCGCTCGAGCGGCAGTCGATGGGGTGGCGTTCGGCCTGCTCGACGCGCTCGACTCGCTGCGTCGGGTGGGCCCGCGCGTCGAACGATTGGTGCTCACCGGCGGCGGGAGCCGGTCGGCCGCACTCGCCGGCACGATTGCCGCTGGGGCGGGTTGCCCGGTCGAGCTGGTCGATCTCGACGAGGCGGTTGCCGCTGGCGCCGCAGTACAGGCTGCAGCCGCCGTCGGCGGCGTGGCACCGGAAGAGGTCGCGGCGCGATGGGGTCTCGGTGTTCGTCGTCGCGTCGAGCCGGCAGGAGACCGCTCGGTTGATGAGCGGCGCGCTGCGTATGCGGAGCTGCGCGCCGCAACCGACCGCGCGCCGTGGTCCTGGTGACTGACGAACTCGAGGCTGCGCTGACACTGTTGGGCCTCGACCGAGGGGCGACGACGGAGGAGGTACGCGCTGCGTACCGTCGACTGGCGAAGCAACATCATCCTGACGTCGGCGGCGGTGCAGCCTCGATGGGCGCCATCAACGATGCGGTCGGTGTTGTCCTTGCCGCGCGAGACATCGACACCCGCACGCCGCCCGCAGACAGCGACGTTCCCGAGAAACGTGGGGCAGCAGACGGTGCCGGCAGCATGTCGACAAGCAGCACCGGACAGCGTGGTTCGCGGGCTGGCCAGCCGACCACGTGGGCTCGCGACGCGCCGTCGTTCGTGATCGAAGCACTCCCTGTCGAGGCGTTCGAGGCACTGTTGCTGGTGGCCGCGATGAACGGCGATGTGCTCGACGACGATCCTCCGTACCGCCTCGAAGCCGTGGTTCGCTTCGAGGTGCACCACGCCGGGCTCGGCGACGATGCTGCACCAGTCGAGGCGTGGTGTCGGCTCGACCTGGTGCCCGACGCGGGCGCGTCGACCGTGTCGCTCATCGTGGCCATCGATGCGTCGACAGTTGTCGGGTGGACAGCGGATGAGTCGGAGATCGTGGACATCATCCGCGACTGGTGGATTCGGGGGCTCAACGAACTCGATTGGCCCGACACTGCGCTGGGTTGACGTCGCCTCCAATCAGCTCGGCCGCGGCCCCGCCGCCTTGTACAACCGATCAGCGATCGCGGCGCCCAGCCCATGTGCGGGGGGAACGAGGGCGACGATCTCGTCGTAGCCCTGTGCGTCGAGCCGCCGGAGGTCGGCGTACAGCTCGTGGGCGTACTCGACGAGATCGTCGGTGTGATCGATGATGGCGGCGCGTCGCCCCGCCGTCGTCGCAGCGGCCACCGCCGAGTTGGCCGCGTCGCGGTCGTCGACGACGATCACCCGCGCCCGAGGCGCGTAGTGCGACGGCAGCATGCCGCTGGCTCTGGCGGGTCCACTCGAGGGCGCATGGGCGCGCTCGATCGCGGCGTCGATCTGGTCGCCGGTGATCGCCCCAGCACGCAGGATCTGTGGCGGATCGACCGTGCAATCGACGATCGTCGACTCAAGCCCGACGCGACACGGGCCACCATCGAGCACCGCGTCGCGCTGCGGATCAAGGAACGGCCCAAGGTCGGCGAGCACGTGTTGGGCGGTCGTCGGGCTGACCGCGCCGAAGCGGTTGGCGGAGGGGGCTGCCACCGGCGCGCCCAGACGGTCGATCACCGCCGTGGTGAGTGGATGCGCCGGCATGCGCACGCCAACGGTGTCGCGTCCCCCTGCAACCGTCGGGTCGAGGTCACCGCGTCGGGGCACGATCACCGTGAGCGGACCGGGCCAGAACGCCGAGGCCAAGCGAGCGGCCGCAGCGGGAACCTCCGCCGCGCACGCGGCGAGCCCGTCGAAGTCGGCAATATGCACGATCAACGGATGATCCGCAGGCCGTCCCTTGATGGCGAAGATGCGCTCGACCGCAGCCGGTTGAGTGATGTCGGCGGCCAATCCGTACACGGTCTCGGTGGGCACGGCGACGACGCCGCCGCCGGTCAAGGCCGAGACGGCGATGTCGACATCGGTGGTGGCGATCACGGCGCGGCGAGAGTCTCCAGGACAACGTCGAACAGTCCGAACGCCGACGGAGTAGCGAAGTGGTCGACGTTGCGCAGGGTGACCGCCCGAGCGTTGGGCAACGCAGCAACGAGTTCGTCAGCCGGATAGACGAAGTCGCGGTCGCCGACGACCACCACCGTCTCGGCGTCGATCACCGCCAACCCAGCGGCATCGATCGGTTCGCCGCGATGCGCCATCAGCGCACGCAACGCTGCTGGGTCGTTTCCGGGTTGGTGGGCGTAGTCGACGAAGTGCCGCACCTGGGTGGTCAATTCGGACGCGTCGCCGCCCGCAGCGAGGTGATCGAGACCGGCGATCAACGCCTCGGTACCCGACGACGATCGATCGAACACGTTCTTGCCGATGCCGGCCAGCACCAATCGGCCGAAGCGTTCCGGGTGCGCGCTCGCCAGACGCAGCAGGGTCAACGCGCCCAGCGAGAAGCCCACCGCATCGATCGGTGCGTCGATGTCGGCAACGGCGTCGAGGACGCGTCCACCGAGCTCCGCGTACGCGTCGGGTTCCACGGGCTTGGGAGCGGTGCCGTGCCCGAGCAGGTCGACACCGACAACGGTGCGGCCGCTCTCCTCGAGGAGTGCGGGGAGCCCGCCTTGCTCCCACGTGGTGGCGAAGGAGCCACCCCATCCGTGCACCATCACCACCGGCGTCGACCCCGTGCTCATGACCGTCCACCATACGATCGTCCACCGTCTTCCGGTTCGGCGCAGGGTTTGCCGATAGTGTCTCCCAGCCGATGACGACAGCGGTACCGCAGGGAACCGTGGTGGCGATCGACGGGCCGGCCGGTGCCGGAAAGAGCACCGTCGGACGGCGCCTGGCAACGGTGCTTGGCCTCGGCTATCTCGACACCGGCGCGATGTACCGCGCAGTCACGGTCGCTGTGCTGCGTCGCGGCGTCGAACCCGCAGATGACGATGCCGTGGCCGAGGTGAGTCGAACGATCGACCTGCGTGTCGACGACCAACAGGTGGTCGTCGACGGCGTCGATGTGACCGTCGAGATTCGCAGTCGTGACGTCACGGGAGCGGTCAGCGCCATCGCCGCGAACAGCGCCGTACGACGGGAGCTGGTGGCACGGCAGCGGGCGTGGGTTGGCGACCACGGGGGGGCCGTGGTCGAGGGTCGCGACATCGGCACCGTGGTGTTCCCAGATGCACTTCTGAAGGCCTACGTCACCGCCTCACCGCGTGTGCGTGCCGAACGACGCGTGGCCGAGATCGGCGGCTCGGTCGACGATGTCGAGGCGTCGATCGTCGAACGCGACCGCAAGGACTCATCACGTGCCGACAGTCCACTGCGAGCCGGTGCCGATGCGGTCACCGTCGACACCAGCGATCTGCCGATCGACGCGGTGGTCGACGAGCTCGTCGCGGTCGTGCACATGCGTATCGCCTCGACCGGTGCCGGGGAGGAGTCGTGAGCGATCCGGGTGCGGCGCCGGGGTCGACCCACCTCGCCGGCTATTCACGGATCGCACTTGCCTTCTACGCACTGGTCCGGGGGCTCGTGCACGTCGTGGTGGCCGTGGTCACCCGTATCCGGATCAGCGGACGGACGAATCTCCCCGCCGACGGGCCCTACGTCATCGCTCCCGTGCATCGCAGCTACATCGACACGCCGATCGTCGCCTGCATCACCCATCGCCGGGTCCGCTTCATGGGCAAGCAGGAGATGTGGAAGTACCCGCGTATCGGGTGGGTGTTCTCCGCGCTCGGCGGGTTTCCCGTGGCCCGCGGGAGCGCCGACCGTGAGGCGTTGCGCCGATGCATCGCGGTGCTCGAAAACGGCGAGCCGTTGGTGCTCTTCCCAGAAGGTGAACGCAAGGACGGCCCGATCGTGCAGCCGCTGTTCGATGGTGCTGCCTTCGTCGCAGCACGCGCGGGGGTGCCGATCGTGCCCGTGGGGATCGGGGGGTCGGCGCGGGTCATGCCGCGGGGCGCCAAGCGGATCTACGCACGCCAGGTTCAGGTGGTCATCGGCGAACCGATCGTTGCCGAGGTCAGCGAGCGCGGTCGCGTGTCGCGGCGGGCAATCGCCGACATGACCGAGCGGCTGTCGGCCGACCTGCAACGGCTCTTCGACGAGGCGCAATCGCGCGCCGGCTGACCGGTCGGTGCGATCGTCTCGCCGCTGCTCAGCGCTGCTCGAAGAATGCCGTCAGGGCGGCGCTCAGGTCCGGTGGGTCGTCGACACCACAGAGCTCACGCGCTGAGTGCATCGACAGCTGAGCGACGCCGACGTCGGCGGTGGCGATGCCCAGTCGTGTTGCGGTGAGCGGTCCGATGGTCGATCCGCACGGCATGTTGTTGCGCGACACGAACACCTGCCACGGCACCCCGGCGGTGTCGCATGCGCGTTGGAACTGCTCCGCCGTGGCGGCCGAGGTGGCATACCGCTGGTTGGCGTTGACCTTGATCACCGGTCCGGCGTTGAACATTGGTTGGTGGCCCGGTTCGTGACGGTCGACGTAGTTCGGATGGAGCGCGTGGGCGTTGTCTGCAGAGATGCAGGCCGAACCGGCGAACGATCGCGCCAGATCGTCGGCAGAGCCGCCCCGTCCAGCGACCAGCCGACGCAAAACGGTGTCGAGGAATGGACCCGCCGCGCCGCTCGTGCTCGCCGAGCCGACCTCTTCGTGATCGTTGAGCACGATCACCGCGCCGTGGCCGTCGGGTGTCGCTGAGTTGAGGGCCGTGGCCGCGGCCCAGCACGACAGCAGGTTGTCGAGACGGCCCGACGCGAGCATCGACCGGTCGGCGCCGATCACCGCCGCGCCCTGCGCGTCGTACAGGCACAGTTCCCACCATGTCGGCGACGTTGCCAGGCCGGCGGTGTCCGCGAGCCACTCGGCGAAATCGTCGGGACCGTCGGGAGCGAGGCTCCATACGGGAAGCAGGTGCCGTTGTGTGTCGAGCTTGAGGCCGTCGGCGTTGACGCCGCGATCGAGATGGACGGCGAGCTGCGGCACGCGGGCGATCGGCACGTGGCTGTCGAACAAGATCGGTGCACCGTCGGCGTCGAGGACGATCCCCGCCACGGCCAGATCCCGATCGAGCCAGGTGTTGTTGAGGATGCCGCCGTAGGTCTCGACGGCGAGTTGTCGCCACCCACCGACGCCGGCGTCGGGGTGCGGTTTGACGCGCAGGCACGGTGAGTCGGTATGCGCACCAACGATGTGTAGCGGCGCGCTCGGGGCCAGCCCCGTCGGAATGTGCCAGGCGATCAGTGCGCCGCCGCGGACGACCAACCCGCGTTCGGGCACGGTGGACCATGCGGCGGTCTCGTCGAGCGCCGAATACCCGTCGAGCCGGGCGCGTACCGATTGCACGGCATGCCACGGCGACGGCGAGTCGTCGAGGAAGGCGATCAGATCGTCGAGCGCGCGTGGGTTCATCGAGTGCTAGACAACCAGAAGTGGCTCGCAGAACGAAGATCGTGGCGACGATCGGCCCAGCGACCGACGTCGGCAACGTGCTGCGCGACACGCTGTCTGCGGGTGTCGACGTTGTCCGGCTCAACCTCAGCCACGGTGCCCTCGAGGAGCATTGCGCCCGCCTCCGCGAGGTGCGCTCCTGCGCTGCAGCCATCGGGCGACCGGTTGCCGTGTTGGCAGACCTCCCCGGGCCCAAGATCCGCGCCGGACACTTTCCACACGGCGGGGTCGACCTCAGCCCCGGCAGCCTGATCCGTCTGGTCGCCGGCGACGGCACCAGCGACGCCGGGACGATCTCGGTGCCATACGCGACGCTGCTGGACGACCTCGACGCCGGCGCGCGGGTGCAGCTGGGCGACGGGGCGATATCGATGACGGTCACCGACGTGCATGCCGATGCGGCGCTCGCTCGGGTGGACACCGGCGGGCACACCAACGGCGAGCCCGGCGTGCACCTTTCGTCGGAGACGCTTCGTCTACCGACGCCCACTGACGAGGATCTCGAGCTGGCGGCGGCGATGTGTGCGGAGGACGTGGACTATCTCGCCGTGTCGTTCGTGCGGGCGGCGGCTGACGTTCAGCGAGTGCGCGATGTGGTCGGTGGTCAAGCCGAGCTCGTCGCCAAGATCGAAACCCGGGCCGCAATCGACGTGCTCGACGACATCATCGAAGTGAGCGATGCCGTGATGGTCGCGCGCGGCGATCTGGGGATCGACTGTCCGGTCGAAGATGTGCCACATCTGCAGAAGCGGATCATCCGTCGGTGCGTGGAGGCGGGTGTCCCGGTGATCACGGCAACCCAGATGCTCGAGTCGATGATCCATGCCCCATCGCCAACACGTGCCGAGGTCAGCGACGTAGCGAATGCAGTGTTCGACGGAACCGACGCGATCATGCTGTCGGGCGAGACCGCGATCGGGCGCGACCCCGCAGGTGTCGTCGCAACGATGGGCACCGTGGCCGAGCGCGCTGAGTCCGAGGCGAGCTACCGAGGCTGGGCGCAACGGTTGGGCCGCGAGCAGCGTCGAGCTGGCGAGGGCGCCGAGCACCTTGCGTCGATCCATCCGGTGACTGCGGCGATCACCCACGCCGCCTGGCAGGCGAGCCACGACGTCGATGCCTCGGCGATCCTGTGCTGTACGCGCAGCGGGCGAACGGCGAAGGCGATGGCCCGCTTCCGGCCGGAGGCGCCGCTGATCGGGTTGGCGCCCGATGAGTCAACAGTGCGCGCCCTCAGCTTGGTGTGGGGCGTTCAGCCGGTGCAGGTCGATCAGTACGACTCGACCGACGAGATGGTGTGGTTTGCCATCGAGCGTGCCCTAGAACACGGTCTGGTCGCCACTGGCGACACGGTGGTCGCACTGGTCGGCGCGCCGACCCTCCGGCCTGCAGATGGTCCGCGACGCTGGACGCCCGACGGGGTCGCCACCGACGTGTTGCGCATCGTCACGCTGGAGTGAGCCGAGTCTCGTCTAACCGTCGGTATCGCTCTGGTCGTCGTCGGTGCCCGTGTCGTCGCGCGGGTCGGAGATCGTCACGGTGAACCCGAAGAACGAACACTCGGTGTCGGTGACGGTGACGTCGGTGCCGACCCGTTCGAAGTTGCCGGTGACCTTGTCGGCGCAGTCCTGTAGTGATGCCCGCTGCGTCCACACGGCGAAGGCCAACACGACGAGTACAGCGGCGGCCAACAGCTTCTGCACGATCGTTTTCATCAGCCAGAACGAGACGCCGGCGAGCACGAGGAATCCAATGGCGAGCGCAATGCCGATGTTGCGCGCCTCGTCGAGGGTCAACGCGATGACAACGGCCACGTCGAGCACCCTAGGTCGGCCGGCCCACAGGCCCGTGGCACCGTCGGCCGCTCGAGCGGTCCGCTGGCGCACCCGAGCCGATCATGTCCTGCCAGGTACGATCCGAGCGTGTCCGATCAACCGATCCACATGTCGCAGGGCCTGCCATCCACCGTGTTGCCGGACCCGTCAGCGGCGCTCGCTGCGGCGCTCACCGACGCAGTCGCGACCGACGATCTCGATCAACGCCGCGCCGCAGTCGCCGAAGTCATCGCCGCTGACCCCCGCTTTCTGCTGGCCTGGGCCGAATTGGGCGATCTCGGCCGCGATCCGATCGAGCGTTACGCCGCGTATCGCGTCGGCTATCACCGGGGCCTCGACGCCTTGCGCGCCAATGGCTGGCGGGGAAGCGGGTACGTCCGGTGGGCGGAGCCCGGTAACGCCGGGTTTCTCCGCTCGCTGCGCGGGCTGGGGGAGATGGCCGCAGCGATCGGAGAGAACGATGAGGCCGAGCGCTGTCGCACGTTCCTCCTCCAGCTCGACCCGAGCGGCATCCCGTGACATCCAGCCGTGACATGCGGCTCGTGGCATGAGTCGACACGGTGCGGTGTTGTGCGGCGGCGCGAGCAGGCGGATGGGCCGCAACAAGGCGGCGATCGAGGTCGACGGAGTGCCGATGGGTCGCCGCGTCGCTGCGGTGCTCGCTGCGGCGGAGGCGCATCCCGTCGTGCTCATCGGCGGCGATCGGGCCGAACTCGACGTCCTCGGCTACGACGTGGTCGCTGACCGACACCCCGGCGAGGGCCCGCTCGGCGGCGTGATTACGGCGCTCGAGTACTTCTCCGAGGCAGACGACGAGGCGCTCGTCGCCGTTGTGGCGTGTGATCTGCCACGCCTGCATGCTGCCGTGGTCGGCGAGCTTTTCACCGCGCTCGGCGACCACCCCGATGCGGATGTCGCGATGGCCCGGACCGAGAGACGAGAGTCGGCCGTTGCGGTATGGCGTCCGTCGGCGTGTCCGGCACTCACCAATGTCTTCGCTGCCGGCACGCGCGCCGTGCACGAGGCGGTCGACGCGTTGACGGTGGTCGATGTGACGGTGGCCGCCGACGCGCTGGTCAACGTCAACGACCCCGAACAACTGCGGGCGCTCACGCTCGACGACGGATCGGCGTAAGTCGCGACCGGCGGCCGATCCCTGGGCGCGCGGTGTGTGATCGGTAGCCTGCGGGCAGTGACGACGAGCGCCGATCAAGTACATGGCTAACCGTGGTCGGCGCACCGCGCCTCCGCCGATCGACTATCACTGGGTCGACGAGCAATCCGAACTCGATCGCATCGCCACCGAACTGATCGACGCTCCGCGATACGCCCTCGACACCGAGTTCCATCGCGAACGCACCTACTACCCGAAGCTGGCACTCGTCCAGGTGGCGTGGCACGTCGACGGAGCCCAGCGACTGGCCCTGATCGATCCGCTCGCTGTCGACGTCAAGGCGTTCGACGCGGTGTTCGGGTCGCCGGCATTGTGCGTCGCACACGCCGCGCAACAGGACCTCGACGTGCTCACGCACTCGGTCGGCTCCGTACCTCAGCGTCTGTTCGACACTCAGCTGGCCGCTGGCTTCGTCGGCTACGGCACGCCGTCGCTCGTCAGCCTGCTGCAGGGCGAACTCGGGGTCACGCCGGCCAAGGGTGACCGGTTGACCGATTGGTTGCGGCGGCCGCTGACCGACGCGCAGAAGCAGTACGCCGCAGTCGACGTGGAGTATCTCCTGGAGGTGCACGACCGGTTGGTCGCGCAACTTGCCGAGCGGGGTCGCATCGACTGGGCGCTCGACGCGTGCGAGGAGTTGCGTACCCGGCCGGTCAGCGGCGCCGAGCCCGAACATGCGTGGCTGAAGATCCGTGACGCCCGAACGTTGCGACCGGCAGCGCGGGCGGTGGCCTGTTCGGTGGCGGCTTGGCGCGAACGACGGGCGATGCGCACCGACGTCCCGGCGCGGCACGTTCTGCCAGACCTGGCCGTGCTCGGGATCGCCCAACGACGGCCACAGAATGCAACCGAATTGCTTCAAGCGCGCGGCGTCGACGAGCGCCACTCGCGCGGCGCGCTCGGCGAAGAGATCCTCGAAGCGGTGCGCGCGGCGCGCGACGCGACCGCTCCGGACCCGCCACCTTCTGTCGACGACCTCGATCGCAACCTGCGGCCGGCGATCACCTTGATCTCGGCCTGGGTCAGCCAGCTCGCCCGCGACGAAGCGATCGACAACGCGTTGTTGGCAACGCGCGCCGACATCGTGGCGTTCTTGCGCGGCGATGACGATGCGCGCCTGGCTTCGGGATGGCGCGCCGACCTGCTCGGCGACGGCATCCGTGCGCTCACGTCGGGGCGCGCCGGATTGACCTTCGATGGCGACGGCCGCCTGAAGTTGTTGCCGGCGTCCGACTCGGCCTGAGTCGGTTTCGGGAGGGGAACTGGCTGGCCGTTACGCCGCTGGTTGGTGGCGGTCGATTGTTGATCCGGTCCAGTAGATGGTGCCGTCGGGTCGGGTCCAGGTGGCGATGCGGTCGGGGTTCATGGTGAGACCCCAGCCGCCTTCGTGTAGTTGGTGGTGGTGGTGCTCACAGACGGGGATGAGATTGTCCATGTCGGTGGGTCCGAGGTCGCGGGTCCACCAGTTGAGGTGGTGGATGCGGCAGGCGTTGAACGGCATGTTGCACTGCGGGTGGGCGCAGGTGGCGTGCATTGCTGCGAGTGCCTGTCGTTGTTCGGTGGTGGCGGTGCGTTTGGC